>CAJCIM010000046.1 GCA_903970395.1 Acidobacteriaceae bacterium
CGGCGCTTCTGCATCTCGATCTGCCGTGCGCGGAGGAGGTAGAACGCGGTGCTGTCGCGGGAGTCCTCGTGCGCGGGGTAGACGCGGACGCGCTGCGACTGCGGCTTGCCCTCATTCGTAGTGGTGACCGGCGTTGCGACGGCCCAGCGCTCGGTGAGCTTGAGTGCTCCGCGATAACGCAGATAGATGCTGCCTAGCGCGAAGTCGCCGCGCTGTCGTGGGTAGATCGTTGTGTTGCTGATGGCGTCTTCGCGCGGGAAGACGGTGAGACGCTGGGTGGCTGGCGCACCGACGAGGGATTCGTGCAGGTCGTCGATGAGGTGAACGTCGAGGACTTTGTCGGTGTCGAGGCGCACGGCGAGCTCGATGCGTGTGGCCTGGCCGAGTTGTGGCGAGTCGAGAAAGCTGCGTGTGATGGTGAAGCTTTCAGGGCGCGGGAGCAGAAAGATGTCGATGAGGGCCGCAAGCAGCAGCAAGCCATCCCACGCGAGCATGAAGTAGATGTCATGCGGATGGAAGAAGGCAGGGATCGCGAAGAGCAGGCCAGCGCAAAAGAGAATGAGCGTCAGCGGCGTGAGGCCGAAGCCCAGAGCGCGGCCCAGCTTGCCTCTGGGTGAGGCTACTGCTGTCGCGGGTTGAGGGATTAGCGTCTGCATCGGTTACTTCGGCACCTGCGTAGCAGCCAACACATCGCGAATGACGCGGTCGGCGTCGATGCCTTCGAGTTCGGCTTCGGGGCGGAGGACGAGGCGGTGCCGCAGGACGGGTTGCGCGGCTTCCTTGATGTCGTCGGGGATGACGAAGTCACGGCCTTCGCGCGCGGCGAGTGCTTTCGCGACGAGCAGCAGGCTGGTGCTGGCGCGAGGGCTGGCGCCTAGCGCGATCGAGGGCCACTCGCGGGTGCGGCGCACCACGGCGAGCAGATAGTCGAAGATCGCCGGTTCGACGCGGACGGCTCGGATCTCACGGCGCGCGGCGGTGAGCAGTTCGAAGGGGATGGACTCAATGGGTATGTCTCCGAGGCCGACGCCGGTATGTGCGATGTGGTGGCGTTCGAGCACGGTGCGCTCGTCGGCGGTGTCGGGGTAAGGGACTTTGATCTTGAGCAGGAAGCGGTCAAGCTGCGCCTCGGGCAGCGGGTAGGTGCCTTCAAACTCGATGGGGTTTTGCGTGGCGAAGACGGTGAAGAGTTCGTCGAGCTGGTGGCGTTCGCCGTCGGAGGTGACCTGGCGCTCTTCCATCGACTCCAGCAGCGCGGCCTGCGTGCGCGGCGGCATGCGGTTGATCTCGTCGGTGAGCAGGAACTGCGTGAAGACAGGGCCGCGATGGAAGGCAAATTCGCCCGTTTTCGGCGAGAAGACGTTGGTGCCGAGGATGTCGGCGGGCATCATGTCCGGTGTGCCCTGCACGCGGCGGAAGTCGATGCCGAGGAAGCGTGCGAGTGTCTTCACGGCGAGTGTTTTGGCGACGCCGGGTACACCTTCGATGAGCGCATGCCCGCCGCAGAGCATGGTGAGCAGCGCCTGCGAGACAGCCTCCTGCTGGCCGGCGATTACGCGACCGATCTGCTCGTGGCCGCGCGCGAAGAGCTCGCTGGCGGCGGCGACGCCGGAGGTATGTGCTGGTTGCTGCTGGGCCTCTTGCTGCATCTCTTCACTCATGACTGCTCCTTCTGTGTTGCAAGCTCCAACTCTTTGTGTGCCTTTGCTGGTGCGATGGCCTCGCGTAGGCGCTCGGCATCTTCGCTCAGGGCCTGGGTCAGCTTCAGCGTGCTCTTCAACGATAGCCTCGCGTGGGCGGCCTCGTGCGCTTCGCGTAGGTGCTCGGCTATGCCTGCGGCAAGTGGCGTCACTATGACGCCTAGCCGCTGCACCAGAGCGGCTTCGACGGCCTCGGGGCCGGACTGGATGGTGTCCTGTGCCAGGCCGATATCGTGCGTAAGTGCGTACAGCAGGCGGCGGCGCGCGGCCTCGGTGACGGCGGCGGTGGCCTCGCCCTTTTCGTAGAGGTCGCCCATGGAGGTTGCGAACTCTACCGGCGAGCTGCGCGGCAGAGCGACGGGCATGCGTACGGGCCCGCGACGGCGGCTGAAGCTGAAGAGCAGCAGCACGACGAGCGCGGCGGTCTGCAGGCTGATCCAGAGGATGGGCAGGCCGTGGGTGACGCTCCATTTTGTGCGCGTGACAGTGTGCATGGCCTCGTCGAAGATGACGTCGCGCGGCGGCTTGTTGTCGGAGTACTGCGCGCCGTCGATGCTGGCGAGGATGAGCTTCAGCGCGTGATCGTTCTTCAGCTCGGCGTTGACGATGGGTGTCTCGGAGGTCCACCAGACGACGTCGCCCTTGCCGACGGAAAACGAGACGACGACCGCATTCTTACCGCACTTCTGTGTAACGGTTACGCTCTTTGGGAAGGCGTTCTTGCCTTCGAGCGCCAGGCCACCGTGATTGCTGAACTGCACGTGGCCGGCGCGGGCGAGCGCGGAGTTGCCCTGCGGCTGCGTCTGGCAGAGCGTCTGCAGCAGCTCCGGCGTGTCCGTTGTACCGCCGAGCAGGCGCGCGCCAAAGTGGCCTGTGATAAGCAGGTGGCCGCCGCGCCTGAGAAAGCGGTCCATCTGCACGCGGAGCTCGGCTTCCTCGGTGGCCTCGTAGACGGGTTCGATCAATACCAAAGTGGTGTTGGCGGCTTGCGCGTCGGTGAGCTTCGCGTTGAGTTCGTCAAGAGATTTGTTCCAGCGCGAGGTCTTGTGGCCTAGGGCTTCGAGCGTGAGGTAGGCTGCCTTGGTGCCGAGTGGGCCGTTGTTGGTGCTGAGCGGCGTTGGGTCTTCAGCGTCCTGCTGCGGCGCGAGCAGGGTGACGCCGACGATGAGCACGGCCATGATTGCGACCAGCCAGAGGATCAGCCGCTGGTCGGCGCTCATCTTCTTTGCGTTGTTTGCGGAGCGTGCGCTCACAGGCCCTCCGCGGTCTGCGGATCGAGCCGCTCGGCCTTGAGTGAGGCGGCGCTGCCGCTTGCGGTGACCAGGCTGTCGTAGAGTCGGCGAGCGTCGGTGTACTCGAGCTGAGTGGTGTCGCGCAGGCCGTACCAGGTGCGCTCGAAGATCTGGGTGAGGCCGCGTAGCGCGGTGTGTTGTGGCGAGCCGGTGCGGAGCAGACGGACGTACTCCCGTGGCGTGCGAGTGGGGTTGTGCCGCCATGCGCGGCGCGACTCAAGCAGGACGATGGCAGCCCAGTAGAGGCAGTGGACGGCGTCGCGCCACTGTCCCTGCTGTGCGAAGGCGTCGGCGCGCTGAGACCAGTCGTCGGCCTCGCGCGACCACGCTTCTGCCTTGATGGTGCTGCCGGTGAGCGAGACCTGCAGGCGTTGGCGGCGGAGTTCGCGCAGCACGAAGAGCAGCAGGCCGAGCGCCGCGCCGCCGAAGAGCAGCCACTCCAGCAGGCGAGCCAGCCAGGGCACGGCCGAGCCGAGCCGGCTGACGCGCGAGAAGATGCGGCCGAGCGCGCGGGTCATCGCAAGTTTCTTCTGGTTCCACCAGCTCGTGACGGCGTCGCGCCGGAACTCCGGGCGACGAAGGACCTCGTTGGCAGTCTCGCGTGCGCGGTGGAAGTTCGTGGCCTCGTTGGCGAGGGTGGTTGGGTCTGCCGTGGAGAGCGAAGGCGGCGTGGCGGCCTGTGCGGCGTGGAGCGCGCTGCCGAGTGATAGCAGCGTAATCAAAAGCAGGAGTTGCAGCGCGGAGCGCGTCGGCTTAGAGGCGGCCATCGTTTCCAAAGGGGTTGGCGGGGTCCAGCGAGGACTCTGCGTAGACGACGGTTTCGGGAACGGGCGCGACAGGTTGTTGCGGGCCGAGCATCAGCAGCAGGTCGAAGCCCTCCTGCCGCACGCGCTGGTCGAAGTACACCAGCGAGAGGCCGATGAGGCCAACGGGAATGATGACCACCTGCGCCAGCGCGTTGACGATCAGGCTAACCGACTGCACGAGGTTGTGCTCCTGCAGAGGATTCTTAAGGACGACGATCGAGAGCGGTATCTGCAGCATGCCTGCGGTCATGCCGAGTGCTGCAGCGATGAGCAGGACGACGAAGATGCGTCCTTTGGCCCCCTGCGTGAGCACCTTGCTGCGGCGTATGGCGGCGCGCACGGGCGCTGCTTCGATCACCGAAGCTGGCACGGCAAGCATGTTACGCAGAACCGCCCATACGCTGTAGGGCAACGCGCAGAAGCCGAGGACGAAGAGCAGTCCGGCGAGCCATGCCAGACCGACGCTGCGAAGCGCCAGGATGATGATGAACGCTGGTATCCACAGCAGCAGCGGTGCCCAGCAGAAACTGAAGCCCACCCAGAAGGCGATGCCGATGTAGCGGTACCAGCGGCCGATGGTACCGCGAATGGCATCTTTGGCGGAGGTGCCGTTGCCAAGGTAGACCTCGCTGAGCGCGAAGACCGTGCCCGCTTCGGTGATGGCATAGGGCACCAGAAGAAGCAGCGCCATCACGAAGCTTCCCACCAGTGTGACGAGCGTTCCGGTCTGGAAGCCGTGGCGCACGATGACGAAGTGGCGGATGAGCAGGTTCAGCAGCTGCAGCGCCAATGCGGTGATGGCGTAGATGGAGGCGATGCCGGAGAAGAGCCAGAAGCGCGAGCGGTAGACGGAGAAGGTGCGGTCGAGCAGCTCGCCGAGCGAGAGCGGACGCAAGCCCTGCGGCACGGGCGGCGGGGCGGTTGCGGTCTGCGGCGTGTACCAGTCCTGTGCCATCTCAATCTCCTCAGCCTGTGGGTGCATGTGGATAGCCTTGCGCGAGGTTGCGCGGGGTTTTCCCGAAGGATAGCACCCGCGTATTAGATTGCCGAGTGAGGGAGCTGCGGCGTCTTAGTGGGGTGCGACCGGCAGCGTCTTCAACCACGCCAGCACGGCGGCAGATAGCTCAAGCCGCTGGTCAGAGTAGGCGTGGTCGGTAGGGAAGTGCTGCGTCGTGACTTGGGTGTTGCCGTCTTTGCGCAGTGCCTCGGTGAGGGCGTCGTTGGAAGGGGTGAGACCGTCGTCGGAGGTGATGATGAGTGCGGGACGCGTCTTCAGCGCTTCAGCCTTCAGGGGAAAACGCCACTGATCGCGATGCTCGAAGGTTTCGCGGGCAAGGCTCTCGGGCGTGCAGCCTGCGAGCGGTGCCATGCCCTCGGCGGCAAGAGCTTTGGATACCTGTGCGACGACCTGCGGCTCAGCCTGGGGTGGTGTGTTGGCTGGGATGCGGCCAACCATATCTGCAGCGGAAATGAGCCCGAAAGCCGCGATGGATGGGTCGGCAGCAGTGGCCTGCACGGTCATAAAGCCGCCCATGCTGTGGCCGATGAGCACGATCCGTGTGGGGTCGAGTCGCAGGCGTTTGGCGTTGGCCGGGTCGCGGAGATAGGCGATGGCGGAGGTGACGTCTTCGATGCCATGCGAGAACGAGAAGTCGCCCGGGGTTCCCCACGAGCCGCGGTAGTTGAAGTAGAGGACGTCCCAGCCGTCGCGGCGGATGGCCTGCGCAAGATCGAGGTTGCGCTCGTTGCCCGGGAAGCCGTGCAGCAGAATCACGGCCGGGTGTGGACCAGCACCGGCGGCGATGTAGACAAAGGCGTTCATCAGGGCGCCGTGGCTGGGAATCTGAAACGAGTCCATGGAGGCAGTGTTGACGCGCGACTGTGCCGCGAGCGGCAGTACGGTTCCAAGAACGCCCATGGCGGTTACTCCTGCAGCGATTATTGTCCTCAGCCTGGTCTTCACAATCGGTAGTCTCCAGTGTGCCGGTACCAGCAGAGTATAGGTCAGAGACACCCGGCCCTCACTGTGAAATAGCGTATCCGATGAGTGGCGTCAGGCATCTTTTGTGTAGGCCATTTGTTCAGGCTCTGAAAAGGGTAGATTGCATTGAGATGATTGTTGAGTGAAGAAAGTGCTACAACATTGTGCGGCCTGACTTGTAGTGAAACTTGCCGTGAGTTTGGGTCGGTAAGTAAGGAGAACGTGCAAATGGGTCTCTTTTCGTTTCTGGATCGTGAGTACTCGGTAGCCAAGCCAGGGTACAGCCGCTGGCTGGTTCCTCCAGCCGCGTTGGCCATTCACCTTGCCATCGGGCAGGTCTACTCGTTCAGTGTCTTCGTCACACCGCTTTCGGTCTTCAGCCAGAGTTCAGGCGTTCCCTGGAACCTCAAGGAGATCGGCTACATCTTCTCGTTCGCCATTGCGATTCTGGGCATATCGGCGGCGCTGTTCGGCAAGTGGCTGGAGACGGCAGGCCCGCGCAAGGCGATGTTTGTGGCAGCGGTGTGTTTTGGACTGGGCTTCATCGTCGCGGCGTTTGGGGTGCACTGGCACTCGCTGGCGGTGATCTTTGTAGGCTATGGGTTGATCGGCGGAGTCGGGTTGGGACTGGGCTACATCTCTCCGGTGTCGACGCTGATCAAGTGGTTCCCTGACCGGCCGGGCCTCTCGACTGGGCTCGCGATCATGGGCTTCGGCGGCGGCGCGATGATCGGCGCCCCGCTGGCGAACAACCTGATGGCCCACTTCAAGACCTCGGGTCACAACGCCATCGCGATGACGTTCCTCTGCATGGGCGTTCTCTACTTCTTCTTCATGATGTTTGGCGTCTTCATGATCCGCGTCCCGGCGCCGGGTTGGAAGCCGGAGGGCTTTGTGCCGCCGGTCACGCAGTCGGCCATGATCTCAAAGCACAACGTGGACGTGAACACGGCCATGCGCACGCCTCAGTTCTGGCTGCTTTGGGTCGTGTTGTGCCTCAACGTGACAGCGGGCATCGGCATCTTGGAGTCGGCCTCGCCGATGATCCAGAACGTCTTCAGCGGACGCGTGCTGGCGGTTGCGGCGGGCGGTTTTGTCGGTCTGCTGTCGCTGTTCAACATGGTGGGCCGCTTCTTTTGGGCGTCGACGTCTGATCTCATCGGCCGCAAGCAGACGTACATGATCTTCTTCGCGCTGGGTGCGGTGCTGTATTACACAGTGCCGATGATGCACTCGCTGCCGGTCTTCGTGCTGGTCTTCGGCGTGTTGATCAGCATGTACGGCGGCGGCTTTGCGACCATCCCCGCGTACCTGAAGGACCTCTTTGGCGGATACAACGTATCGGCCATCCATGGGCGTCTGCTGACGGCGTGGTCTACGGCCGGCATCGTCGGCCCGCTGATAGACAACGCCATCCTGGACCACTATAAGGAGCAACACATTCCGCTGGCGCAGGCGTATCCCAGCATCCTGCACATTATGGCGGGCCTGCTGGCCGTCGGGTTTGTCGCAAACCTGCTGGTGCGGCCGGTATCCGAACGCTTTTGGCTGAAAGACGAAGACCTGAAGCCAGTGGAAGTCGCTGTTCACTAATGCAGTATCGCGATTGCACGGAGGAGAACGAGATGACATCGACAGTGAAGAAGAGCTCTGCAGCCAGCATCGCGCTGGCGTGGCTGGTGGTGTTGATCCCCGCCGCGTGGGGGGTGTACCTTACCGCGTTGCGTGCCGCCAATCTCTTCAAGTAAAAGCCTGCGGCGGTGTTGCATGGTTAAAAGACAGCCACACTTTGTTTTGTGGAGAAAATCTGAGCCTGCGGCGATGGCCCACTCGTGGCCGGCCGGTTAACGTATCTGCTTCAGTCCACACTACCGAACGGCGCTCTCGTGCATCACACAGATTGACGTGATGATGCCAGTGTCCTCATCTTCGGGATCGTTCAGCGCTGGCCCCTTTGGCGAACCTTCGGGGAAGGAAGATTCGCTGCGGCAGCTGTTGGAGGTTGGCCTCAGTCTGGCCTCCGCACGCTCGCTCGACCAGATTGCGCATTGCACGCTGGAGGGTGCGGTTCACGTCTGCGGCGGCCAGTTTGGGCTGTTTCTTTACTACGAGCACGCCGACGACGGCGAGGTCCATCAGCGCTGCGCGTTCACCGGCATGGATGCAGAAGCCGCGCGCAAGATCGTCACGCTCGTTGAGCTGCCTGAGATCCTGAGCAAACAGTCGATTCAGGACGAGAAGCCGTCGCGTACACGCGGCCTGCGTCGCATGGCCGATGTGCAGGTGCTCGATGATCAGGGCATCGTGGCGCGCGAGGTGCAGATACCGTTTCGTGGTCTGCCCCCGATGCGCAGCTACCTGGCAGCGCCAGTGCGTTCGCACGACGATGAGCTGCTGGGCGTGTTGGTCTGCGGCCACGAGAAGCCGAACAGCTTCGGCCCAGAGTGCGAGGAGTTCGTTGCAACGGTTGGCTCGCAGGCTGCGGTGGCGATGGAGAACTTTCGTCTCAACCGCAACGTGGCGCGCGAGATTGCTATCGCCGACCATGCACGCGCGTTGCAACGCGAGACGGCGGACCGTCTGCGTCAGGCATTGGAGGCAGCGCAGCTCGGCACGTGGTGCTGGGACCGCAAGACCGATCTGCTGGAGCTCGATGATCGTGCGGCTGAGCTGTTCGGCGTGGCTCGCGGCGTATCGATCACCCGCACCGCGCTACGCGAGCGCATTGTGGCTGCGGAGCATCTCTCCACGGTGTCCGACACTCTGCAGGAGTCGCTGGAGACGGGCAAAACATATGTCGCGGAGTATCGCATCGAGCTCTCCGGTGGACGGACTATGTGGGTATGTTCCAGTGGTGTGCCAACTCTCGCAACAGACGGCGCAGTGACGGGCATGGTGGGCACGGTGCAGGATGTGAGCTCGCGCAAGCTGCAGGAGCAAACGCTGCGCGACAGTGAAAAACTCGCCGCGACAGGCAGACTCGCCGCCACCATCGCGCATGAGATCAACAACCCGCTGGAGGCCGTGACCAACCTGATCTACCTGGCGCGCACCGACCGTGAGATGCCGACCCATGTGCAGCAGCTGCTCGATACCGCGGACTCCGAGTTGGCGCGGGTTGCGCAGTTGGCGCAGCAGACGCTCGGCTTCTATCGCGATACCACCCGGCTGGTGAGCATCGACCTGAACAAGCTGCTGCTCGATACGGTGGATCTCTTTACGCGCAAGATGCGCAGCAAGAGCGTTGCCTGCACCGTGGATCTCGAACCGAACCTTGTGCTCTTCGGCTTGCAGGGAGAAATTCGCCAGGTCTTCTCCAACCTGCTGGTGAACGCAATCGACGCGTCGTCGCACAGCACCATTCATATTCGTGCACGGCGTCGTTGCCAGCACGCGGTGGAGGGCGTGGCGGTGGTCATCGCCGACCATGGCGCAGGCATCCCGATTCCCGTGCGGCAGCAGCTGTTTACTGCGTTTGTTACTACCAAGGAGTCTGTCGGCACGGGCCTGGGGCTGTGGGTGACGCGCGGTATCGTTGAAAAACAAGGTGGTAGCGTGCGTTTTCGCACCAGCACGGATGAGCCCACAGGAACGGTCTTCCGCGTCTTTCTACCGCTCAGACCGATGGGTGCATAAGGTCAGACCGGCAGCGTCTTCTGTCGGGTAAAGATGTTTCCTTCGCTTGAGGCGAAGTGGTCTAGACTACGTCTAAAGGATCAAGAGGCACATCACGCCTGGCCTCGACGAATCGTTCCCTGCAACCTCTTTGCTATCTCTACCGTGTTGTTTATGGGAAGCTCTTCTGTCTTCTGGAAAGGTCTCCAGGAAAGATGCGTTCTTGATGGCCTGGCGGGTCAGCAACATATCCGCGCAGGCCGGGTTGAGTCATCTACACGTGTTCTTTGTGCTGGAGCAGGTTTTTTGCGAGACGATAGGTACGCTATGTACGAACATCTGCTCAACGCCGAGTTGCCCAAATCTACGACCACGCCCGGAGCTGGAGACGGCAACAGCGATCGCTGCAAGAGCCTGGGGCAGTGTGTGCTGGTCGTCGATGATGAAGCCCTGATCGCCGACACCATCGTCCAGATACTGAATCGCAACGGCTTCCAAGCCCATGCCGCCTACAGCGGGAGCGAGGCCATCGAGACGGCTCGCGAGTTGCAGCCGGACACCGTGCTGAGCGATGTGGCCATGCCCAACCTCGATGGCGTGGAGGCAGCTATCGCTATCCGTGGCCACTGCCCCACGGCGCGCATCGTCCTATTTAGCGGGCAGTCCGCCACGCTGGAAATTCTTGAGCGCGTCCGCGCTCGCGGCCACGAGTTTGAGCTGCTTCCAAAGCCTATTCATCCCGTAGAACTACTGAAGAGACTGCGCGTTAGCTGACGCGCTTCCTGAATTATCCTTAGAGGGATGAGCCAATCTCTTCCCATCGCGATCTACTACGAGCAGCCGAACTGGTTCAAACCACTCTTCGCTGAGCTTGACCGCCGCGGCACGCCTTATGTGAAGCTGTACGCGCCGGAGCACTTCTACTCGCCTGAGGACCACCCCGAGGAGAAGTACTCGCTGGTCTTCAACCGCATGAGCCCCAGCGCGTGGAACCGTGGCCACGGAGACCAGATCTTCTACACGCTCGGCTTCCTGGAGCATCTGCAGTCGCGCGGCGTCAAAGTCCTCAACGGCTTCAAGGCGTTCTCGTCGGAGCTGTCGAAGGCTGGCCAACTTGTATTGGCAGATAAGCTGGGCATCGCGTACCCGAAGGCTCGCGTGATCCATCGGCCTGAGCAAGCTATTGCCGCAGCCGAAGGTCTACGCTGGCCCATCGTCGTCAAGCCGAACATCGGCGGCTCGGGCGCAGGCGTCAAACGCTTCGACGGTCTCTCGCAGCTGCGCCACGCGATTGAAGCTGAATCCGGCTCTCCGGACGCGCTGCAGTTCGGCCTCGACTCGACCGCGCTGGTGCAGGAGTTCATCCCCGCGCAGGACGCTCATATCGTTCGCGTCGAAGTGCTCAACGGGAAGTACCTTTACGCCATCAAGGTGCACATCACCGGCGAGACCTTCGACCTGTGCCCAGCGGACATCTGCCGTACGACAAACGGGACAGACCTCAACCGAGCCGCCTGCGCCATCGACGCGCCGAAGACCGGCATCACCGTCGAAGGCTACCAGCCGCCGGCGGACGCCATCCGCGACGTCGAACTGCTGATGCAGCACTCCGGCATCGACATCGGCGGAGTGGAGTACATCACCGACTCGCGCGACGGCACCCGCTACTACTACGACGTCAACGCGCTTTCCAACTTCGTCGCAGATGGGCCGAATGTCATCGGCTTCGATCCGTTTGCGAAGTTGGTGGACTGGCTTGAAGCAGAAGCTGGCATCACGTCAGGTGTTATCGCATAGCTAGGGAAGCCAAGAGTGATCGCAGTAATCCTTTCAAGCCTGATGAAAGAACAGTCGGTTGGACATGGTCAAGTTTCGACCGTCTGCGTATCAGTCCCGGGGATGTTGGCTGTGTGAGCCGAATTGTCGCGGACGCTGTTTACATCGAAGACGAACGCGGCGGATTAGCGTGGGAATGTTCCAAAAGGATTGATTGAAGATGCGCTACGGTTTTTGGCTACCCGTCTTCGGCGGCTGGCTTCGCAACATCGACAACGAGCAGATGCCCGCCACGTGGGAGTACGTGAGCGGCCTCTGCCAGCAGGCTGAGTCTCTCGGCTACGACCTTACTCTCATCGCGGAACTGAACCTCAACGACATCAAGGGCGTCGAGGCCGACTCGCTCGATGCGTGGACGACCACCGCCGCGCTCGCTGCCGTGACGAAGAAGCTTGAGCTGATGATTGCCGTGCGTCCGACATTTCACAACCCGGCGCTGCTCGCGAAGCAGGCTGCGTGTCTCGACCGCATCAGCGGTGGCCGGCTCACGCTCAACGTCGTCAGCAGCTGGTGGCGCGATGAGGCCGTCAAGTACGGCATCCCCTTCGACGAGCACGATGAGCGCTACGCCCGCACGGAAGAGTGGCTCGACGTGCTGCTGAGCTGCTGGAAGCAGCAGCATACCTCGCATAGCGGCCGCTTCTACAACATCGACGACAACATCCTCTCGCCCAAGCCGATGCCCCAACGTACCTACTCCGGTATCGAAAAACTGGGTGCCCCATCTTCGCCTGCGGCCTCATCGCAGGCTAAGGTGGGTTTGCAGGGTTTCTCCGGCCTGCCAACGCTCTACGCCGGTGGTGAGAGCGAGACCGCGAAGAACCTCATCGCCTCCAAATGCGACGCCTACCTGATGCACGGCGACGATCCGAAGACCATCGCTGCCAAGGTTGATGATATGAAGGCCCGCCGCGCAAAGCATCCGCATCTGGCGCCGCTGATCTTCGGCGTCACTGGCTACTGCATCGTGCGCGACAGCGAAGCCGAAGCGAACAGGGAAGTGGACCGCATCACTGCGCAGCCTGATCCTTCACAATCGCCCGCAGGCTACGCGAACTTTCAGCAGTGGGTCACCGGCTCGCAACTGGAAAAGAAGCTGAGCATCCGCGACTACTCCGTCTCCAATCGCGGCCTGCACAGCGGCATGATCGGTACACCCGAGCAGGTGAAACAGCGCCTCGCGGACTTCGAAGGCGCAGGCTGCTCTCTGGTGCTGATGCAGTCTTCACCGCAGCACATCGAGATGGAGCGCATCTCTGCCCAGGTGATGCAGCGGAGCTAGCTCCGGGTTCCGCCCGGGACCCGGAGAGGTAATACCACACTATTTGTTGCGGGTTGCTACTTATCCCTTCAACAGCGTACCCTTCTGCGCATGATGAACCGCCGTCACTTCCTGCTCTCCGCCGCTGCCACGGCGACGCTGCCGCAGCTGCGTTCGCTTGCACAGGCACCCGCCACGCTCACCCTGCACACCGATAAGCGCGGCCCCATGGTGCCTGCCAACTTCATCGGCCTCTCGTACGAGACGCAACAACTCTCCGACCCCAACTACTTCACCGCGGCAAACACCGGCCTCGTCGCGCGGCTCCGCGAGCTCGCTCCGCACGGCGTCCTTCGCCTCGGCGGCAACACCTCCGACTACGGCTTCTGGAAGCCCACACCCACCTCAACGCCGCCGCCACGCGCCAAGCGTGAGTACAAGCTCGGTGACCCGCCGCCCGATCTCTACTACGGCGTCACGCCCGAGGCTGTACGCAACCTGCGCGCCTTCCTCGACGCTACCGGCTGGACGTGCCTCTACGGCATCAACCTCGGCACCAACACGCCGCAGCTTGCAGCGGATGAGGCTGCCTTCGTCGCGAAGACACTCGGCAACAAGCTGGAGTACTTCCAGGTCGGCAACGAAGCGGATCGCTTCGCCTCGACCATCCGCGACCCCAAGCTCACCGGCCATCCTTGGAACGCCGATCCCTTCCTCGACGAGTGGCTCACCTTTGCCAAGGCGATCTTGGCGCGCGTGCCTGATGCAAAGTTCGGCCTTCCCGACGTCGCGAGCAACGCCGAGTGGATCTCCGCCGTGGGCGACCGCCTGCAGAACAACCCCATCCGCGAGCACGTCGCGTCCGTCTCGCACCACTACTACATAGGCGGTCCGCCCTCGAACCCGGAGATGACCATCGAGCACATCCTCAAGTCCGATCCGCGTGTTCCCAGCGATGCCGCCCTCGTGCGCGCATCAGCCGACAAGCTGCACACGCACTACCGCATGACCGAGGGAAACACCTGCTATCGCGGCGGCAAGCCCGGCGTGTCGGATGTCTTCGCCGCAGCACTGTGGTCGGCGGACTATCTGCTGCTGCTCGCCTCTCTGGGCTACGCGGGTGTGAACCTGCACGGCGGCGACGGACAGATGGTCGCCAACTCGCTCGGCGGCAAACTTCCCGGCGATGACATCGTTCTTGCCGAGCACGGCGATCCCACCACGCATCCGCACCCGTACTACACGCCCGTCGCGCACATCGGCGACAGGTACTTGCTGGAGCCGGTCGCCTTCGGCATGCGCTTCGCCGGCCACTTCGCTGGCGCCAGCATCGTCCCGGTCGACTTCAACCCCGGCAGCGTGAACGCTACAGCCTACGCCGCGAAGCGGGCCGACGGCACGACTATCGTCGCGGTCATCAACAAGGACCTCTCGCAGGACCTCGCGCTCAACCTGCCGGGCTTCCACGCGGAGTACGCTCTCACCGCGCCAGCAGCAAGCTCGCGACAGGCGTCCCTCGCAGAGACCACGCAACCATCGCTTACCCACACTCTCCCGCATACGTCGGCGGCTATCTTCCGTAGCCGATAGTCATCGTTACACGCACCAACAGCAAGGGCGCCGATCTCTCGGCGCCCTTGCTGTTGGTGGTTGATGGATGGTTTTAGAAGACGATCCGCGCACCCAGCTGCACCTGGCGAGGCTGGCTGTTCGCCGCTACCGCCGTGATGTAGCCGAAGTTGCTGGCCGTCGCGCTCGACACGTTCGGTGTTGAGAACACCGGGTGGTTCAGAGTGTTGAAGGTCTCAAAGCGCAGCTGCAGGTAGGTCGAATCGGTGAAGTGGAAGTTCTTCAGGATCGACGCATCCAGGTTGTTGAAGCCATCGCCGCGAACCCACGAGAGCGTCTGCGGCAGTGTGCGGTAGTGGAAGGTGTACTGTCCGTTGATGAACTGCGAGCCGTCGCAAGTGCCGGTGGTTGGGCAGGCCTTGACGTTGCCTGTGACAAAGTCCGCAACGCTTAGAGCAGGCGTGCCAGTTTGGCTGCTAGATGAGGGGACAGGCGATGAGTTGCGTGTCTGGTTCGAGATCTGCCGCAACGTTACACCAGGCTGTAGCGGGATGTCGGCGGAGAACTCCACCGGCGGTCCGCTCTGGTACTGGTAGATGCTGTTGATCACGAAGCCACCCAGCAACTCATCCATCAGGCGGCTACCGCCGAAGCTGAACTGTTTGCCCTTGCCGAAGGGCAGCTCGTACGTGCCGCCCACGGTGAAGTGGTGAGTATGGTCGAACGGAGAGATGCGGCGCGTGGTCGTCGTGTCCTCGTCGTTCAGCAGGGTGTCCGCCTCGATCAGCTTGCTGAAGCTGTAGTTGGCTGTCAGCGTCAGACCATGCTTCGCGCGCTGTTCAATGTGAACAATCGCGCTATTGAAGTAGGACTGACCGATGGTCTGGTTCTGTTCGGTCACCGCCGCCGCTCCAAACTGGGGGAAGGGAACGACCAGGTTGCCGAGCGTCGTCGTGCTGGCGTTCAGTGAGGCGTTGCCCGGCAACTGACCAGCGAACGGATTCGCTACGGACGCACCATAGTCGAGCCCCAGGCCAATGTTGGCGTAGGGGTTCGTGCTTAGGTACTGCAGCTTCGTGGCGTTCAGGTTTTGCGTGGCAAGCGGCAGGTGCAGCGCGTGGTTACCAACGAACATTGCCTCGAACAGTGTGCTGCTGGTGAGCGAGCGCTGTATGCCGAGGTTCCAGCGCTCTGAGTACGGATCGTGCTCGTACGGTGCAAGGAAGCTGATGGCCTGGCCGAGGAAGGTGCTCGCACCCAGTGACGAACCCACGGCTTGTTGATAACCGCTTGGGAATGGGTTGCTTAGGTTGTTAGCTGGCGTAAGGAAGTTGCTGGCGGTTGCGGCTACATACGGCGTGGTTGCGCTGAAGCCTTCTTGATTGTTGAGCGCGTTGGAGGAGTAGGTGCCTTGCGCGTTCAGGCTGGCGAGCGTCTCCGACTGAACGAAGATGCCGAAGCCGCCGCGCACCACCGTCTTCGGATCAACCGAAAGCGAGAAGCCGATGCGAGGGCTGACGAAGCCACTGTTGTTTGAGTAGGCTGCGCCCCCAGAGCTCGGGAAGGTCAGGCCGCCAAGTGTGTTGATGTTTGCCACCGTTGCGGTTACGCCACCGTTCGTCTTGGTCTGCGACGTAAAGGCAGCAGCCGCAGCGGCTGACGCCGAGTTTGTCGCCGTCGTGTTGAAGCCGTTTACCGTGCGGCCGAACTTCTCGCGATACGGTGTGTCGACGTCATAACGAATGCCGAGGTTCAAGGTCAGGCGATCGTTCACGCGCCAGTCATCCTGCAGGAAGGTGCCGATGTAGTAGCTGTGGTAGTCGGCGCGGGTGTTGTTATCGGTCTGACCTGCAGTAGGCAGACCCAGGTAGAAGCTGGCGAGATCTCCGCCGAAGGTCGGCGACGAACCGGAGGTGCCCACGAACTGGTTGCCGAAGTTGAAAGCGCCTTCCGTGTTGCCGAAGTTCTTCACGCTCAGACGGTACTGACGTCCGTCAAAGCCGATCTTCAGCGTTTGACGACCGATGACCTTCACCATGTCCGTGAAGATCTGGTAGCTCGTCGTGGGGTCGAACGACGACGTGTTGTCACCCAGCGAAGCATATGACGTTGTATTGGTGCCGACGCTGGCCACCGAGGTCGAGGTGGTGAATTGTATAGCTGGAAGCTGCTTCTCCTGAGAGGCGGCATCGATTGTGGCAGGCAGGCCCACGCTGGCGGCGCTGTACTGCTCCGCCGGAGTACCATGCACCTCGTTGAAGAACGTCCAGTTCACACGCGTATCGAAGATCGTCGAAGAGTTCAGTGTGAATACGTTGTCGAGCGTCAGCCCGAAGTTCTCACGCAGCAGCGTTGTGCCGGTTGCTCCATTGCCGAAGAAGTCGTTCTTCAATTGCGTGCGGTAGTTGTGACGGAAGTCGCCAAAGATGTGGTCGCGAGCGCTCACGTTGTAGTCGAGGCGCCCAAACTCGTTGTTGTAGTTGTCGATGCTTGGCGCACCGCTGATGTAATTGTTCTGGCCAGTGGCGGCGACGCCGGTGGTGTTGTTGGGCAATGGATAGAGCTTCAGGTACGCCGCCGCAACCGGATTGATTGCAGCGACGGAGGTGAGCTGGTTGTTGAGAATCGCCTGACGGACCACCTGGCCCGAGCTGTTCAGGCTGGCGGTGAAGGGGTTGTAGATCTGGTTGGGGTCGGCGTGCACCTTGCTGTTGCTGCTGTCGGGATTACACATGGCGGTAGCGGTCGCAGGGTTGTTCGCGAAGCCGTTTGGGCAGCCTGCAGCGAGAGTCTGCGAGAAGTCGCCGTTGCGCTCGGCCTGCGTAGGCACTGTGAGAGCCTGTGTGTTCGGCGTGGAGTCCTTCAGACGCTCGAAGGCGAAGAAGAAGAAAAGCTTGTCCTTGCCGTTATAAAGCTTCGGCAGAATCACCGGGCCGCCGACCGTAAGGCCGTACTGGTTGAAGTGCGCCACAGGCGTGGGAATAACAGGGTTCGCACGGTCGTTGAAATAAAGGTCCGAGTCCAGCGCGGAGACCTGCGAGAACTCATACACGCTGCCGTGGAAGGCGTTCGTTCCGCCCTTGGTGATCTGGTTGATGACGCCACCGATCGTGTGTCCAAAGCTAGCGTCCGTATCGAACGGACGAATCGAGACCTCCTGCACCGAATCCTGCGTCGGTGCATAGGCCAGCGCGCCCAACAGCGTCAGGTCGGGCGAGCCATCGAGCAGAACCTCGCTCACCTGGTTCGGTGTGCCACCCATCGACCACGAGTTGCCGGCGTTGTTGTCGAACGGGTGCACGATCTGTGGCGCAGCCGTGGTGATCACGCCCTCTGAAAGCTCCGTCAGTGTCGTCGGGGTGCGGCCATTCAGTGGCAGGTTCGCGACCGACTCTGTCGTAATGACCTGTCCGACCGATGCGTTTGCCTGGTCGACAAGCGAAGCCTCTGCATTGACCGTCACGGTCTGGTCCGTTTCTCCCACCTGCAGCGTCATGTTGACGATAGGGTGGGCCTGGCTCTCCAGAGTAATGCCGTTGCGCACAGTCTGCTCGAATCCGCTGGCCGTCACAGAGATCGAATACGTGCCCGGCAGCAGGAACGGCACCACATACTGGCCTGCGCTGTCGCTGGTGGTCTTGTTGACGGTGCCGGTACTGGTCTCGCGCACCGTTACGGTCGCTCCGGGCACCACAGCGCCCGTGGGATCCGCAACTGCGCCGCTAATGGTTCCGCGGAACTCCTGTGCGCTGGCTGTGGGTGGTATTAGACCGATTGAGAGAAAGAGTGCCAGGGTCAACGTACACGTTGCCCAAGCCGATCGTAGAGAGATTCGCATCTCTGGCTGCTCCTGTTGTAGTACAAACCGGCGTGTCGTTCGACCGGGATGAGGGTTTAAGCGTGCAGCGGTTTATGCACCGGTTTACGGTGTCTCTTCGCTACACTTGTCTGGAAGGCTTAGGCACGCAGTTTTCTGCGTTACGGCCCCTTCGGTCGCCGAAGTTGTTAAGAGTTCGGCACGGTTGGAGATTATCGTCTCCAAAGGCGACACTTGTCAAACAGAATTGCCTAGCTGTCTTACTGATATTCGCACTGTAATAGACGCCACTGCCGACAGAGGTGTTTATGAGACGGCCTCATCTGGGAAAAGCTACGACCGCCCTGTCCGCCCTCTGTGAGATTCGCCACAGTCGTGCTCAAGATGTGCATCTACACTGTTCACTATGTGTGGAATCGTTGGTTACATTGGGCCTAAGGCCTGCGTCCCCGTCATTATGGAAGGCCTTGCCCGCCTGGAGTATCGCGGTTATGACTCCGCAGGCATCGCCGTCGCCGGTGGCGGCGAGCCTCTACAGCTGCGCCGCGCCCCCGGCAAGCTCCGCAACCTCGCCGAGATCCTCGCCAAAGACCCGGTGCACGGCACCTACGGCATCGGCCACACACGCTGGGCCACGCACGGCCGCCCCACGGAAGAGAACGCGCACCCGCACCGCGACGGTACAGGCACACTCGTCGTCGTGCACAACGGCATCGTGGAGAACTACCTCACGCTGAAGAACGCGCTCATCGCCAAGGGCCACAAGTTCTCCTCGGAGACCGACACCGAGATCATCGCGCACGTCATTCAGGACGAATTAGAACTCGCCGCAGCATTGGGTGCCCCATCTTCGCCGATGGCCTCATCGTCGGCTAAGGTGGGTTCGACCACCGACTTCGACTCCGCCGAGGCCGTCGTTACCGCGCCAGCATCGCTGCCCCTCGAAGAAGCCGTGCGCCGCGCCGTCAAGCGCCTCACCGGAGCCTTCGCCATCGGCGTGCTCTCCGCCAACGAGCCCGACAAGATGGTCGCAGCTCGCATGGGACCGCCGATAGTCCTAGGTCTCGGCGAAGGCGAGTTCTTCCTCGCCTCCGACGTCCCCGGCATTCTCCACCACACCCGCAACATCTACTTCCTCAACGACCACGAGGTCGCCACCCTCACCACCTCTGGCGTCACGCTCACCGACTTCGACGGCAAGCCCAAAACCATGCAGCCGCAGCGCATCACCTGGGACCCCATCCAGGCCGAAAAAGCCGGCTACAAGCACTTCATGCTCAAAGAAATCAACGAGCAGCCGCGCGCCGTCCGCGACACCACGCTCGGCCGCGTCTCGCTCGACTCCGGCCGCGTCTTCCTGCCCGACATGAAGATCACGCCCGAAGAGTTCAAAGCCGCCACCGGCATCACCATCGCCGCCTGCGGCACCAGTTGGCACGCCGGGCTCGCCGGCAAGTTCATGATTGAGCGCCTCGCGCGCCTCCCCGTCGACGTCGACTACGCCAGCGAGTACCGCTACCGCGACCCCATCCCAAACCCATCCGAGCTCGGCCTGCTCATCACCCAGTCCGGCGAAACCGCCGACACCATCGCCGCGCAGCACGAGCTTATCGCCAAAGGCTCCAAAACGCTCGCCATCTGCAACGTCGTCGGCTCCGCCGTCACCCGCCTCGCCGCCGGAGTCATCACCACCAACGCCGGCCCGGAGATCGGCGTCGCCAGCACCAAAGCCTTTACAGCCCAGCTCACCGCGCTGTTCACACTGGCGCTGTATCTCGCGCAGGTGCGCGGCACCGTCACGTTTGAAACATCACTCTACCTCGTCGGCGAGCTCGCAAAAATCCCCGGCAAGATCGAAGAGATCCTCCGCACCGTCGACGACCAGTGCGCGGAGCTGGCCAAATCCTTCTCCACCGCACGCGACTTCCTCTTCCTCGGCCGCGGCATCCACTACCCCATCGCGCTTGAAGGCGCCCTCAAGCTCAAGGAGATCTCCTACATCCACGCCGAAGGCTACCCCGCCGGCGAGATGAAGCACGGCCCCAACGCCCTCATCGACGAAACGCTCCCCGTCGTCTGCATCGCCACCCAGGACCCCAACGACCCCAGCTCCGTCCTCAAGTACGAAAAAACCCTCTCCAACATCCAGGAAGTAACCGCCCGCTCCGGCCGCGTCATCGCCATCGCCATCGAAGGCGACACCCACATCGGGCAGCTGGTCGAGCACACCATCTACATCCCCCAGTCGCACGAACTCCTGCTGCCTATCCTGGAAGTCGTCCCGCTGCAACTGTTGGCGTATCACATTGCTGTAAGACGAGGCTGCGACGTCGACCAGCCGAGGAATCTGGCGAAGAGCGTGACGGTCGAATAGGGTTTGATCCGTCGATAAAGGTTCTTTCCAAATAGGCTCTAGAGAGTGCTAAAATACGTAAAGCGAATGAAGAGCGAAAGTAAGCCGGGTTAGGAGGCGCTATGGAGCTGAGATTCGACGAAGGAAAAACGACTCAAGCTGCTGCGATGTTCCTAAAGATGCGTGGTGGTCAAATGAGCTATATGAAGCTCATTAAGCTGCTTTATTTGGCAGATAGAACATCTCTTTTGCGATTTGGTAAACCCATTACGATGGATCGCTGGTATTCGATGAAGCATGGTCCTGTGCTGTCGACGGTGCTCAATCTCATCACCGATCCATCCCAAGTTGACTCAAGCGGGCCGTGGTCACATTTCATTTCACCGCCATTGGGTGAATGGGAAGTCCGATTGTTGAAGGATGAAATACCTAACGACCGTCTTTCGCCAGCCGAAGAAAAACTTCTGGCGGAGATCTACGACAGGTTTGGACATTACAATCGCTGGGATCTTGTAGAGATACTTCACAAGGGTGATGTTGCCCCTGAATGGAAGAAGCCCGCCGGAAATGGCCGTATTCCGATAAGCCTTTTTGAAGTTCTCAGCACGGAATTAGATAGTGATGAAGCTGAAATAGCGGAAAACGAACTCCGTTCCTTGGCAAGTTCCCGCGTGTCCGTGGGAGCTTAGCCAAGATGCTCCCATGCGGATATACGTATCTCGATGGCGACGATGCTCTGGAGGATTACCACCTTCATATAGTGGCATCTGATACGGCACCGGACGGGGTGGTGATAGTTGTCAGTGTGAGCACACTGTACCGTTATGCAGACAAGACCGTCATCTTGAAAGCTGACGATCATCCTCGAATCACACATGATTCCTTTATTGCCTATAACTTCGCGAAAGTGCAGAAAGTTAGTGAAATTGAAGCGCGCCTCGCAAAGTTACCGAAGCTAGTTCGTGAACCATGTAGTGCAGAAATGCTCAAGAAAATACAAGCCGGAATTCTCGAGTCGGAGCAGACCGAGAATGGTGTGCGGCATCTTTTTAGAGAGCTTTATCCTGAATAGCGTCGCTAGGTGGCGAGTGGCTCACATCTGGGCGGGTGGGCAACCCATCTTGGGGTAGAGGGTACTCAAGGTTTACGACGTCCTCATGCGAACGGTCTGAAGGGATATCAATCCCCATGGAAGCTATCACTTCATCACGTTTAGCTGTTACCGCCCTCTTCCATACCTCGACAACGACTACGCCGATGCCATATTCATGCCCTCGCTCCCGCGGCATGGGTAGGACACGGAAACCAAGTTCCACTCTGGAAATCTCGCGGGCCTCACGCCAAGAAAGTGGTTGTCGAGACTGGTCTAGACAGGTTAGGCTCTTCGGAACACCCAAAGCGGCTTCGGAGATTGTCCATGAAAAGGCTGTTGTTTATCTGCTGCCTGTTATCAGTAGCTCAGTGTGCTGGAGCGGAAAGTCGATTCGACCGACCGGTCATCAAAGTCTCTGACCCCAGCGCCTATCAGTTTCACAAGCTCGATGACGTGGATTACCCAACTTTGTCGAAGAATAAAGTCGACGTAAGCTGCATAGTTTATCGGGGCACGGAGTACTACTACGTCGAAGTCACAATCAAGAACGCTTCAGATGTAGCACTGCCGATTCCCTACGAGTTTCTCCAATTAGAAAAACCGGGCTATACCGTCTATCGGACCGATTCGCTCGTAGAAGCTAGGGAGTTCGCAATGTTAGCCGGTGAACGCTTTGTCTCAACTCCTCCGCCCTATGTGCCTCCGACCTACAACACGACGATCAACGCTACGGCGACTACTTACGGTAATCAGACCCAAGTGAACGGTACGGCAACAACAAGCGCCGACTACTCGGGTCAAGCCGGGGCCAACTTCGGGAACGCTATAGGCAACGCAATCGCCGCTCATCGATTCAAGAAAGAACAGCGAAATCTTGCCGCTTTCTCAAGTTTCATAGCATCTCACGTACAAACCCCTGTAGACACGCCACTCGGACCTGGGCAGAGCCGTACGATTCTGGCTACGTTCTCTCAGTCGAAAGCAAAGAAACGACCGTTCAACGTCGACATCCATCTAGGTGCTGATGTATTCCACTTTGCCTACAGGGAGTAGAGGCCGGCATGAAACTTTCCTGCCTAATAACGTCCCTTGCTGCCGTGGCAGCGATGATCGCGGCAATTCCGATGCCGGTGAATGCTGCCACAGCAATATCCTGTGTAGTCATTCGACGAATTAGCGGTTGCGACTACTTTATGGTGCAGACTCGGCAGGATTACGCTGTTCTGGAGTGGTACGGTGGCCACGACCCTGACAAGGGTGATGTAATGATCGGCAATGTCAACAGCTATGGGCTAAAAAACTTTATCTATGCAGATGATGATGACAAGACCACAAAGGTTTATGTCGAGGACTACGGTCTCAACAAAGAAGAAGCTTTAGACAAACTTGTCGAAAAATGCCAGTGAAGGGGGTGGCTGAATCATGGGTGCCCCGCTAATGACAGTCTCATCGGCATGAGCGGGAGCGATGCTAGCCACGCCCGAGCAGGTCTACAATCCCCGCATGACACAGTTCGTCGTCAATCAATCCCGTCTCGCCCCCTACAAAAACTTCAAGTTCCGTCTCAAGTGGGACGGGTGGGCGGCCCACATCTGACCTAACCCGAGCATTGGTTGTCCCACATCTCGATTTCGAGATGTGGGTTCGCAATATGCAACGGAAGCCAACACCCAAATACCTGCTGCAACCCAATTGAGCCGACCAACCCTTCCCTAAAGGCAACCTCTAATCCCCAGAAGGTGCTGCTTCAGCGTCACCGCCCCCGATCCCCACCCGTCGCCTTGGCCAATCCCACCCGGGAGATCGCCGCATCGTCCTCGGACTTTCCCCCACTGAACGCAACGATCCAGTAGCCGCCCTTGCCCCGCCCGATCACACCTCCTTGCCACCCAAACTCTCCGGTCATCGGAGGCCGCACCCCGCTGCCGCTGTCCTTCAGCGTGTCGGCCATCTCGGCCGCCTTCGCATACGCAATCCCCAGCAGATTGTTCCCCTTATCCGTAGCTGTCGGAGCGTCTTTATACCGTCCCACCACCACCATCTTCGAGCTCCACGACTGAATCGTCTCTCCCTCAAAATAAGTCACCACAGCAACTCCCCCAATGCCCATGCCGTCCGCCTTGGCCCTCATCGCCGCCAGCGCCGCATCCGCCGTCTTATCAAACCCCTTCGCATCCGATCCCTTCGATTCCGCCCGCTTCGCCGCAACCGCAGGCAAAACCATCACAGCCATCATCACCACCAACACCCACTTCCGCATTCGCACATCCTCCAGATTCCAAACCCCACAACTTTACTCTCTCCCCGAACCCTCATCCAAAACGCTCCATCTCGGGTAAGATGTGCCCTTACGCCCCATCCATATACTGCTACGACACCACCGTGAACCCGCCCACCCTCTACGTCCTGCTCATCACCGACGGCGCTATCCTCTGACCAACGCCCAGCCGTATCTGGCGGGCGGCCCAACCATGGGTGCCCCGTTCATGACAGTCTCATCGTCATGAGCGGGAGCGATGCCGGGTGTGCCACGTCTCTACGAAAACGACATCTCAAACGCCACACCGGAGTAGTCGACCCGCGGCGCAAGCTGCCGGTTTGCTCCCTGCTCGAAGTGGAGCAACCCATAGCGCTCCATCGTTCGCAGCGTGCGCGACAGGTTCGACGGCGCACGGCCCGACCGCTCGGCCAGCTCTACCATCGACTGCGGATGCGTCTCCAGGATGAGCTTCAGCAAAGCCCGGTTCTCCTCCGACAGCACCTGTGACATCGACCGCACCGACTCAAACCAGACCTTCGGCTCGTCCTTCGCAGGCACGTATTCGCCTTTCGCAATGGCCAGCGTCCGCGCCTTGTATTTGTCCCTCGGCAGAATCCCAATCTTCAGCGTCTTCATGGCTTGGCTCCTCGCTCCTTCAAAATCAGATCGACCTCAGTCCAGAAGTCAGTCAGCAGCGTAACGGCATCCTGATAATCGTAAAAACGGACACGCTCGCCCTTGTGCTTGTGGTCGTACTCAATGCGCGTCTGGGCGCCAGGACCAGAGCCCTCGCGGATCGCATGGGCGTTGTCGAACCCCAATAGCCGTTCACCGTCACGATCATGCAGTGTCAACGAATAGTCCAGCCCATGAGGCCTTTCCGCCGTCGGCGGAGTGCGCCGGCCCTCGAACTTCACCCAGAAGCCGTCCTCCAAAATGAACCGCTCCCCATCGAGCAGAAGCAGGTTGTTGAGACTGGGGTCTTTCTCCACCATCCTATCTTATCATCCACTGATAAGTTCTATTCAATCAGTATGACGGATGGCCCCCTACACCCGTTCTGCGTGCCCCGCGACACCGCTGTCAACCCCACGACCACTCCCCACGCCACGCAACTCCCACAAAACAAACCCCTAACGCCCCAAAAACTAAAAGCACTTTCTCCGTCCCCACTAGCTATACTTAACTCAGGAGACGCTCCAGGCACTTCACTCTCCACTACTGTCTACCCACTACTGTCTGTCCCCTATCCCCTTTATTTGCAAAATCATACCCACAACCGCATTAGAATCATCACTTACCCCCGGGATACCCCGGTAAGTGGCTGATTCCATTCAAGCCGTCCGCGAAAAAAGGGAGGGGGGAGGGGTATCCCCACCACACTCCCGCTCCAATTGCACAAAGCAGGGAACTGCACCCTTAGCCCGCACGTATCCTCTCCCAATACCGGCGGGTGGCCCACGCACAAGCAGCCCCAAATGTATGGGTGCCCCATCCATACGCGGCTTTTGGCGGATGGGTGGGAAGTAAGCTGACAGAACCACCACCCGGAACCCAGCTAAGATACCTTCATGCCGAGCAATCTGAAGCGGTTTCAAACCGGAGGAAGCTACCACTTCATCACCTTCAGGTTGTTACCGGCGGCTCCCGTACCTCGACAGCGATTCTTCCCGCATCGTCTTCGAAGAAGAGCTCGATAAACTCCAGGTCAGGCACCAGTTCTATCTCTTCGGCTACGTGCTGATGCCGAACCACGTGCATCTTCTCCTCAGCGAACCGAAACGGCACACCCTCAGCGCCACGTTGAACGTCCTCAAGGCCGAAACCTCCAAGCATCTCAAGGGCGACCGCAAGCAATTCTGGCAGGTTCGCTACTACGACTTCAGCGTCCTCACCACCGGCAAGCAGCGAGAGAAGCTGCGCTACATCCATCGCAACCCCGTCGTGCGCGGCCTTGTCGAAAAGCCCGAGGACTGGCAGTGGAGCAGCTACCGTCACTAACTGACTGGAGAAGTTGAGTGCGTGGAGATCGAATCTCACTGGACGTACACGCGGCGAGAACGAGCATCCGCATCAGCACCCCTGCCTCGACGTCAGCGCCTCCAGTCCCCGGAGCTGCTGCTCCGCATCGCCTCTCCCTGCCTGGCACTTCCCATTTTGGGATGACTCCCAGCATTACCATCTTCATTACACAGTCCCTCCACGCGAGCTCGGCATCCTACCTTGCTAGAAATCCTTGTCGGGTGGAACGAGGTTGCCCTCTATAGACATTGCTCCGAAGTGCGGACAAGGGAAGAGGTGTATCCACGAATACTCCTTGCTAGCGGTTGTTTTTTGAACGACCTGCACCACTCCCAAAATCTGCCGAATACGAACTCGCCACACTGAGCAATTCGGAGACCCCCATGGATATCAAGAAGCCCAACTTCTTTTCTTCCCTCGAAGGCATTCGAGGGTATGCCTTCCTCGCCGTATTCTTCCTCCACTACAACTCTGTGATCAAGCGGCCCTCATTCCTGAGGGCATATCCCAGTTATCTGGCATTCAACTTGGGCTGGTTTTTGGTCCCAATCTTTTTCGCTCTCTCCGGCTTTCTCATCACCCGCGTTCTACTGGCCACTCGTGAACGAGAGGGCTATTTCCGTGTCTTCTACTTCAGGCGTGCCGTTCGCGTGCTTCCGCTCTACTATGTCGTCGTGGCAATCGTTACCGCGATTGCCATTGCCGCACACTGGGACCTCCGCTTCCGCCATCTGCTCTATCTCGTGTATCTGCAGAATTTCTGTCAACTTACGATCAGCAATAAGATCCAGCTCAACCACTTCTGGTCGCTCGCCGTGGAGGAGCAGTTCTATCTCCTTTGGCCGGTTGCCATCCGGTTTCTTCGCACAGAAAAATCTATCTTGAACTTCAGCTACGCTCTGATCGCTTCATGCACCATCTTCCGCTTAGCGTGGCCTCTGTGGCACATCTCCATGAGTCGTGGTTACTACATCACGCCTACCCGCATGGATGGAATCATTCTCGGCGCAGTTTTGGCCATTCATTACGAGCGCCGCACGCATTGGGCTTGGTTCATTCGCGCTGCAAAATTCGGCATTCCTTTGCTGCTTATGTGCATGCTCGCCGTCACTCTCGTTGTGGGCAGCACCTATCCAGACACCTACATTGGCATCGCATTCTGCATCCCTGCGATGAACCTGATCGGCATGGGTTTCGTGATCCTTGCACTCACGCCGGAAAATATAGTGGCCAAAGCGTGCAGCGGACCTGCCATCTGCAGTTTTGGCAAGCTCAGTTACGGCCTCTACATCTTCCACATTCTCTATTACTCATTCTTCCTCGATGATGTCTCGCCCGCGCTCGGCCACTATATGCCTCATCATGCCGCTCGTTTTCTCTCCACCTTGTTGGCACTTGGCCTCACAACGGGGCTCGCGTGGGTGACCTACAAGCTGATTGAAGAACCCGCCATGAACCTAAAAGAGAAGTTTAAATACGGTCCAGTGGTGGAGAGGCCTGCAAGGCTCCCGCTCTTCGGCCGACCTGTTCTGGTATTTGGCCCCGCCGAGTAGTCGTCACAAGCCTGTCCAGCCCACCAATTCTGGACGCCCCATTCATGCGCGTTCGTTGCACATGGGTGGGGTAAGGCCAAATCGACGGAACCATAACCTCACCCCGCACGTATCTCCTCTCGACGTCGCAATCGAAGGAGACCTCATGCGCCTGAACACCCTCATCGCCAGCGCCGCCTTGTGCGCGGCTGCCACGTTTTGCGCCGCAGCTAACCTTGAAGCCCAGTCCTTCGCCACCCACCCCTGCGGTGAAGATAGCGGCGACCACAGCTTCTTCGCCCGCATGTTCGGTGGCGAGCAGGCCTGCGAAGTCCGCTCCACCACCTTCCCCCTCGTCAACGGACACCTCAACGTCGACGGTCAGAACGGCAGCATCGAGGTGTACGGCGAAGATCGCAACGACATCTACCTTGAAGCCCGAGTCTCCGCCCGTGCCGGCAGCCAATCCGACGCCGCCTCCATCCTCCATGAGATCACCGTCAGCACCGGCGGCACCGTCGAAGCCCACGGCCCCAAAACCTACGGCAACCGCAACTGGGGCGTCAGCTTTATACTTCGCGTCCCTCACCGCCTCGCAGCTGACCTCCACACCCTGAACGGCAGCCTCTCGCTGGCCGCACTCAACGGCTCTATCCGCGGCGAAACCACCAACGGCAGCGTCCGCTTCGACCACCTCGCTGGCGACGTCCATCTCTCCACCACCAACGGCGGCATCGACGCCAAGCTCGACGGCCCCGGCTGGCAAGGCTCCGGCCTCTCTGCCAGCACCACCAATGGCGGCATCAACGTCTCCGCCCCCGCCAATTACTCCGCGCATCTCGTCGCCGACACCACCAACGGAGGCACCTCCGTCAGCCTCGCCGGCGCCGACCAGTCTGGAGTCCATCGCCGTTCCATCGACACCAAACTCGGCTCCGGTGGCGCCACCATCAGCTTCGAGACCACCAACGGCGGCATCTCCATCAACTAGCAGCAGTCGATAGAAGTAGAACCCTGGCACGGAGTGCTGGGACGCGGCCTTCACATCAGGTTGTGCCGTCCTGGCATCGCCGGAACTAGGTCTTCGGACGACCACTCAGGAATAGAACGCAGAATTGCGTGTTATCTCCATAGCTGTTTCACCGCTAGGAGACTTCCAGATGTTTAGCAATGAGCAAAAGAATGCACTTGAATCGATTACCGTAGAAGAAGCAAAGGCACTCCGGGAACAACGCACCATCGGCCGCAGAAAGTTTATGGTGGGTCTTGGTCTTGCAGGTGCAGCGACAGGCGCCGCTCTTCTGAGTGGCTGCAACGGGTCATATTCCAACAACACGGTTAGCGCAGCCGGCCCTTCAGAGACAGATGTTCTTAACTTTGCTCTTAACCTGGAGTATCTCGAGTCAACCTTTTATTCGTTTGCTACCCAGGGTACCGATCTTCCTTCCTCTCTTATCGCTGGAAGCGGTCCCATCACCGGCCAACCCACCGGGAAGATCGCATTCGCAAATCAGCAGATTACCGATATCTTCAACGAGATCTTCTTCAATGAGATGTCCCATGTGATGGATCTTCAAAGTCTGATCGGTAGCGGTCACGTGACCCGGCCGGCATTGAATCTATCCGCTGCGGGCGCCGTCACGTCGGCGAATATTCTCACGATCGCTCGCCAGTTTGAAGACGTTGGAACGACCGCCTATGCAGGGGCTACGTCCTTGCTGACCGCGACCAATCTCGCCTATGCCACCCAGATCCTGGCTGTCGAGGGCTTCCAGGCAGGAGCTCTGCGTCTGCTCGCTATCCAGCAGGGAGCCCCGTTTGCTGCGGCGGATTCTCTGGATGTCCCTACCTCCGATCCGGGAGCGAGCATTCTGGCGACGCAGGGTCCTACGGCTGCAGGCGGCTTCTTTGCTACCTCCGGCGTGGCCAATGCGACGGCCACCGTGCCACAGGCTCTTGCCTTCACGCGCAGCACATCGCAGATTCTCCAGATCGTCTACGGTGCGGCGGGTCAGACAGGCGTCTCAAAGGGCGGCTTCTTTCCCAACGGCTTGAACGGCAATATCACTGTCTCCTAATCTGTGGCACAGATAGAAGTGCGCATAACCAGAGCATCGGTCACAAGCCTCTTGCGGTGTTGAATGCTGCAAGCTGGGCTGCAGTGATCTGGTCGAGAGGATCATCGTATGGGCTGTCTATCGCCCATACGATGATCTCGAACTGGGTCCAACGGTATGTGCCAGAGTTCATCAAGCATGGGGATTTTGGCAAGGCTAGGCTGACTCATACGATCAGCAATAATCACGCACCCTTACGCCCCTCTTAGCGGAACAAGGGCCTTGTTACAGGCTCATAGTCCGTTTTCTCTCACTTGGTTATAGGCAGATGGCCCGGGTCTAAAGCACCGCCAACTAGGTTCGCGTCATCCGCACCCACAACTTTCCCCGCCACATGTGTTTATGCTCTCGAACGGGTTGCAACTACGCATCCTGAAGGAGAGTGTTATGAGAAAGCTTTTAGCTATATCCCTGTTATCGGCCGCTGCGTTGATGGCAGGGTGTTCGCATCCGCAACCTGTCTATGGGCCACCGCCTCCGGGCGTGCAGATCCACGACCAGGGCGTCCACGATGGCTTTGAGGCCGCACGCAACGACGTGGCCAACGGCCGTCCGCCGAGCTTCGCGCATCATCCCCGCTACAGGAACCCGCCCGTCCCCGGCCCGGCTTGGGGTGACTACCGCAGCGGCTTCCGCCAGGGATACGAGCAGTTCCTGCACCAGGGCCCACCCCCACCGCCTCGTGGCTACTAACTTGCAGCGTGGCTTCGCTCCCCACCTGTCGGCAGATCTTAAGGCTGCGGACAGGTGGGGCGCGAAGCTCTTTCGGTCGAGAACTGACCGCACAACCTTCTGAGTGTCGCCCCACTCTGACTCCATGACGCACAGCACTCTGTCAGGAGACTCACCATGGTTCGTCCCGAAGACCTCAATCTCCATAGCGCCCAGTCGCAGCACAACCTCATCATCTGGATTCTCATTGGGCTCATCGCTGGCTACATTACCGGAAAGCTCATGAAGGGCTCCGGCTTCGGCCCCATCATGGATATCGTCGTCGGTATCATCGGGGCGCTCTTCGGAGGCTTCCTCATGGTCCATCTCGGCTACCGCGGCTCAGGTGGGTTTCTCTACACCGTCGTCGTCGCCGTCCTGGGAGCTGTCATCCTCACCTTCCTGCTGCGCCTCATCACCGGCGGGCGAATGCGCAACCTCTGACGGCTTATTCACTTCACAGTGTCAAGCGCTCTGAGGCACTCAACACCAGCCAAGCCCAACAAAATAAGCCATATAAGCCATCCAAAATAACTGATAGTTCTCCGCCGCAGCCTTCTATACTTAATTTAGGGGGTCAAAGAAGGCGAGCTCTACTCCCTCTGCCTCTCTATCCCCTTTTGTTTGCAATATCATACCCGCAACCAGCACCGAATCAGCCACTTAACCCCGGGATACCCCCGTAAATGACTGATTCCATTCAAAACTCCCTCGAAATTGAGGAGGGGGGAGGGGTACCTGCCGTCAGCTCATGCCAGACGCTCTCCACCTGAGCTTCCAGCTCACCGAGCGATCCATCGTTGCGCACCACCAGGCACTCCGTTGCATGGCTCTCGGTGTCCTGCAGCGCCAGCCGCCTGCGCGCATCAGCCTCCAACGCCGTACGCTCCTCGGCCGACGGAATGCGCCCAGCCAGGACCCTCGCAACGAATCGCGAGATCTTTCGCGCCTCGGAAGCGACAACCAGAACAATCCGATCGAACCGCTGCGCAACAGTTTGTCCGTAAGTAGAGAAGATCAGAGCAGACTCAACGACAACGATCTTGTCAGTCGCAGCAAATGCAGCAACCTGCTTCGCCTGCTCTGCAAGCACCGCTGGATGAACGATCGTGTTCAGCTCCGCAACGCGCGGCGAAGCTGGATCAAACGCCAGCTGCGCGAGCTTGCGACGATCCAGCGTTCCATCCGTAGCAACAACCTCGCTGCCGAACTGCGCAACGATCGCGTTGTAGATGCTTTCGCCAGGTTGCATCATCTCGCGCGCAGCTTCGTCGGACGAGAGCACAACAGCTCCGCGAGCCGCAAGCATCGCCGCAACGGTCGACTTGCCGCTCCCAAGATCGCCCGTAAGCCCAACGCGCAGCATCGCTGTTAGCTCTTGCGCCGCAGCTTCGCAGCCTTCACTGTATTGGACATCAGCATCGCGATGGTCAGTGCGCCAACGCCGCCTGGAACAGGCGTAAACGCTCCAGAGATGGCAAACGCCGCTGGATCGACATCGCCAACGATGGTCGAACCACGCTTCTCGAAGCCCTCGCGACGCTTCGCGTTGCCTGGGAAGAACCGCTCAACCTCAGCTTCCGTATTGATTCGATTGATGCCTACATCGATGATCGTCGCGCCCTGACGAACCATCTCAGGCGTCACGAAACCAGGTCGTCCGATCGCAGCCACCAGAATGTCAGCCTCGCGTGTGATTGCCGCGAGATCGCGCGTTCGCGAGTGACAGATCGTCACCGTCGCACTCTCGTTGATGAGCATCGACGCAACCGGCTTGCCGACGATGTTCGACCGCCCGATCACGACCGCGCGCTGACCTGACATCGGAATGTCGCTGCGCCTGAGGATCTCGATGATGCCTGCAGGTGTGCATGGCGCAAGCACCTCGTTCGGCGCAGCGCCACTGAGCAAACGTCCAGCGTTGATGGGATGGAAACCGTCGACGTCCTTCTCCGGCAGCACAGCGTCGAGCAGGAGATTGGTGTCCACATGATCTGGCAGCGGCAACTGGATCAGAATGCCATCGATGTCATCCCGCTTGTTGAGCGCATCGACCATCGCCAGCAGCTCTTCGGTGGTCGAACTGGCCGGTGGTGTGAGCATCTCCGAGTAGATGCCAAGCTCACCGCAGGTCTTGACCTTGCTACGTACGTAAATCTGCGAAGCAGGAACTTCGCCGACCAGGATCACGGCGAGCCCCGGTGTATAGCCTTCGGTGCGTGCTTCGGCAACCTGCTGTGCGACTTCAGCCTTAATCTCTGCGGCGATAGCTACGCCGTCCAACACTCGTGGAGTTTCAGCAACAAACGTCATTCTTACAGCATATCGCGACGCACCCCTGCACCGCAGGTGACAGCGCAGGGCGAATGTGCCGATAAGACAACAGCATTATCTTTGATCGCGCGCAACGACGGTCACAACCAAATGGAAGGCAGAAGCTTCTAATGTGCTTAGTCGTCTTTCCGATATGTTGCACGATCCATGCAAAGTGAAATGAGGACTCATCCGATGCCCGAACCCCGAGATATCTGCTGCGTCGAGCGCTTTACGCCCACAGACCTGATCCAGCTTCGCCGTCAGCTTGTGAGTTCCGGCATCGATTCCTTCCAAGCCGCACAGATTGTGGCCAACTTCCTTAGTGGCCGCGGTTATGGCGTCTCACAGCAGGAAGCCAGGATTGCGGCATCACGTATAGACACGCGACACTGTACAGTCGAGCGTATGCAGACCGAACTAGAGCGCGTCGCTAGAGTAATGTAGCGACAGCGAAGTTACTGCATTAACTCGCCTTCGGGTTCGTCTGTAGGCGAATCGATCTCTGCCTGAAATCCCTCAAGCATCCGCTCGAGGAAAGCGTCGATATCAAGGTCCTTGCGTTGCATGGACTCGGCATGCACGATGTGGCGCGCGAGATCTGCTAGCACGATTCCCCATGCAAACGGGTCTTCCCAGGTGCCCGAGCGCAGACTGACGTGCTGTCCCTGCTCGGCGACCCAAACGCGCAGCAGCTCGAACGACGCATTGTCGCGTGTTGCGGCGGGAGGAGGATCGAGGAACTTCTTGCCAGACATAGAGGAATCTCCTTGCAGTATCGTCGAGTACGCTCCGTCGATCAGCGTGCGGCTAATGCGGCTTCAATACCCGAATTAACCTCAGCGCGCGCGAACTCTGCAGCGACGCGGATTCCATTCATGATCGCACGTTCGTTCGATGAGCCGTGTCCGACGATGCAGACGCCTCGCACACCAAGAAGAGGAGCGCCGCCATATTCCGAATAGTCGATGCGCTTCTTGAAGGCGTCGAACGCCTTGCGGCTGAGGAGTGCGCCGACTTGCGACGTAACCGTCGATTTCAGGCTCTCGCGCAGCGATGAGGTGACGAGTTTGGCGATTCCTTCGCTGGTCTTCAGGGCTACGTTCCCGACGAATCCGTCGCACACCACAACGTCGGCGTTTCCGTTGTAGAGGTCGCGGCCTTCGACGTTGCCCATGAAGTTGAAGGGCAGAGCGCGCAGCAGCGGAAGCGTATCGCGTGTCTGTGAGTTGCCCTTAGTCTCTTCTTCCCCAATGGAGAGCAGGCCTACGCGCGGGTTTGGTACGCGCATCACACTTCTGGCGTAGCGTTCTCCCATGATGGCGAACTGCACCAGATTTTCGGGATCGCAATCGACGTTAGCACCCACGTCAAGCAGCACGCAGGGGCGACCGGTAGTTGTGGGCAGCACGGCGGCGAGCGCTGGGCGATCAACTCCAGAGAGTGAGCCGAGCACCATCTTTGCGGTGGCCATGGCGGCGCCGGTGTTTCCTGCGGTGACAAAACCGCCTGCGCGGTTCTCGCGGACCATCTTCAGGCCGACGCGCATGGAGGAGTCGCGCTTGGAACGGACTGCCTGAGCGGCCTTGTCTTCCATGCTGATCCATTCGCTGGCCTGCACGATGAAGATGGGCAGCTTGCGTCCGCCAGAGTGCAGGCGCAAGCTCTCGCGGAGCTTCGGGCGCAACAAATCTTCCGGTCCAACGAGGTGGACACGGACGTCAAGGTGGCGCGCAGCAAGTATGGCGCCGCGAATCTCCGGATCGGGAGCCTTATCGGATCCCATTGCGTCAAGGACGATGTCGATCGGCATCAGCGCTTCGCCATACTCGATTGGGCTTGGTTGAGTTGGTACAGGAACTAAGCTGCGGCCTTTGCGGTCACAACGGCACGACCCTTGTACTCGCCGCAAGCCTTGCAGGCGCGATGGGGAAGCTTCTTCTCGCCGCAGTTGGCACAGTTGGAGACGCCAGTTGGCGTGAGGAAGTCGTGGCTGCGGCGCTTGGCGGTGCGCTGCTTGGAGTGGCGCCGTTTCGGATTAGGCATGGTGAGACCTCTTTTAATATGGCCGCGAGAACACAGGTCATCGCAGGGCCGAAATCTTGGTGTCGCGTAATTAGGCTTTGCTGCCGACGTTGAGCCCGGCGAGTACAGACAGCCGAGGATCAATCGGCTTCTCCGCACACTCGCAGGAAGCGAGGTTGCGATTGATGCCGCAGTGCGGGCAAAGACCCTTGCAATCTGGCTGGCAGATCGCTCGTCCGGGCAAGGTCAACAGCACCTGTTCGCGAACGGCGTCTTCCAGCGACAAACCGCTAGATTCATAATACCCGATTTCGGTCTCATCTTCCGTAATTGCTCGTTCTCCCGCTTCACCATCTGCTCCAGAAGGGCGGAAGATCAGGTCCATATCGGTATCAACGGTCTGCGCGACATGATCCAGACAGCGCGCGCAGAGCTGCTCGAAGCGGCCGTGAACGTGCGCTCTCAGGCGAATGTCCTCGACGACCTCTCGCGAACCGCGATGTTCGAGGAGCAGTTCGGCTTTGCCGGTGATCTTCAGCGGGTTTATCTGGCGGATGTCTGGAGCGTACTCAATAGTGCCTTCGGCGATGGATTCGTCCAGCTTGAGAGGCTCGTCGACGAGTTGCGAGGGTGTGATGAGCATGGATTCAGCGTAGGACTTGCGGAAGAGCGCGTCAATCAAGGCTGTGCAGAACTCAGGAACCAACAGCGGAACGTGAGCGGGAAGATGCTTTGTTTGATAGCCTTGCGGAAACGGGAGAACTTTGCGCGATGGAACGTCCGAATGCGATCAATCTGTCGATTGAAAAGTATGTGATCTCGCTGCTGGTGCGTGGGGTGATGTACCTGGTGCTGGCGGCGGTCGCTGCCTACCCGTTGGATTGGGCGATCTGGCGGGCTCGCGTGGCGGCTGGCGGTGGCGTTGGACAGCTGCAGGTGAGCCAGATGACCGCAGCGGAGATGAAGGGTGGCAAGGAGACGTACTACTTCGACGGAACATCGACGGTGGACTGCAGCAAGAGCCTGTTCCCGCAGACCGGAGCGGGCGCGTGCTGGTGGGTTGCGCGGCATCCGGTTGTAACGACCAAGTACTAGGGCACCCCTCCCCCTACCTTTGCGGCGGAGTAGTTTTGAATGGAATCAGTCACTTACGGGGGTATCCCGGGGTCAAGTGGCTGATTCGGTTTGGGTTGCGGGTATGATATTGCAAGTAAAGGGGATAGAGAGGCAGAGGAGTCGAGGAGAAGATGAGTAGAGCTTGCCTGCTTTGCCCCCTAAGTTAAGTATAGAGGGTTGCGCTACAGAACCATCACTTTTGTTGCAGGGGTTATCTGCCGCGCGTTCAGTCACTTGCGGGTGAGCTGAGGCGCGCGAGGGGTTGACAGGAACAGGTGCGGCCGCGGGTTTGGGGCGGGTCGTTACTCTTCCTGTGCTGGGGTGGGTTTGGCGGCGGGAACGCTAGGGATGTGCCTTCATCCAGCTCTGGGCGGTGAAGTCCATGGCGATGCTGGCGGCCAGCAGGCCGACGCTGATGGCGAGCGCGCCGAGAATCCAGGGCAGCTCGATTCGTCCCTTGAGCATGAAGTAGTCGAGGATGCCGAAGACGAGGACGAGAACGGCCGCCTCCGCAAAGAAGGACGAACAACGCCGGCTGGCGATGGAGATGAGGTCAAACCAGCGAGCGCTGGCAGGCCTGACAGCGCTCTGGATGCCCGTCTGAGCGTGTGCGAGGTGGAGTCCTGTAGGGGTGTTGGTTTGGGTGGAACGGTTGGTTTGAAGCATAAAAAGCCCTTGTGTTGCCTACTTTCAGCATGGGCGAGATATGGGCCAAAGTCCAGCCAATTTCCGGTAAATAAAACAAAATGAGGGGGTTTGGATAGTTAT
>CAJCIM010000047.1 GCA_903970395.1 Acidobacteriaceae bacterium
GGGGCCTCCCACGTCCGCACGTACCACCCACCCTCGCGGGGATGCGGCTGCAATCCCAGAGTCCTTTTCACCTCATCGGCTGTCATGCCAACATCCTAACCCTGGCCGTCGGCTACTATAATCCCATTCCTCTCGGAGGCCGGTCCATGCTCGATGTCCACCCGCCCCACGCACCCACCCACACCTGGCGCGACTTCTTCATCCACATCGCCACCATTGTCGTGGGCCTCTGCATCGCCATCGGTCTCGAACAGACTGTCGAGTTCTTCCATCATCGGCACCAACTCCGCGAGATCCACGAAGCCCTCCATCGTGAGCACGACGAAAACGTACAGCAGTTCGCCAGCAACACCGACGAACTCGCCAAGGACGTCAAGGCTCAGCAGAACAACCTCATCGTGCTCATGTATCTTCGCGCCCACCCAGGAACACCCCGCGCCAAGCTGCCAGGCGTCCTTCTATGGAGGAACCGCTACAGCGAGATGTCCGACATCGCCTGGCGCGCCGCACAAAGCCCCGACCTCCTCCCTCTCTTGTCCAGCGAGGAGGTCTCCAGCTACGCCAACCTTTATGGCGCACTCAGCTATATGAACCAGGTTGAAGAAAGGTCGTGGTTCGCTATCTCACGCGCCCGCATGTACAACTTCTCCGACCCCGACCCTACGCACATGACGCCCGCACGGCTCGACCAAGAGATCGAACTCACCGAAGAGGTGCTCGCAGACAAATACAACCTTGGCGTCTGCATGGGCGACGTCGGCAAGTCCTTCCCTGATTTCAGCCATGCTCCCTCTCTCGATGCCTTGCAGGACCTCTTCATCGCCGCCGCGCCACTTACGCCCTCCCAGCAGGGTGAACTGCAACACGCCGTCGAAATCACACAGGCCCGCATGGCTATGGCGCCCGCCTCAAAGAACTGATCTATAGCTCCGCACCACATAACGCCTGAAAGGCGGCGCGCGTTCTATTCGGTAGGCCGAATAAAGATGTCGAGATCATGGGTCGCGCGCACATACCCGCGGAAATTCACAGCACGCCACCCACCACGGCTTATTCAACCTTGGCGGCGGCGAACGCGGCTAGAAGTGAAATCTGCTTTTCGTTCATCGATGCCAATCCCCCGCGTCCTGGACATGCGTCGCGTCAGTTCCGTCGCGGCGGCAAGACGCTCTGGAATACTCTTGCGGCTCCAGTAAAGAAGCTGCTCCATCTGTGCCTCGCGATGACCAAGCTTTCGCGCAGCGTAAAGAGACTCGCTTTCAATCGCCGGTGTCGCCATGCAACGATCATTAGGACAACTTGGAAGTCAGGTCTCTCTGCTCAGGTATCCTGTTTCAACAGCCAGTCATCTCTTCATCCCGAAGGGCCTTCCGCCGCGCATGAGAGCCAGCCTCGAACGCTACTTCAAGTTCACCGAGCACCAGGCCAACTGGCGCACTGAGATCCTCGCCGGCCTCACCACCTTCATCACGATGGCCTACATCATCTTCGTAAACCCTGCGATCCTCTCGCAGACCGGGATGCCCCTCGCCGCCGTCACCACCAGCACATGCCTCTGCGCAGCCTTTGGCAGCATCCTGATGGGCGCGCTCGCTAACTACCCGCTCGCGCTCGCGCCGGGTATGGGCCTCAACGCCTACTTCACCTACACCGTCGTCAAAGGTATGGGAGTCAGCTGGCAGACCGCGCTCGGCGCAGTCTTTCTCTCCGGCATCATCTTCCTTCTGCTTACCTTCGGTGGCATCCGCCAAAAGCTCGTCGCGGCGATCCCCTACCAACTGCACGCCGCCGTCGCCGGGGGCATCGGCCTCTTCATCGCTTTCATCGGCCTTGTCAACAGCGGGCTCATCGTCAAGAGCGCAGCCACCACTGTCACGCTCGGCGACCTGCATCAGCACACCGCGCAGCTCGCCATCTTCGGCATCCTGCTCATCGCCATTTTGCAGGCCTACAAGGTAAAGGCGTCGATGCTCATCGGTGTGCTCGGCACACTCACCGTCGGCATCCTCTTCCACCAGGTCAAATACCAGCCGAGCACCTTCAATCCGCTCGCGATCCGCTCCACCTTCCTGCATCTCGACATCCACGGCGCGCTGAAGATGAACGCCCTCGAGATCATCTTCGTCTTCCTCTTCGTCGACCTCTTCGACAACATCGGCACACTCGTCGCCGTCACCGAACGCGCCGGGCTCATCAGCGAAGACCACACCATCCCGCGCCTCGACCGCATCTTCTTCGCCGACGCCACTGCAACCGTCGTAGGCTCACTCGCCGGCACCAGCACCGTCACCAGCTATATCGAAAGCTCAGCAGGCGTCGCCGCAGGCGGCCGCACCGGTGTTACGGCGATCACTACCGGCATCCTCTTCTTCCTCGCCATCTTCATCGCACCGGTCGTCGGAGCCATCCCCGGCTTCGCCACTGCGCCCGCGCTCATCCTCGTCGGCGCGCTCATGGTCGCCGGCGCTGCGCGCATCGACTGGGACGAGCCCCGCATCGCCATCCCCAGCTTCTTAACGCTCATCACGATCCCTCTCACCTACTCCATCGCCACCGGCCTCAGCTTCGGCCTCATCAGCTTCGCCGTGCTGGAGCTCGCCACCGGCCGCGGCCGCCGCCAGCACTGGATGCTCTATCTGCTTGCGCTACTCTTTCTCGGCCGGTTCATCTACCTGCACGCAAATTAGGGCTAAAATCCTTGTGTCGCCACTACTGCCGTGGCGTGCTCCGCGCCAACTTTGCGCACTCTGCGTGAGCGCCTTTTGCACGCACCCGCACAACCCATCCCGCATCTGAACCACCAAGGAGATTCACATGGACCGCAAAGCATCCGCTATCTGGAACGGCGACCTCAAGTCCGGCCACGGCGCCATCACCACCCAGAGCAACACACTCAAAGACACGCAGTACAGCTTCAAGAGCCGCTTTGAAGAGGGCACCGGCACCAACCCCGAAGAGCTGATCGCCGCCGCGCACGCCGGCTGTTACTCCATGGCCTTCGCCAACATGCTCGCCACCGAAGGCTTCACCGCTACCTCGGTCGACACCACCGCTGTTGTCACGCTCGACCCCAGCACACCCGGCGGTCCCACTGTCACCAAGATCCACCTCATCAACACGTCCGTCGTCCCCAACATCGACAAAGCGAAGTTCGAAGAGCTCGCCGCAAAGGCCAAGGCCGGCTGCCCTATCTCGCGCCTGCTTGCCGCCGCCACCATCACCCTCGACGCAACCCTCGCGTAAACATCAATTCACGTACACACGAAGCGCCGTCCTGAACAGGGCGGCGTTTTGTGCAGGGCGCTGTAACCTCTCGCAAAGAATTCGCCGTCTCCTGCTAACACCCCATCGTTACAAGCGTCCATCGCACATAGCCTTACACACACTGTGCGCATGCAGACACAGCCACACACATTGTCAGTAGTCTCTTGAGGACCAGAGGCGCGATATCCGCAACTGAGGAATTCGCCTTGAAAGCAGAGTTGTGCCATCCCACCTTCGTCCGTTCAGCACTCATATTGAGCCTCCTATCCGCACCCTTCGTTGCACATGCCAACGCGCAACAGGACAAACCCGACACCACTGAAATCTCCAGCAGCAACAGCTATGGGTTGCTTGAGACGTTCCACGCCGCAGCAACCGCGCAGCCGCTATCACCCGCTCCGCAGACTGCAACAGACCATCACGTCGAAACCTCCGTCTCGCTCGGCGCGTTCGCACAATTCACCGCAACGCGCCTCACCACACCCTCCAACACCTTCACAACCGAGAGCATCAATCCCTCTGCAGGGGTGCTTGGGACTGTGCGGCAGAGCTTCAAGCCATGGCTTGGCTACTCGATCAACATGGGCTACACGCGCGCGTCCGAGCACTACAGCGTGAACGCGACCAGTGCCACTAACGGCAATACAAACAACGCCTCCATCCTGGCGAATATGTATGAGTACAGCTTCAGCTACATTGCGGAGAAGCACCTCACGCCGCGCCTCAGCGGCTTCGCAGACCTCGGCGGCGGCATGATCGTCTTCCAGCCCACCCAAGCTGGCGCCCGATCAGTACCCACACCGCCCTTCACGAACTACCGGCCTGAGGGCGTGGGTGGTTTCGGCATCGACTACAGCCTGGGCCACCACCTGGGTCTGCGCGCCGAGTATCGCGGCCAGCTCTACAAGTTCGCCGACTACGGCGCCAGGTTTGCACGCAACTACACAGTTACCAGTGAACCCACCGTCAGTGCCACCTATAGCTTTGGCAAAGGCTCAGCATCGAAACACTAGCCAACACGAAAGCCCGCCATCCCGGCGGGCTTTGTTCTTATACAAGCACATTAGAAGATGTCCGCGTGCGTCCCGGTGCGAACTATCACAACGTGCTTGGCATCGACTCGATAGATCAACAGCTCGATATGCAGGTCACGGTGGTGCTTCCAATCTCCACCCAGAGGATGATCTTTGAACGCTCTGGCAGAGCGTCTTCCGCCGTAAGCAGCCGGAAAACCTCCAGCAGCTTGGCTGTATCTTTGTGCCTCTTCTCCACCAGTTTTACATCTCTTTTGAACTTGGTGGTAAAGATGATCTTGCGCATCAGATACCCAACGCCTTGAATGCCTCTTACGGAGTGCTGTAGCGCTTGCCCTTCTTTTTGTCGGCATCTTTCATCGCTTTTATCGTCACCTTGTTCGGCACACGCACCTCAAACGGCAGCGCTTTTTCGCTGGCGACCCGCACCAGCATGATGCGGACAGCATCGGACATGGAAATCCCCATCAGTTCAAAGGCCGCGTTTGCCTCTGCCTTCACTTTTTCATCGACCCTGATATGAACCATCGCCGTTCCAGCCATGTCTATGCTCCATGAGATACGTTGTATCTCACTCAATGCGCATGGCTGTGGCTGTGCCCCGACCCATGATGATGGTGCGAGTGCCCATCAACCACGTCGGGCTTCGGCGGCGAGCTGCAACCGTCCACCGTCGGGCAGTCCGTAATCTCTACCTGGATCGTCGTGTGATGAATCCCGAAGTGGTCGCGCAGATGGTGATTGATCCGCTCCAGCACCGCCTCGCACTCGACCAGTTGCATGTCGATCACCTGTACATGGCTCGACAGGGCATGGCTCTGGCTGGTCAGGCTCCAGACGTGCAGGTCGTGCACATTCACCACGCCCTCCACGGCCTTCATCGCCGTACGAATCTCCGCAAGATCAATCCCCCGCGGCGTGCCTTCGAGCAGGATATGCAGCGTCTCACGCACGATGCTCCAGCTGCTCATAAAAATCATCCCGGCGATAATCACCGAGAGCAGCGGATCGATCCACTGCAGGTGCGTCACCGAGATCAGCAGCCCTCCCACAATCACCGCCGCGGTCGAAAGCGTATCGCCCAACATATGCAAAAACACGCTGCGAATATTCACATCTCCCGAGAACTTGTACAGCAACCCCGCGATCGCGCCGTTCATCAACACACCGGCAGCCGCAACCATCATCATCAGGTGCGGCTCCACAGTCACAGGATGAAAGAACCGCTGCGCGGCCGTCACCAGAATCCACACCGCCAGCACCATCAGGCTCAGCGCATTCACAAACCCAGCCAGCACGCCAGCGCGCTGATACCCGAACGTCCTCTGATCAGTCGCAGGCCGCGCCTGCAGCCACACGGCCACAAAGCTCAGCCCCAGAGCCGCAAAGTCCGACACATTATGCCCAGCCTCGGAGATCAGCGCCAGCGAGTGCGCCCGCAACCCGAAGAACAGCGTCGCCGCGATATACATCGCTGTTAACGCCAGGGAAAACTTGAGAATCCGCTGCATTCCACCGCTCGGCTTCGCATGCATGTGCATATCTACAGTGTAGAACGGGACGCGAATGACCCAGCGAAAATCGCCTACTCCAGGCTCTCCGCCATCGGCGTCACGATCATGTTCTCCATAAACTCCTCACGCGACAGAAACGGATACAGGTCCTCCAGCGGCTTCGACACAAACGACCCATCCGCCCGCTGATACGACTGCAGCCGCGGCGCGCGCACCTCATCCGGAATCACACGCACATCCACCACCACCGGCCCCGGCATCGCCAGAATCTCGCGAACCTCCTCCCGCAGCCGGGTCTGATCATGAATCACATACGAAGCAATTCCATACGATGCCGCCACCTTCGACAGGTCCGGCACCGTAATCCCCGTTGCGGCATCCGCACCAATCTGAGCCTCACCGAAGTACGCCTTCTGCGACGCGCGAATCGACGCATAGCCATCGTTGTTCAGCACAAACATCTTGATCGGCAGCCCCAGCCGCCGCACCGTCTCCAACTCCTGGATGTTGAACTGGAAGCCGCCATCGCCATCCACCAGGATTGTCTGCTGCGTTCCTGCACCAATCGAAACCGCAATCGACATCGGCAGCCCATAGCCCATCGACCCCAGCCCGGCCGTATGAAAGATCCGTTGCCCCGTGCGCGTCGGACAGGCCAGCAGAAAGATCTCAATCCCCGACCCCGAACTGCCCGAGACCAGCTTGTCCGTCTGCTTGCTCTCGGTGCCAATCACCTCGGCCAGGTTGTAGATCGACACCAGCCCGTTCGGCTGGCGATGCTCATCCGTCACCACGTCATAGCGCGTCTTCCAGACCTCGGCGCGCTTGTTCCAAGCACTCCATCGCGCATGATCCAGCGCCTGCGCCTTCAACTGGGCCAGCAGTTCATCGAGAAACGCGCCACAGTCCGCAACAACAGGCTGTTGCAGATGCGGTGCCAGCTTCTTCAACTCCGCTGGATCAATATCGACAGCGACCTTATGCGCCTCGCGCGCCAGGTTCTGCGGAGCGTACCCCGTGATCGCCATGTCCAGCCGCGCGCCCAGCACCAGCAGAAGATCGCAGTTCTGCAGAGCGAAGTTCGCACCACGCGCCGCCACATTGCCGGGCCTGCCTACAAACGTCGGCACATCGCTCGGCACCAGGTCCGCCGCACACCACGTCGCCACCGTCGGAATATCCAGTAGCAAACGCAGCTCCGTAAACTGCCTCTCCGCACGCGCCAGCCGTGTGCCGTTGCCCACAAACAACAACGGCCGCTCTGCCTGCTTCAGCCTCTCGACAACGCGAGCTACCTCGTCCTTCAGATTCTCATTCGTGGACTTCGCCTCATGCTCACTCGCATCAAACCCGCGCAGCGTCTGCGGATCGTCGATCGGCGTCGCCTGCACATCCAGCGGAATGTCAATCCACACCGGCCCGGGCCTGCCATTCATCGCCAGCCAGTGTGCCTTCTCCAACTCATAACGAATCGACAACGGGTCCAGCACCGTCACCGCATACTTCGTAATCGGCTTCACGATCGACACGATGTCGATCTCCTGCACACCTAGCTGCCGCATCCCCAGCGGCTCGCCGGTCACCGCGTCGAACATCCGGTCCGGCCGCTTCACCTGTCCCGAGAAGAACATCGTCGGCGTGGAATCCAGCCACGCGCCCGCGACGCCGGTCACGGCGTTTGTGCTCCCCGGCCCGGTCGTCACCAGCGCCACACCCAGCCCATTCACCGTCTTCGCATAGCTCTCCGCGCACATCGCCGACGCCTGCTCATGCGAGTTACAAATCGGCGTAATCCGCTTCTCCTGCGCCAGCGACGCGTTCAGATGCATCGCACCCCCGCCCGTCACCAAAAACACATGCTTCACGCCAAGATCGGCCACAAACTGGAATACATAATCGGAGAGCTTCATCCCTCTATCGTAAACACTTGCCAGGCACACTGCCGCCCTGGCCGCCCGAACCATTGCCGCCACCTTTGCTTCATTCCTGCGTAAATTCGCCCGATTGAAACACTCCATGACTACCATCAAATGTATGAGACTTAGCTTCGTAGTCCCTGCGTACAACGAAGAAGCCTATCTTCCGGCCTGCCTCGACTCCATCCTCGAACAGACGCGTTCCCTGCCCGCTGGATCCACTGAGATCATCGTGGTCAACAACGCCTCTACCGACCGCACACGCGAGGTCGCCCTCAGCTATCCGGGCGTCATCCTCGTCGATGAGCACCGCAAGGGCCTCCCCTTCGCGCGACAGGCTGGTTTCGCCGCCAGCTCCGGCACACTCGTCGCCCACGTCGACTCGGACTCACGCCTCACCCCCGGCTGGGTCGCACAGGTCCTCGCTACATTCGACGAAGCCGCCGCGAAGCTCAACCACGCTACCAATAAGCGTCCGCTCGTTGCGCTCTCCGGCCCGGTCCTTTACTACGACCTCACGCCGCGCCAGCGCCTGCTCGTCCACGTCTTCTATCTCACCGCCTGGACCACCTACGCCATCAACCGGTACATCCTGCGTGTCGGCTCCATGGTGCAGGGCGGCAACTTCGTTACCAGCCGCGACGCACTCGCCCAAATCGGCGGCTTCAACACCGACATCACCTTCTACGGTGAGGATACCGACATCGCGCGCCGCCTCAACGCCGTCGGCGAAGTCCGCTTCACCTTCGATCTCAAGATGTTCTCCTCCGCACGCCGCCTGAAGAACGAAGGCATGTTGACCATGGCCGCGCGCTACTCCATCAACTACCTCTGGACGACCTTCTTCAAGCGACCCTTCACCAACACCCACATCGACATCCGAGAAGAGATCCAGACCGAGAGCTAACTATCGTCCGCACCTGCAACAACAACAAAAGGCACCCGCCCACCAGCCGGTGCCTTTCCTCTTTTTCCTGCTCCTCTACTCAAAAAAAGTAGGCCGCTCCCAGACATCGAAAGCGACCCAATACCGGTTTATTTAGTTGCTGAATTGAGTACACAACCACCGGCTGTTTTCGTCACTACCCCTTTCGGGGCAGGCTTCTAATTTGCAGTTGGTGCCGACGCCTGGCCCTTTGGCGCTTTCGCTGGCTTCGGCTCAGCGAGCACCCACCGCCGGCCGTTCAGCTTGTCGCTGCCAAAGCGATACGCCGCGCCAACCGTACCGACAAGAGGTGTCAGTCCGTGCACGATACCTGGCCCGGACCGCCAGTCCTGATACTCAAAGTCGGCACGCACATTCAGCCATGACTTCACACGAAAGTCCACGCCGCCGCCGCCTACAAACATGTTGTAGGCAATATTCCCCTCGTTATGAGGAAAGTTCAGAACGCCGCGGCCGTACAGTCCCTTGATATAGGGCGATGCCGCACCATAGCGCTTCAGCAGGTAGCGCCCGCCCACCTCGTAGCTGCGTTCATACAACTGCGTCTGCGAGTCACTCACCTGGTGGAAGTCCAGCTCCACGCCTATATGCCGCCGGAAGTCGTAGTCGGCATAAAAGGTGCCGCCCTTAATCGTGGTCGACCCATAGTCCGGGCGGACGCCGGTAAAACCACCGCCCACCTGGATGTCGCCAGCGCGTGACGCCGTCACAAGAGACTGACCGCGCGCAAACCCGCCATAACCGGCAAGCAACGCCCCCAGCAGCGCATAGCGAAGGGAGCAGGTCAAAGAGTTCAATAAGAAGGAAGGCCGTTCAAGCTTCCGGTATGAGCCGTGCAATCGGTAGCTCCAGTGTCTTAGAAAGACGTGAATTTGCAAGCATGGAATAAGTACAACAAAACGCTAAGTGCAACAGGAATACTTCTTGGGTACGCAGCCGATTGTAGCAACGTTGTTTTGACGCCTGACGACAACTCTGCTGCTCTATGCACCTGGCGGGTGCGAAACTCTGCAACCGACATATCGGGGCTTTGTGACTAGCTTTGTATTCTGCTAGACCCATTTTAGTCCGTCAAGGTTACTTATGCGTATGGACTCTCTCTACGTAGTCACCGCAATCAACCATACAAGCCGATATCCCTGTCTACGCCAGCAGCAATACCGCATCAGCACAGAGGCCCGCATCGCAATCGATGCAGGCCTCGCGTTATCTCAGTCCTCTATCCTCTACGCTCTATGCCCTGCCTTCAAACCGCCTCGCCGAGGTTCTCTGCGTAGTCGTTCACCTTCAGGAACGCCAGCCGCAGCGGCGCGCCGATCCCGCGCACACCGAAGGTACGGATCAAGTTGATCGCTCCGATCAGCAGCTTCGGCGCGTGTCCATCGGGCCACAGCTCGGCGAACGAGCGCATCACGCCGTCCTTGTCCGGATGGAACGCACGCTCATCCCAGCGCTGCCACCCCGGCATAAACTCCGGAAAGTCCGTGATCGCATTCAGCGTCGACTCCACGATCCGCTGCTCCCAGCGGTTCGAGTACTGATCCATAAAGTGGACGTGGCTGCGCTTCTCCACCCGAATCTCCTCCACGAACTCCGTAAAGCTCGCCGCGGTCGTCAGGTTGATGTTCGCATTCGGCTCCAGCCCATGCCGGTCGCCGCCGGAGATCGCCAGGTGCCCGGCATCCTTCGCCAACCGCACCACCTCGCGGTTCTCGCGAGCATGACGCAAACCATTCAGCTCTACCGCGTGGATCGTCTCACCGGCCTCCTCCATGAACCGCTTCACCTCGGCCACATGCGCCGCGCCCGCCTTGTGCAGGTCCCATAGAGGGTGGTTGAAGACGATCAGCACCTGCTTCTCTGCATGGAGCTCACGCAGCATCGCCAGCAGCTTCGCATCGCTCTCGGCCGAGCACGCCTGGTGTCCTTTGCCGATCGCCAGCGTCGGCCGCGCCTGCGCCGTAAACGCCTCAAACCGCCGCATCCACTCCAGCCCGTCCGCGCTCTTGATGTTATGGATGCCCAGGTGAAACGTCGTCCCGCCATACGGCGCCGACCACTCCACGCTAACCGGAATATGCCGCGAGCTGGGCACCGTGCGCAGCAGCATCGGCCCCTCCACCGTGTCATGGTCGGTGATCGACACCAGCGAGTTCAGGTTCAGCCGCTGGATCTGCTTCGACTCCAGGTCATACGCCATACGCGGCTGCAACGGCGGACGCCAGTTCGCACGCTCGAAGTCCAGCTTGATCCCATGCTTGTCCGAGCGCCTCTGGTAGTGATCGAAGAGCGTCTTCATCGCCGGGAACGCCACAAACATCGCATGGATGAAACCCAGCGTCTCCTCCGAGATGCTCGTATGGCTGTGCAGGCTCACGCCCGTCACGTAGGGCTCAACGGCCATCGGCTCCTGCCAGTTCATCGTGATCTGTGTTCGCAGCGTTGCTTTGCTTCCCGTCGACATAGCTGTGGGCCCTCCGCAGTTGTACCGTCCTGCAGTTAGTCTCACCACCGCAAGCTAACGCACTGTGAGCGCCAGAAGAATAGAAGCTTAATTTTCGCCAGTTCCTAGCCAGATACCCCTTTAAAACCGCTCAATCCATCGACAAAAACGCCAAGGGCACAGCCTAAGCTATGCCCTTGGGGCTGTGCAACCAAATTTTGTTGCTTTGTCATTCCGTAGCGTAGCGGAGGACTCTGCTTCACCGCACTGCCACGGCTGTAGCCGGTGCCTACTCCCAGTGCGCCGTCCGCCACGCGTTGTCGACGATCTGGTGCGCCTGGCTGATGTGCATCATCGCCCGGTCGCGCAATCCGCGCGACTGAGGCACGTCCTCGGCATGGTCCAGGTCATGCATCGCCGAAGCCAGCAGCTCATTCGCCTTGCGGAAGCGGTCATGCGGGCTCAGGCGGCGGTCGATCGGAAACGGATCGGCCAGACCCTTGCCATCGTCGATCGCCGCATGCTTGATCTCATTGATCGCCGCATCGATCTCACGAACGGCAGCATCGTCATCATGCCGCACAGCGCCCCAGCTCCAGCCATCGTTCAGATAGTGCCGCGCCGCACGCAGATCGCTCAACGCATGCAGATACGCTGGATGCGGCCCCGGAACCTGCCCATATCCACCGGGCCCATACCCCTGCGCCTTCATCGAAGCCGGTACCATCGCCACAACCATCGCCA
>CAJCIM010000048.1 GCA_903970395.1 Acidobacteriaceae bacterium
CTCTCGTTCAGGCTCAGCGCTACCCACAGCTTCTTTGACAACCGATCACGCTAACCACGCAAACTGGTTACGAGCCTAACCCCAATCGGCTGCAGATTTTACCCTCCAAAACTGGGAGGGGTCCGCGCACCGCGTAAAATCGAATCCATGGTATTCGTGCTCGACAACTACGACTCCTTCACCTACAACCTGGTCCAGTACATCGGCGAGCTGGGCAGGGAAGTTGTCGTAAAGCGCAACGACGAGGTCACTCCCGAAGAGATCGTGGCCATGAATCCCGACCACATCCTCCTCTCGCCCGGCCCCTGCACACCGCAGGACGCAGGCATCCTCATCCCGCTCGTTCAACACCTCGCCTCGCTGCCCAAAAAGAAGCAGATTCCGACGCTCGGTGTCTGCCTCGGCCATCAGGCCATCGGCGCAGCCTTTGGTGGAGACGTCATCCGTGCCCCACACCTCATGCACGGCAAAACCAGCGAGATCGCCCACGACAACCGCACCATCTTCAAGGGCATCCCCAAGTCGATGACGGTCACGCGCTACCACTCGCTTATCGTCGATGAGAACACGCTCCCCGACGAGCTGGAAGTCTCCGCCCGCGTAGCCGAAGGCCCGAACGCCACCGACGCCGGCATGATCATGGGCCTCCGCCACAGGACGCTGCCCATCGAAGGCGTACAGTTCCACCCCGAATCCGTCCTCACCGACCACGGCAAACAACTCATCGCCAACTTCCTGAGGCAGTAATCATGCTCCTCCGTCTTTCGTGGCGAACCTTGGTGTCCTTCGCGGCCTTGGCGTTTTCCGTTGCATCGCCCGCCCAAACCATCATGGGCACCATCTCCACGCACGACGCCCAGGTCAACGGCGGCATGCAGGTCCGCGGCGAGCGCGCCGAGCTTCTCTCCAACGACGCCATCACCGCCTTCGACCACACCGCGCCCATCGCGCTCAGCCGCGGCGGCGAGGTCCTCGTCTGTTCCACCAGCCAGTTCCACCTGCTGCACTCCGGCACGGACAACGCTCTGCTCTTCGGCCTCGACCGCGGCGCGCTGGAGCTCCACGGCGCCGCCAACCAGCACGACATCCTCATCACGCCGGACATACGCTTCTCCCTCGAATCGCCCGGCACCTATGACCTCAGCGTCCGCGTCACCACCAACGGCGACACCTGTGTCCAGAACGCTGGCACCGGCGCTCCTACGATCGTCCTCACCGACCCGTTCTCTGCAGCAAGCTACCGCGTCATCCCCGGCCAGCACGTCCTCTTCGAGCATGGCAGCCTCCACGAGGTCGTCGACAACGAGCGCTCCAGCTGCGGCTGCCCCGCCGAAACACCCACCGTAGCGCTCACCCCTGCGGAACAGGCTCACCCCTTCCCAGCCGCTGCGAGCGCCGGCCTCGTCCCTACCGCGCCCATCGGCAACTCAACCCCTGACGGCCAGGTTCACACCCAGATCGACGCCAACCTAAGCTACTCCGCCGGACAGCCCAACCCCGTCGCGGAAGGCTCAGCCCAGGCAGCGACCGCCAACCCTGTCGCTGCTCCTGCTTCTACAGAGCCGCCTCCCAGCCCACCGGGAGCTCACGACATCGGCCACGCAATCAGCCACTTCTTCCATAAACTCTTCCATCCCAACGAGAAACCCACCTCTCCGAATCAGTAGCCTTTGCTAATCCCTGTTCCCTAGTCCCTAATCCCTGCTCTTCCAGCTACAATCAAAAGGTTGGGACGCCATTACCGCGCCCGCGATTTACGTACCTTTCAGGAGTTCCTTCAGTGTCGATTCCCGCCACACAGATGCGTCCCGGCATGGTCATCAAGTTCAAGGACGATCTGCACCTTGTCTTCTCCATCGAGCACCGCACGCCCGGCAACCTCCGCGCCTTCATCCAGGCCAAGCTCAAGAACATCCGCACCGGCGCCATGTTCACCGAGCGCTTCCGTTCGCCCGACCCCATCGACCGCATCCACGTCGAAGCCATCAAGATGGAGTTCCTCTACGCCGACGGCGACGACTACTACTTCATGGATCAGAACACCTACGAGCAGACCGCGCTCAAGCACGATACGCTCGGCGACGCCGTCGAGTACCTCACGCCGAACCTGCTCATCGAGGTCAGCTTCCACGATGGCAAGGCCGTCGGTATCGAGCTGCCCACCGCCGTCGAGATGACGGTCATCGAAACCGAGCCTGGCATCAAGTCCGCCACGGCCAGCTCCGTCACCAAGCCTGCCAAGATGGAAACAGGCCTCGTCGTGCAGGTTCCACCCTTCATCAACGAAGGCGAGAAAATCCGCATCGACACCGCCGAAGGCACCTACATGTCCCGCGCGTAAGCTTCACAACATCGGTCAAGAAAGCAGAGCTAGATGAACCGATATGATCTTCAGCGCCTAGCGGGGATGCGCCTTGATGAGGCGCGTTTCCTTTTGGCGAACACTCAGTACAGCGGCGCGTATTATCTGGCTGGCTACGCCGTAGAATGCTCTCTCAAAGCGTGCATTGCGAAACAAACGAAAGAGTTCGACTTTCCTGACAAAGACAGGGCCATCAAGAGCTTCACACATAAACCGAAGGACTTGCTGAGCATCGCTGGACTCGACAATACGTTTCGTTTGGATGCTCATGCTAATCCTAAGCTTGCGTCGAGCTGGGAAGTCGTAACAAACTGGTCGGAACAGAGCCGCTACGAGATAAAAGCCGAAGCGGATGCTAAATTGCTATTAGAAGCGATTGAGCGGCCGCAGGATGGAGTGCTTCCATGGATCAAGCGACACTGGTAATCAACAGCATGGACATCATGGCAGGCTCGCAGGTCGTACGCACACTTGACCAATCAGGTGTTCCCATCGATGTGGGCTTGTGGATGGCAACGCCTGAATTTGAAGAAGGTCGAGTCGTGCTCGCTTCGTCCGCATTGGACCAGCCTGATCTTCTGCGGTCGTACGATCGGGTTGCTGAGATTCTTGTAGGAGAGTTCCAAACGCTGCCCTCAATCACAATTCTGCGAATGGAAGATCCTCTTATCCGAGATTTGCGGCAAATATTTGCGGGCGCAAAGTCCGTTGCGGGCATGCGCTTAGGTGCTCAGACAATTGGCAATCGTTTTATCTCGGAAGCCTACATCTATAAAGTCCAATAACTGATGGTTCTTCACTTCCTCATTCGCGGCCGGGTTCAGGGCGTCGGCTTCCGCTGGTTCGTCCATCGCGAAGCTGCCGAGATCGGTCTCCACGGCTGGGTCCGCAACACCGACACCGGCCACGTCGAGATCGTAGCCTCCGGCTCGCCCGAAGATCTCGCCGAACTCAAAACCGCCATCCGCAAGGGCTCACGCGGCAGCCGTGTCGACGCCATCGAAGAGCACGAACTCGCAGATTCCGAAGCCGCAACGCTGGGCCCCTTCCAAATCGAAGGCGCCTGGTAACCACCTCGCACCAGCACGCTAGGCCCTAGTCCCTAGCCTCTAGCCCCTAGCCCCTAGCCCCACAAAGGAACCCATGATCTCCCACTCTCCCGTCAACTGCGAGCCCCTCAAGGAGCTCATCCGCACCGTCCCCGACTTCCCCAAGCCCGGCATCCTCTTCTACGACATCACCACCCTGCTCAAGGACAAGCTCGGCATGGCCCAGCTCATCGACGCCTTCGCCGCCTACTACATCGGCAAAGACATCGACCTCGTCCTCGGCATCGAAGCCCGCGGCTTCATCTTCGGCCCAGCACTGGCCTATCGCCTCAACGCCGGCTTCGTTCCCGTCCGCAAGCCCAAAAAACTCCCCGCGCCCGTCGAACGCATCCAGTACGACCTCGAGTACGGCTCCGACACGCTAGAAATCCACGCCGACGCCATCACCCCCGGCCAGCGCGTCATCATCGTCGACGACCTCCTCGCCACCGGCGGCACCATGCAGGCCACCGTCAAGCTCGTCCGCCAGCTCGGCGGAGAGATCGCCGGCCTGGGCTTCGCCATTGAACTCGACTTCCTCAAGGGACGCGACAAGTTCCCCGAGTATGACGTCCTTAGCCTCCTCCACTACAGCGA
>CAJCIM010000049.1 GCA_903970395.1 Acidobacteriaceae bacterium
TGGAGCCTTCTCCGATGCGGGCGTCGTTCAGAATCACCGCTCCGATGCCGACCAGGACTGTATCTTCAAGGACGCAGCCGTGCACCGTGGCGTTATGGCCAATTGTGACGAGCTCGCCGACCATGACCGGATAAAGGTGGCGCATGCCGTGCAGCACGGCGCAGTCCTGCACGTTGGAACGGGCACCGATGCGGATCGAATTAACGTCTCCGCGGACGACCGCATTCATCCACACGCTGGCCTGGTCGCCCAACTCGACGTCACCGATGACCTGGGCGCTGGGGTCAACGTAGCATGTGGGCGCGATTTTTGGGCTGTGACCTTGATAAGACCGAATCATGACGACCACCTTGGTGAGCTACGTGACATTTGAGGCCCAAGGCCTTTTGAATGACGGCGATGGCAAACATTTGTGAATTTTACCTGCACTAACACTTGCCATTTGGCGTATCCTTATACCATAGCCGTTCAGGCCCGATTGCGAGGTGTATTCCATTGGCAGAGATTCGAGTTCAAGAAGGCGAACCGCTCGAAAATGCCTTGCGTCGTTTTAAGCGCAAAGTTCAGACTGAAGACATTATTAAAGAAGTCAAGCGGCACTCCTTTTATCTGAAGCCGGGCGAGAAGAAGCGCGTGAAGGAAGCATTGGCACGCAAGCGCAACCGGAAGAAGGTTCGTAAGGAGCAGGATTAACTTCACTCCGTGAGAAGCGAACGGGAATTTTGTTGGTTATCTGACAAAAAATCAGTTTTCACGGATTTCAGGTTCTATTTTTCGGGACACAAAGGATAATCCGGTTAGGTCTCATGCGACCGATATCTGATATGTCCAGAATGGCAAGATGACAACGCGTTGGGATTGCAGAGCAGATGCGTTGGTTCGATAGGGGCCGTAAGTTGGGTTCCCAATGGAAATGATTGCAGTACTGCGGCAAGTGGGTGGTGAGTGCCACCCACTTTTCCGTTCCCATTCCCTTGGTTGCAAGTGCCAAGCCGCGCGAACAGGTGGGCAAGCCGGGGACAATGATGCGTTTTTCGGGCTCAGCTGAGATGTTACGACAGGCTTGAACGTGCCCCGGGAGAGATCGCAAAAGACGACCAAGGCTACGGTTCATCCTTATCCCGCAAGATTGGGAGAAGGCCCATGGAATTTGTAGATAGGTTTTTAAAGTGCTCCGATTGCGGTAATGACTTTATCTTCACTGCCGGCGAACAGCTTTTCTTCTACGATAAGCAGTTCAAGAACGATCCAAAGCGGTGCAAACTGTGCAAGGCAAAGCGGGCAGGACTAGGGCGCTCAACGAATCCGGATGCGCCGTTAGCGTTGCCGTTTTCTCGGACCGAGACGCGTACAGAGTGTTCGGCGTGCGGGGTTGAGACGACGGTTCCGTTCAAGCCGACGCAGGGACGTCCTGTGCTGTGTCGCTCTTGTTTCCAGCAGAAGCGCGTGCCGGCGGTTGCGGTAGGTTCGTCTACCGTAAAGAGCCAGGCTGCGATGGAAGCGGCACTGCGCCAGGATGCGGGTTCAGCGGAGCCTGAGCCAGCGGCCGAGATGGAGCGGCACTCGGTCGCTTTGGAGCATCTCGTTGAGCAGTCTATGGTGATGCAGTCGCGTTGAGCGCGTGAGGGAGCCAATCGTGACGCCGAGTGACGTTTAGACTCGGTGCATGGAGAGTTCTGCAGCAATTGCTGACGCTGCCCTGGTGCGGGGACGGCATGGAGTTGGGGAGTACGAGCTGACGATCTGCTCGGATGGCAGCTTTTTGCTGGACGGCGGAGCGATGTTCGGGGTGGTGCCGAAGACGTTGTGGCAACGGCGGATTCCGGCAGATGAGAACAACAACGTGATGCTGGGAACCAACTGTGTGGTGGTGCGCACAGGTGGGGCGGTGGTGCTGATCGAGACCGGCGTCGGCAACAAGCAGAGCGCGAAGCTGCGCTCGATCTATCAAAACAAAGAGTTGCTGCTGGAGAGCCTGCGCGCGGCGGTGATCTGCCCGGATGCGGTGACGCATGTGGTGAATACTCACCTGCACTTTGACCACTGCGGGTGGAATACGACGTTGCATGAGGATGGCAGCGTAGTGCCGACGTTCAAGAACGCGCGGTACTACGCCGCTGCGGGGGAGATGGCGAGCGCGCGACAGCAGCGTGATCGCGACCGCGTGAGCTACCTGGGGCCGAACTACGATCCGGTGATCGCAAATGGGCAGATGACGCTGATTGATTTGGGCGGTGCGGGCGGGTTTACGGCGGATGATGTGCGGCTGCGTGCGGTTTCGGCAGCCGGTGCGGTGTTACCGCCGGTGACGATTCAGACGACGGCGGAGATTGCGCCAGGGGTATGGGTGGAGGCGTTGCCGGGGCATACGCCGGATGTGCTGGGGGTGCATGTGGAGTCGGGCGGTGAACATGCATGTTTTGTGAGTGACCTGATTCCAACGAGCCGGCACCTGGAGCCGACGTGGGTGATGGGGTATGACCTCGACCCGCTGCGGTGCATTGAAGAGCGGAAGCGGTTTTTGGAGCGTGCGATTGCTGAGGAGTGGCTGGTGTTGTTTCCGCATGACCATGAGGTTCCGGCGGCCCGGCTGGCGTGGAACGAGAAGGGCAAGGCAGAAGTTTGTCAGCAAGAGATAAGGAAAGAGGAGTAGATGAGTAACAGAGTTGATGGGGACGAGGGGTTTGCGCACTTTGATTTGGCGGCGATGGCGAAGGCGGACCAGTACAAGCTGCTGGCGAGCGTGATTCTGCCGCGGCCAATTGCGTGGGTGGTGAGCCGGGATGCGGAGGGGCGCGTGAACGCCGCGCCGTTCTCGTTCTTCAACATTGTGTCGAGCGATCCGCCGCTGGTGGCGATCAGCATCTCGGCTGCGCCAGACCGCGAGAGCAAGGACACGCTGGGGAATATTCGGGCACGGCGGCAGTTTGTCGTGAACATGGTGCCGGAGGAGCTGGCGGAGGCGATGAATGTGACCGCGACCAATGCTCCGGTGGGCGTGGACGAGACTCAATTGGCAGGGCTGGAGCTGGCCGGGTGCGCGATGGTGGACATCCCTCGTATTGCGAGGTCGCCGGTGGCTCTGGAGTGCGAGCTGTTTGAGGTGCTGGAGCCGGGCGGCGCCAGCACGATTGTGCTGGGCCGAATTGTGTATGCGCATGTGCGGGAGAACGTGTTTACGGGGCCGGACGGGGTGGCTCGACTGCATGTGGATCCGGCCCAGATGCGGCTGATTGGGCGGATGCATGGGGGTGGTGGCTATTGCACGACTAGGGACGTATTCACGATTGAGAGGAAAGGCTGGCCTTTAGAGGGTAAATGAGAGTACAAGATAGGCAGGTTTCCCAAAGAGGGAATGATGCAATGGGGCAGCACAGTTCGGGCGGGTATGGGAGCGGGTTTCGCGGCTATGCTGCTGTGTGGGCAGGCTGTGCAGGCAGGGTCGGTGCGCAGCGTGACGGTTCGTGACCTGTTCACGCAGGCCGGCCAGGTGGTGCTGGTGCGAGTGATTGCGGGCGATACGGAGCACTACGGCGCGATTGTCTATAAGGCTACGGTGGAGATCGCGTACAAGGGCGCAAAGGCGGGCGATACGGTGTTCTTTGGGCCGTACGCGGGGCTTGGGATTGGCGCTGAGTACGTTGTGTTTCTGGAGCCGGGTGCGGGGCTGAAGCCAAAAGACGCCGGGGGCCTCTCATTTGGAGAGATCCCGAGCCTGGGGAGAATTATGGCGGCGGGATATGCGGCACTGCCTGTGGGCTATGAGTGCGTGTTCGACGAGCCGACCGGCGAACGGCGCTGCGATGACAGCGTGGAGCTGAACCCGGAGCAGATCATCCTGCCGAAGACGATGAAGACGTTTCCGCGCCGTGAAGATGGAGTGATTACGACCTACAAGATCTGGGTGCGGCGGAGCGACTTTCTGCCGCAGCTGCAGAAGATGAGCGATGCTGCGGCGGAGAAGGATAAGAAGCAGTCAGCGGCTACGGGGTAGTGACGTCGGTTGAACCCGAGTTGGACAACTCGGCGAAAGCCTTCTTCAGTAGAGGCAGATCGGTCCTGCATGTTGATAAGCCTCTCTCTTGGAAAGTAGTGTAGCGTAACGCCAAAAGCCCCGCCGGAGCGGGGCTTTCGCTGTATGGTGCAGGGAAGTTAGGCGGAGACGGCTTCGGTCGCGATAATGTTGACGAAGCGGCCCTGCTGACCCTTGTTCTGGAACTTGACCACGCCGGAGACCTTGGCGTAGAGGGTGTCGTCGGAGCCACGGCCGACGTTGAGGCCGGGCTTGTGCGGTGTGCCGCGCTGGCGGACGAGGATGCTGCCGCCGGTGACGGTTTCGCCGTCGCCGCGCTTGATGCCGAGCCGCTGTGCGTTTGAATCGCGACCGTTTTTGGAGCTGCCTAGACCTTTTTTATGTGCCATTGCTGTGCCTCTTGTGCCGGGTGGTTTCGGCGGAAATTTTGTGGAGCTAAAGCCCCAGACTTCTAAAATTTTGCCCTGTGAGAACCAAGGCTAAAGCCTTGGGCTACCCGAGCGTGCGCTGCCTACGCGTCGTAGCTGAAGCCGCCGACGAAGATCTCTTTGATCTTCACTTCGACGAAGCTCTGGCGATGGCCCTGGAGCTTCTTGTACTGCTTCTTGCGCTTGTAGTGGAAGACGAGGATCTTGTCGCCACGACCCTCGGAGAGGACCTCGGCGGTGACCTTTGCGTCGGTGAGGTTGGGCTCGAACTTACCCTCGTTGAGGCTGACGGCGACGACTTCGTCGAACTCGATGGTGCCGTTGTGCTCGCTCTTTTCGATACGGAGCGTGTCGCCGGGAGCCACGCGATACTGCTTACCACCGGTCTTGATGACTGCGTACATAGCTTGAAACCTCATATGAACAGAGCGCACAATGCCACGCCTGCTTTTCCACGAAACTTATCAAAAACTTGTCTTTGTCAGGAGGCGGGGTTTGCGGCTGCCGCAGGTGCGGGCCAGCTCTCCGGCCTTGCAGTAGGAGCCCCCCACGAGGAGAGACACGGCTGCTTCGCCAAACTCTATGAGTGTACCGGGAAATGGGGGGTGGGGTCAACTATTGTGGCGGTGAGAGTGGCGTTTTTGGGGCGATAGTGCCTACAGCCAGGGTAGATGAGCTTGCGATAGGGCTGAATTCGTAGCTTGCGGGGAGCTGTGGAAGCAGGGAGCGGTCGAGCAGGATAAGGCTGGGTTGGGTGCCGACAGCGGCGGCGAGGGGCTCCGGGTTGAAGGCGTAGATGTCGGTAGGGGTGCCGGGTTGAAGCGGCTGCAGCTGGACCTGCTGGACGGCGCGATTGGCGTAGAAGATGACCGTGGGGACGGGGTTGTAGTGGCCCGGACGCCAGTCGAGTAGCGGGCCAGGGGTGGCAGCGACGGTGGGGGACGGGTGTGCGAAGACCTGCTTGAGGAGCGCGACCTGCTCACGGTTGTTGGGGGTAACGTCGCCGCTGGGCAGACGCGGGGAGTGCAGGCGGCTGCGCGGGGTAGCGGTGATCCAGGCGGTGAGAAGCCAGAGGGCTAAGGCTGTGGCGCTGAGTTGTACGCGGAGGCTCCGGGTGAGGTTGAGGGCGTCGAGGCGGGCGACGATCCAGACGGCTACGAGTACAGAGAACGCCGGGTATGCGGGCGCGATGTAGTGCGGGAGGCGCGTTTTGATTGCGGAGAAGAAGAGGAGCTCAAGGAGTGCGAAGAGAGCGAAGACACGGTACTGACGAAGGTTGGGGCGGCGAAGTGCGTCCACCGCTGTGATGGGATAGAGCAGGCAGAAGGGGGCGGCCGAGACGAGCAGAACGCGGAGGTAGTACCACCAGGGCGTGACGTGGCCTTCAATCTGGCTGGTGGCTCGGTGCAGGATGTGGAGGCCGATGTACTGGTCGACGAAGACCGGGCCGAAGCGGTGATAGAGCTCTAGATGCCAGGGAAGGACGACGCTGAGGAAGAGCGCGAAGCCCAGAGTGAGTGCGGCGAGGTGACGGCGGAGGATGCCTGGTTCGAGTGCCAGAAAGAGGATGAGAGTGAGGCCGAGGGTGACGCTGGCGGCGCCCTTGGTCATCAGCGCGACGGCGAAGCCCAGCCAGAGGAGCCAGACGCCATGGCGGTGGTCGAGGTAGAGTTCGGCGAGACCGATGAGAGCGGTGCAGAGACCGAGGGAGAGGAGGGCGTCCATCTCGCCGACGCGGGCGATGTGGAGGAAGCCGAAGGTGGTAAGCAGGATGATGGAGCTAAGCCACGCAGCGAGACGGCTGTGGCGCAGAGTGAGCCAGCCGTTGAGAAGACCAATGAGTGCGATGCCGGAGAGAGCGGAGCCGAGCCGCGCGGTGAACTCCGAGACGCCGAAGAGACGGAAAAAGATGGCAGTGATCCAGAGCATGAGCGGCGGCTTTTCGAGCCAGGGCTGGAGATTCCAGTGGGGGACAAGAAAGCCGGAGGTGAGCATCTCTCGGGAGACCTGGGCGTAGATGCCTTCGTCCCAGTCGGTGAGGCGGTTGTGGCCGAGCAGGGTGAGCAAGACGATGGCAGCGAGCAGGGTTGCGAGTGCGGTGGAGCGAAGCGCGGCGCGGGCGCTGTCGGGCTGGTGCGTAGTCGCCATGGGATGACGATACGCGAGCGCATTTGGAGAGCGCGAGTGGGTGAAGAGCATGGCGGACGATAGACTAACCTTTGACGCGTGATGAGAGAGATGACAAGCCGAAGAGGTTGGAGCGCGCCGTGGGTGATCTTCTGGGTGGGGTTTGCGCTGCGTGTAGCGGTGATTCTGATTGGCCACACGTATCGCGTGCGTGTGGACGAAGGCCACTTCAACTTTGGGTTTGAGATGGGCCGTATCGCGCGGTCGCTGGTGCGAGGGCAGGGGTATGCAAACCCATTTAATGGAATCTCGGGGCCGACAGCGTGGACACCACCTCTGTATCCGCTGTTACTGGCGCTGAGCTTCAAACTGTTTGGCGTCTATACGAATGCCGCGGCGTTGTTTGTGCTGATCGTGAACAGTGCGTTTTCTGCGGGGATTGCGCCGGCAGTTTATGAGATCGCAGCGCGGTGCTTCGATGCACGCGGGTTGGCGCAGCGGAAGGGCTTGTTCTTTGGGCGTGCTACCTCCACGCCGGTTGCCCTGTGGTCCGCATGGCTGTGGGCGTTGTACCCGGCGGCGTTGCAGTATGCGGTGCACTGGATATGGGAGATGTCGGTGTCGACGTTTCTGTTCAGCTGGGCCGTTGTGTATGCGCTGCGACTGCGTGGGGTTGGAGACGACCGGGAGGAAGACCGAACAGGAGAGTGGAAGAAGCAACGCCTCCTGTGGACCGCGTTCGGATTGTGGTGGGGTTTGCTCAATCTTTCGAACGTTTCGTTGCTCCTGTGCCTGCCGGCGATGCTGGTCTGGATTTTATGGCCTGAGCTTGGCCGCAGAGAGCAGCGAAAGCTGTGGACTGGCCTTGGCGGAGCTGCTCTGGCCTGCGGAGTGATGTGCGTGGTGATGCTGCCGTGGTGGGTGCGCAATGAGCGCGCACTTCACGCGTTTGTACCGACGCGCGCAAATCTTGGCTTTGAACTGTACCAGTCCACAAGAGAGGCGAATGACGGCTACAACTGGGGTACAACGCTGCCGATGTGGCCCGGCCATCCGGAGTTCAAGCGCTACGTGCGCGAAGGTGAAATCCAGATGGGCAGAGAGCGCGAGGCCGAGGCCAAGGCTGCGATGTATGCCAAGCCGGGCGAGATTGCGCGCTGGACCGTGCAGAGAGTTTTCTTCTTCTGGGATGGCCCCCCGCATCCGTTTGAGAAGCATGCGTCGCAGGAGTATGGACGGCAGTTGAGCTATGCGTTTCTGAGTGCATGCGGTTTGCTGGGACTGGCGCTGATGTTGTGGCGGCGGGTGGAGGGAGCCGCGCTGTTTGCGCTGATCTTTCTGCTGATGCCCGTGCCGTACTACATTGTGACGGTGCAGGCTCGGTTTCGACATCCGATTGAGCCTCTGATTGCGATTCTGGCGGTGTGGCTGTTTCGCAGCACGGAGGCAGAGCTGCAGAGTGTAGAGGGTAGAGTGTAGAGGATAGAGTTGGCGAGGTTGAGATGCGTGGCGATGGTGACGGTGGACGCTCGCAGCGCGGATAGTCTGCCACATCTGTCTGTAGCTTGAGGAGAGGGATTGGATTGATGCGAGAGTTGGGTCCGAAGATTTTGGTGCAGCGATTGCTGCCGTCGGCGCAGATGCCGCGGTATGCGCATAGTGGGGCTTATGGCGATCTGGCGGCGGACCTGTTTGCCGCAGAGGCGGCGACGCTGGCGCCCGCGGGTGAACCGGGGTCTACGGTTGCTGTGAGAACGGGGCTTGCGATGGAGCTGCCTTCGACGCATGGCGCGCTGGTGGAAGACCGATCAGGCCTTGCGGTGCGCGGGATTACGACGCTGGCGGGTGTGATCGATCCGGGGTATCGCGGGGAGTTGAAGATTGTGCTGACGAACCTGACGAACGCTTCGCAGGCGGTTGCGCCGGGACACCGCATCGCTCAGTTGCGAATTGTGCAGCGCATCGAGGCGACGTTCGAAGAGACAGACATGCTGGAAGAGACTGAGCGCGGCGAAGCTGGGTTCGGATCTACCGGACGATAGCAAGGACAGAGGCTTTTGCGCAGAGTTTGCCGTGTTGAACGCAATGTGCGTGACGTGAAGGATGTTGTCTCGTTGGCAGGTAGGATGGTTCTTGTGTGAGCGCCTTCTGTTTTGCGTAGAGTTTAAGATTTTCATACGCAGCTTATGAAGAGCGATAGGTTTGGCGTGCGAAGTCGTGCCGCTGACGTTTTATCGAACTGCAATAAAAAGTTGGAACCGCTGTAGAACTGCGTGCGTATGGCTATTTACGACGAGCTTCTCTGATTCCATGGCAGAGGGACTCCTCAAAAATTTAGCTACACGGAGATACTGCCATGCGTTCTATCGTTCTTGCCCTTGCCCTCGCTGCGCCTTTGAGCGCAGTCGCCGCGCCCAACACCTTTACCCGCCCGAGCCGGGTTCATGAAGAGAAGCCTCAGCAGGTCATGCTGACGTTCGTCAACCGTAGCACGCAGGACCGTGAAGTTGTGGTTGGCAGTGTGGCGTACAAACTGCACCTGCTCCAGAAGGCCAGCTTCGAAGTCCCTGTAGGCAGCGATGTGCGTGTCTATAGCCAGACCAACTCCAAGATCAACGGCCAGGTATTGATGCAGGTGTCGGCTGCTGATGCAAACACGGACGTTGTTCTTCACTAATGTTGTGAGATGCCAGGAACAGCGGCGGAGCTAGTTTGTTCCGCCGCGAGGCCGGTGGGGCTGAAGATGCCTCGGCCAGTGACTGGACCGGAATCTTCTTCTTGCGGTAAAGGCATACGTCCTATACTCGAAGAAGATGCCGGAGGAGTACGCGCAACGCGGAGACGTAGGTCGTGAGGGCGATGCCTTGGAAGAGGCGCTGCTGTCACCGGCAGCGACAGCGGCAGGCGCGTCGGGACTAGTGGAGAGCGGCGCGGTTCTGCTGCAGGGTGTCGGCAAGCGAAGCGCGTTTCGCCGAGACCAGATATGGAGCTACTTCGGGCCGGCGTTTGTGGCTTCGGTAGCGTATATCGACCCCGGCAATTTCGCGACGAACATTCTGGGCGGAAGTCAGTTCGGCTACAGGCTGCTGTGGGTGCTGCTCTGGTCGAATGCGATGGCGATCCTGATCCAGTATCTGTCGGCGAAGCTGGGGATTGTGACTGGTGAGACGTTGCCGCAGAGCTGCCGGCGTCATTTTTCGAAACGGATGACAGTGACACTTTGGCTGTGTGCGGAGATCTCCGCCGTGGCGACGGACATGGCGGAGTTTCTGGGCGCTGCGCTGGGACTGGATCTGCTGATTGGGCCGGCGCTTCTGGCGCATGGATTGACTCCCGTGGGTGCGCTATTCACCTCGGCGGCGATTACGACGGCAGGTGTGGTGGCGATCCTGGCGCTGGATCTGGCTGGGTTTCAGTGGCTCGAGCGCGGCATCATGGCGTTCGTCGGTGTGATTGGGCTGTGTTACGGGTTTGAGGTGTTTCTGGTACATCCAGACTGGCATGCGGCGTTTGTGGCGACGGTGTTGCCGACGTTCGACACGCGCAGTTCGGGAGCGTTGAGCGCGAGCGTGTTCGCGGCGGTGGGCATGCTGGGCGCGACGGTGATGCCGCATGTGATCTATCTGCATTCGGCGTTGGTGCAGCCGCGATTGACGGAGATTGCGCCACCACCTGAAAAGGCGAAGCGAAACATCCTGCTGCAGTACCTGCGCTTTGAGCTGGTGGATGTGTTTGTCGCGATGAACGGGGCTTGGCTGATCAACTCCGCGATGATTGTGATGGCCGCAGTGGCGCTGGGCGGCGGCTATGGCAAGGGGCCAGGCGTGTCGCCGACGATCCAGGATGCGTTCCATACGCTGGGGCCGCTGCTGGGGCCGGGCGCGGCGGTGGTGTTTGCGGTGGCGCTGCTGTGCTCCGGGCTGTCGAGTTCGACGGTGGGCGTGATGGCTGGGCAGGTGATTATCGAGGGATTTCTCGATATCAAGTTTCCGATCTTTCTGCGGAGGTTTTTGACGGTGATTCCTGCGCTGATCGTGATTGCGATTGGGAGCGACCCGCTGAAGATTTTGATCGATTCGCAGGTGCTGCTGAGCTTTACGCTGCCGGCGGCGCTGATTCCGTTGCTGGTGTTGACCAGCCGCAAGTCGGTGATGGGGGATTTTGTTAGCGCGCTGCGCACAAAGGTCGCCGGGTGGGTGGTGGCGGCGATCATCCTGGTGTTGAACGCGGTGCTGCTGGTGCAACTGGCGACCGGGTAAACGCTTGGGAAGCATAGCGAAAAAGGCTCGCTGATGAGGGCGAGCCTTTTTCGCTGTGGAGAGCTATGAATCAGTGAGGGTGACCGCCACCTTCATGCGGCTCTTCGTGGGGTTGCGGAGCGGGGCGCGGTGCCTGAGGAGCAGCATGAGGCTCTGGAGCGGGCCGCACCTGAGGTGCGGGGCGAGCTTCAGGTGCAGGCCGTGCCTCGGGGGCCGGACGCGATACCTGAGGCGCTGGACGCTGTTGTTGCGCGTGCTGCTCCTGCTGCAGAGTGCGCTGTTGCTGCAATTGCTGATTCCGCGCCTGCTGTTGTATCTGCTGGTTGTGTTGCTGCAGTTGCTGAGTGTGCTGCTGCTGTTGTTGCTGCAACTGCAGAGTGCGCTGTTGTTCCTGCACGTTATGCTGTTGCAGTTGCTGGTTGTGCTGCTGTTCGTTGACGCTATGCTGTTGCAGGTTCTGATTGTGCTGCTGCAGGTTCTGATTGCGTTGCTGTTCGTTTACATTTCTCTGCTGCTCGTTCACGTTGCGTTGCTCCAGGTTCTCGTTGTGCTGCTGAACCTGGGTGCTGTGCTGCTGGATCTCCTGCACGTTGCGGGGGGCTTCGGCGATGGAATGGGCACCACTGGCCTCGGGCCGAGCAAAGGCCTCAGCGGGACGGCCGTGATTCGCGGCGAACCGCTGCTGCGGGTTGTTGAATGAGGCCTGACGAAGCTGCTGCTGCTCACGCACGGGAGCAGCGTGCGGCTCGTGCATCGCGGCGAGTTCAGCCTGCTGCGGACGGACGTTCAGACCGCCGCGGCCGCCGTTGTAGCTAATGCGATTGTCGGGGCGCATGCCGTAGGTGCGTCCGTTGTAGACGACGGTGCGGTTGTACACGTAGGTGTTGTTGATACGGCCGATGTTGTTGACGGAGCGGTTGTAGTAGAAGTCATGCCCGCGCCAGAAGCCACCGAAGTAGCCGATGCCGATATAGCCGAAGCCGTAGTTGATGCCGCCGTAGAAGCCGACGTGCGGGCCCCAGTAGCCGTGGTGGAATGCGTAGCGGCCGCCATACCAACCCCAGTAGGGCGGGGTCCAGAGAGCGCCGTAGTAGGGTGGCGGAACCCAGGCGCCTGGAACCCAGTAGTATCCGCCGGAACCCCATCCCCAGTAGCCTGGGGTCCAAAGGTAGTTGGGGTCGGGAGTGGCGGGCTGATCGTACTCGGGCAGCGGAGGGGGTGCCTGGTTGGAGTAGTCGTACTGCGCGTTGTCGTCGTAGCCAGGCTCAGGGGGCGGCGGCGCGTTGTAGGCGTCGGACTGATCGGAGCCGCTGTTGTCCTGCTGGATGGGAGCCGGTGCCTGCTGGCCGTTGTCGTAGCTCTCGCTCTGCTGCTGAGGCGTGTAGGAGGCGCTGGAGCCAAGAGCTGCGGCTGGCTGAGAGGCCGTGGTGGTCGTGGTGCTTGCCGGTGCGAGGTTGGCTGTGGCGGGGTCAGGGCCGGAGTTGTTTACGATGGGCGCCTGACTTGGGTTGCTGTTGCAGCCGTTGCAGCCAGCCGTGAAGAGGAGAGCCGAGAGGGCGAGACCGCTAACGAGGGGAGCTGCGGAGTAACGAAGTGTCGAAAGACGTAGCGTGGGGATCTTCATGGGGTGGTGGAGGCTCCTTGCAGTGCACAGCGAGACTCAACTGTCTGATACGCAATCTTATGAGATGCGGAGAAGTGGAGCTGTGGGTGTTCAGGGTGAGGGATTTCGTTGGATATCTGTGAGTTCCGAAGACGGAAAGACCCGGCAATCTTCTGCCGGGTCGTGAAATTACTAAGGATGGGTTAGTGCTTTTCGCTATGAGAAGCAGGTGGATGCGACTGCGGATGCGGTGCCGGGGGGTGCGACTGCGAGTGCTGCTGTTGTGCTGCGGGCCGCGGTTGGTTTTGAGGCTGAGACTGCTGATGTGCCTGGAACTCGCGTGCGTTATTGGCGATGGGGCGGTTCGCGCCGAGCGGGCGGTCCTGCGTGGTGATGGCCGGGTGGCCGTGGTTAGCGTTGAAGGCTGCCTGCGGGTTGTTTGCGGCGGACTGGCGCAGGCGAACCTGTCCGGGCAGAGGGCTTGTGTGCGCCTCGTGTATGGCAGCTAGCTCCGCCGGGCGGGGCGCTACTTGAATGCCGCCGTGACCGCCGTTGTAGCTGACCCGGCTGAGAGGCTGAGGGCCGTAGGTGCGGCCGCCGTAGACCACCGTGCGGTTATAGACGTTGGTGACCGTGACGTTGACTCCGACGTGCGTGACCGCGCGGTTATAGATGAAGGCGTTGCCGTGCCAGTAGCCGCCGAAGTAGCCGGTGCCGATGTAGCCGAAGCCGTAGTTCACGCCGCCGTAGAAGCCGATGTGGAGGCCCCAGTAGCCGGGGTGCCAACGATATCTGCCACCCCAGAAGCCCCAATAGCCAGGGGTCCAAAGACCGCCGTAGTAGGGCGGAACGATCCAGACGCCGGGAACCCAGTAGTAGCCGACGGGGCCGTAGCCCCAGTAGCCGGGGGTCCAGATGTAGTTATCGCCGGGAGCCTCGGGCTGGTCGTAATCAGGTAGAGCAGGCGGGGCCTGGTCGGAGGAGATGTTGGCATCGTCAAGTGCCTGCTCTCCGGCAGCAACTTGGGCGTCGGCCTGCGCATTATCTGCCGCGTCGCCGGCAGGCGGAGCGTTGTAAGAGTCGTCGCCAGGCGCCTGTGCGGCGTCAGGTGGCATAGGTGCGTCCGGGTTGGGAGCGCTGCGTACGATCGGAGCAGGGGCCTGCTGCGGATAGACACCGGGAGCCGCTGGCTGGCCGTTGTTCTGCTGCGTGGCGTCGCCGGGAGCCATGTTGGCGAGTGCCGGGTCGGGACCGGGATCCTGCTGTTGTTGCTGTTGGTCCTGCGCGCCGGCTACTGCGAAGCTAAGACCCAGCGCTGCTGCCAGGCCGGCAGCGCGAAGAAGATTGCGGATTGGGGAGGTATTCATCATCGTCATCACTCTCTCATAACCCCTGGCATGGAGAAAGTTTCGGACAGAGGCCCGGGGTGCTTTCGTTAGACGAAAGGACGAGGCATCGCGATTCTCGTCTGATTGCGACGTGTCGTGTCGATGGCTGGATTGGGTCTCGGCTTCGCGCGTTTCATGACTGTGTGAGACCGGAGTAAAATCAGTGACATGACGAGTTGTGGCTGGCTGACGACTGCTGCTTTCACTGGGCGCCCGCTCGCGGCGCCACGGGTGAAGCGGTTCCGGCGTGGGCGTCATGACCGTGGCCGCGCTTAGGCCGTATTCTTCCCTTGCCAACATCCGAGATTCGTTGAGGTCTGCTGGGCTGCGCTTGAAGCTGCGTCCGGATGCGGGGCCTCGCCGATGATGACCAAGCTCTAACCCTAGAGATTCTCTGGAGAGAATGCCATGTCGAACACAACACACCCGAACAGCTTTCATTCCGCCGCTACGCTGAAGAGCGGTGCACAGACCGTGAACTACTACAATCTCCATGCGCTGAAGGGAAACCTCGCGCGTCTGCCATACTCGCTGCGGATTCTGCTGGAGAACCTGCTTCGCCATGAGGACGGCAAGACTGTTACGGCGGATGACATCACGTTTCTCGCCAACTGGGACGCGAAGGCCGAGCCAAGCCGCGAGATTGCGTACATGCCGGCGCGCGTGCTGATGCAGGACTTTACTGGCGTGCCTGCGGTGGTGGATCTGGCCGCGATGCGCGATGCGATGAAGGTGCTTGGTGGTGATCCGGAGAAGATCAATCCGCTGCAGCCTGCGGAGCTGGTGATCGACCACAGCGTTCAGGTAGACGAGTACGGTTCAGCGAATGCGTATGACCTGAATGCAGCGTTGGAGTTTACTCGCAACCGCGAGCGCTATGCGTTTCTGAAGTGGGGACAGACGGCGTTCAATAACTTCTCGGCTGTGCCGCCGGGAATGGGCATCTGTCACCAGGTGAACCTGGAGTATCTCGCTCGCGTGTGCTTCACCAAGACAGAGGCTGACGGCAGCGTGACGGCTTATCCGGATACGCTGGTCGGCACGGACTCGCACACAACGATGGTGAATGGGCTCGGCGTGCTGGGTTGGGGCGTTGGCGGCATTGAGGCAGAGGCCGCAATGCTGGGTCAGCCGGTGTCCATGCTGGTTCCGCAGGTGGTCGGGTTCAAGCTGACGGGCAAGCTGAAGGAAGGTACGACCGCAACTGACCTGGTGCTGACGGTGACCGAGATGCTGCGCAAGTTGGGCGTCGTCGGCAAGTTCGTGGAGTTCTACGGCGAGGGCATCAGCGAACTGCCGCTGGCGGACCGCGCGACGATCGCCAACATGGCTCCGGAGTACGGTGCGACGTGCGGCATCTTCCCGGTGGACGCGGAGACGCTGAAGTATCTGCGTCTGACGGGACGCAGCGAGGAGCAGATCGCGCTGGTTGAGGCGTATTACAAGGCTCAAGGGCTGTTCCATACGGCTGGCGCGGCGGAGGCTGAGTACTCGGCGACGCTGAGCCTGGACCTGAGCACGGTGGAACCGAGCGTTGCGGGGCCGAAGCGGCCTCAGGACCGCGTGCTGCTGTCGGACACTCCGGCGAGCTTCGCCAAGCAGTTGCCGAGTCTGCAGGGGCCGAACGCCAACAAAGGCGTTGTACGGCAGATGGTGCGTTGGGAGGGCGAAGGTGGACACGCATCGCTGAACGGCGATCTGACGAGTGCTCTGGGTTCGCCTGCTCCTGAGGTGCCAGAGACGGTTGCGGTATTGACGACGACGCATGATGAGCGTTCGGCTGCGGGCGCTTCGGTGGGCACGATGGAGACGGCGCATTCGGTGAAGGCGCGGTTCAACGTCGATCCGGAGAAGTACCTCTGCGATGGCTCGATCGTGATTGCAGCGATTACGAGCTGTACAAACACGAGCAATCCTTACGTGATGGTCGCTGCTGGATTGCTTGCGAAGAAGGCAGTTGAGAAGGGATTGACGACTCCGCCGTGGGTGAAGACCTCGCTCGCTCCGGGTTCGCGTGTGGTGACGGATTACTACACGCGTGCAGGGCTGCTGCCGTATCTGGATGCACTGCGGTTCCAGGTGGTGGGTTATGGCTGCACGACTTGCATCGGCAACTCGGGGCCGCTGCCGACCGATGTGTCAAAGGCCATTGAGGAGCATGGTCTGGTTGCGGTGAGCGTGTTGAGCGGCAACCGCAACTTCGAGGGGCGCATTTCGCCGGAGGTTCGTGCGAACTACCTGATGAGTCCGCCGCTGGTGGTGGCGTACGCGCTGGCAGGACACATTGCGCATGACTTCGACAACGATCCGATCGGCGATGACAAGGACGGCAAGCCGATCTACCTGAAGGACATCTGGCCGTCGCAGCAGGAGGTGTCGGAGACCGTGGCGAGCTGTATCGACTCCGAGATGTTCCGCAAGCAGTATGCGACGGTAAGCGATGGCGATGCGAACTGGCAGCACCTGAAGTTTCCAAGCGGCGAAGTGTATGGCTGGGAGCCGGATTCGACGTATATCCGCAAGGCACCGTACTTCGACGGCATGCCTGCTACGCCTGCGGACGTTCAGGACATCAGCGGCGCTCGCGTGCTGGCGGTGCTGGGCGATTCGGTGACGACGGATCACATCTCGCCTGCAGGGTCGATCAAGCTGAATGGGCCTGCTGGCAAGTACCTCACGGATCATGGCGTGAAACCGAGCGACTTCAACAGCTACGGTTCGCGTCGCGGCAACCATGAGGTGATGGTTCGCGGTACGTTTGCCAATGTACGGCTGCGGAACAAGCTGGCTCCTGGCACCGAGGGCGGCGTCACGCGTCTGCTGCCTGAGGGCGAAGGCATGAGCATCTATGACGCGAGCGTGAAGTACGCCGAGCGAGGCGTGCCGTTGGCGATCCTTGCGGGCAAGGAGTACGGTTCAGGCTCGTCGCGCGACTGGGCGGCGAAGGGGCCGCGACTGCTGGGAATCCGGTTCGTGATTGCGGAGAGCTACGAGCGGATTCACCGCAGCAACCTGGTTGGCATGGGCATTCTGCCGCTGCAGTTCAAGGCGGGCGAGAACGTCGAGTCGCTGGGTCTGACGGGTGAGGAGACGTTCACGCTGGGTGCAAAGCCGGGCGAGCTGAAGGCGATGCTTGATGGCAAGTTCGCTGGCGGCAAGGAGCTAGCTGTGATTGCTACTGCTGCCGATGGCAGCAAGAAGGAGTTTACTGCGGTGGTTAGGATCGATACACCGCAGGAGATTCTGTACTACCAGCATGGCGGGATTCTGCAGTACGTGCTGCGTCAGCTGGCAGGCAAGGTGTAGGTGTTGGGTACCCTCCCCCCTCCCTGTGCTGCGGAGGTTTCTAATGGAATCAGTCACTTATCGGGTGATCCCCGGGGTAAGTGGCTGATTCCATTTTGCTTATGGGTATGATATTGGAAACAAAGTGAGTTAGCGGCGCGAGCATCGTGCCGGGTGGTTTTGGGCGCTGGGTTTTGAGTTTCGGGTTGGGGGTTTGGGGTTCTTTTCCCCTATTTCCAGTATAGCTAGCCGGGAGCAAGAGTATGCTTTTCTTTTGCGCGGCTTAGTGGTTTGTATTGTTGGGTTTAGGCGATTCGGCAGGGTGCGAAGGGATTGACAGCTTCGCTCCGGTCGAGATGACAGTATTAGGGGGCAATCCTTTCTACTGAACGGGGTTCCATGCCGTTCACGATGCAAGGAGGGCTATGCTGTCGAGGACTTAGGCAAAAAGCGGCGGCTGATCAGGAGAGCCACAAAGGGGAAGACGAAGACGTAGCGCAGGGGGACGAAGGTGGCGGCGCAGCCGGTGATGGCCATGACTCCGGTGAGTGAGTAGAGGACGTAGCGGACTCGTTGCATCTCGGTGGACTTGGGGAGGTGGTCGCGGCGGCGGAGGTATTCGAGCTTGGCGATGAGGGCGGCACCGATGGCGGTCTGGTTGCCGCAGTAGAGGGCGAAGGCGAGCGGTGTGCTGCCGTAGTGTCCAAGAAGCGAGGTGGAGAAGGGCAGGATGGTGACGAGGCCAAGGAAGACGAAGGTCAGCACCATCGCCTGGCGGGGGAAGTTGCCTGTGAGCGCGATGACGTTGTGCTGGAGCATCCAGTAGCGCGCGGCGATGTAGAAGGTGATAACGAAGGCGATCCAGGATTCGCCCTGTGAGTGCAGTGCGGCCCAGAGCTGGCCGTGGGCGATGCCTTCGGGAACCTTGAGCTCCAGAACGAGCAGCGTCATGACGATGGCGAAGATGGCGTCGCTGAGGGCTTCGATCCTGGTTTTGCTGTACATGGTGGAGATAGTGTAGTCGCGTAGGGTGGGATTTTTGCGGTAGCGTGCTTTGGCCGCTGTCTGGGGAGGGCGTAGAGTTCAGGCATGGCTGCGCTCATGAGTCCGGGGGATGTTCGAACATTCAAGAGAGGCAGCGGTAATGCTGTTGTTGTTGGCCTTGGCTTATGGGCTGATCGGCAGGGTAAGTGGATCCATATACACATGACTGGCCGCGACGATTCTCATACGACCGTTACGAATGATCGGAGCTCGGAACGGTACCACCGAACGCTGTTTCGAGATTTGCGTCGAACTCTGATTCGTGAGCAGTGCTGGGAGTTTGGGGATGAGGGTGTGGAGACGGAGCAGAACGATGTTTCCTTGCGGTTCGACCCTGTTCCGATCCGTGGAGAATCTTTGCCGGCGACGATTATCGCCGATCGAGGATAGTCCCCGTTGACGTACTTTCTTGATTCCAGTGGTTTCGCGAAACTCTTTATTTCCGAGTCCGGGACAACGGCGATGGTTCGCCTCGATGAAGCTTCGGAGGCGAATTTTGTGAGTAGTCTTGCATCGTACGAAGTGCGCTCAGCCATCCGTAGACGGGAGTTGAGGGTGATTTGAGTGCGACGGATACTGATGAGTCGATTCGATTTCTGAAATCTGAGTTGAGACGTACAAATCAGATCCAGCTGAGTGATGTACCTGCGTATTCTATAGAGAGAGTGATTGACCTCACCGCCTGCGTGCGCTGGATGCCGTTCAATTGGCTTCAGCTCTCTTTTTGGCAGCGAGCGCTAGCGGGCTGGAGTTTATTTCGGCTGACTCTCGACTTCTTCGAGCAGCTCAGGCGGAAGGATTAGCAGTGCTCGACCCAACGAGCCTATAAACAACGATTAGTGACCACAGTAGGGAGAACGATGGCTGTAGCAGCAGAAAAGACGATGTATCTACCGGAGATCATGGCGCACACGCGCCGTGTAGTGGAAGAACGCAAGGCGAGCGCGGATGTGCGAGAGCTGGAGCGGTTGGCGGCGGCTCACCAGCCGCGTGGGTTTGCGCGGGCGCTGAAGACGAAGGCTGCGGCTGAGGGCGTGGCGGTGATTGCGGAGCTGAAGAAGGCTTCGCCGTCGAAGGGGCTGATCCGGGCGGATTTCGATGCGGCGGTGCTGGCTCCGATGATGGAGGCCGGTGGTGCGGCGTCGCTGAGTGTGCTGACCGATGAGAAGTTCTTCCAGGGGTCACTGGAGATCCTGCGGCAGGCGTCCGCAGCGGTGGGGATTCCGTGCCTGAGGAAAGACTTCATGGTAGACCCGTTCCAGGTGCTGGAGGCTCGGGCGAATGGGGCTGATGCGATTCTACTGATTGTTGCTGCGCTGACCGATGCGGAGCTGCGGACGCTGCGGGATGAGGCCCGAGTGCAGGGGCTGGATGTGCTGTGTGAGGTGCATGATGCCGAGGAGTTGGAGCGCGCGCTGGGGCTGGAGTGCGAGTGCGTAGGCGTGAACAGCCGCGATCTGCGGACGTTTGAGGTGTCTCTGGACAGGGCTTGCGAGCTGGCGGCGAAGCTGCCGGAGTCGGCGGTAAAGGTTGCGGAGAGTGGAATCCACACGGCTGCGGACATGCTGCGGCTGCGCGCGGCGGGGTATGAGGCGTATCTCATTGGAGAGTCATTGATGCGGCAGGGGCATCCGGGCGCGGCTTTGACGCATCTGTTGGAACACGTTCGAGGGGCCTAGCAGGTGCCGTTTGAGGAGTTCAGCGATGTGGACGAAGATCTGCGCCAACACCAATGTTGACGATGCGTCGATGGCGACCGAGATGGGCGCCGACGCGGTGGGGTTTGTATTCGCACCGAGTAAACGACAGGTGACGCCGGAGGAGGCCTCGGAGATGATCTCGGGGCTTCCTCCAGGCGTGGAGAAGGTCGGCGTATTTGCGACAGAGGATCCGAACCAGGTGCAGGGGTGCGTGGATGTGGCCGGGCTGACTGCGGTGCAGCTGCATGGGGCGTATCGTGCGTCGATTGTGCAGCACCTGGTGGAGGAGTGCGGCGAGGACCTGAAGATCATCCAGACGATGGCGTATGAGCTGGACCCGGTGAACCGCGAGGATTCGGATGCGCGGTTTGAGGCGGCGCTGCGGCTGGTGTTTGGCGACCCGAGGGTGTGGGCGGTGCTGTTGGATGCGTCGAAGGGCGGCGCGTCGGGCGGGCTGGGTGTGAGCTTTGACTGGGAGCGTGTGGGGAAGATTGTGGAGCGGACTCGGAGGGCGTTTGGCGCTGATGCGCCTCGGGTGATTCTGGCAGGCGGTCTGCGCGCGGAGAATGTGGCGCAGGCGATCGCGGCGATCGATCCGTGGGGTGTGGATGTGGCCAGCGGCGTGGAGGCCGAGCCGGGGAAGAAAGACCCTAAGCGGCTGCGGGCGTTTCTGGATGCAGCGAAGGGTGCGGTCGCGTCTTAGGCAGGCTCTGAACAGGTCCCTCCGGGGCTAAACCAATCTGTTTATCACTGAAGTTCAGGGGTTCAAAGAGCCGTGCTCCCTCCCATAGACATTTAGTCAGAGTCTCCTTGTGCGCAACGTGGAGGTGAGGCTGCTACTACACTGGTAGGGATGAGGAAAGCGATCTTTATCCGCCATGGCCAGAGCACGGCCAACATCGGCGAGCCGACGAAGGACTTTGCGAAGGTACCGCTAACAGAGTTGGGATGGGAGCAGGCGAGAGCGTTGGCGGCGCGGTGGGATTTTAAGCCGAGCCGGATTGTGGCCTCGCCGTTTTTGCGCACGCAGCAGACCGCAGAGCCGACGATTGCGCGGTTTCCTGACGTGCCGGTGGAGACATGGCCGATCTATGAATTCACGTTCTGGGACCCAGCGTACTGGAGCGGTAGCGAGCCTAAGGACATGATGCACGAGGTCGACCGCTACTGGCATGAGGCTGATCCAGAGCGGCGCTTTGGCGGCGGTGCGGAGAGCTTTGCGATGCTGATGGAGCGGGCCGCGGATACATTTCGCCGGCTGGAGGCGCTGAAGGTGGATGCGCCGGTGATGGTCTTCACGCACGGACACTTTATCCAGGCGCTGCGGCTGGCGGTCCTGCATCCGGAGTGGAATGCGCGGCGAAAGATGCAGGAGTTTCGTGCGTTCGACGATGCCCGATGGGTGAGCAATACCGAGCTTGTCCCTGCGGAGTTCGACGGAACCCGTTGGAAGATGGACTAGGTTGTCATTGGGGGAGCTGCGGGAGAGTGAATTCGCGATGAGCGCTCATCGCGATGTCGCTCGTTAGGACGCGCTATGCGTCTGGTGTGCGGGAATCGTCCTGGGGTGTGCTTGTTCCGTGTGATTCACGTGCGCAGTCAGGGTGTGCGTGTGTGCAGACACCGAAGCAGGGTGTGCCGACGCAACCGCCGGAGCGGCAAGAACAGCCAGGGCGATCGACAAACGAAGTAGATTTTTGCTCTTCATTGTGATCCTCCTGTGCTACATAGATAGGACGCCGCAGGGTAGAGTCTGGATTCAAATTTAACTGGGGGCCGAAGCAACTCTTTGCGAGTATTTGCGAGACCGATAGTGAAAGCGTACGTGTGATGGATAGTGAATGCGCGAGTGTTTTCGTAACAATTTTGTTAGGGGTTACTGGTTGGGTACGGGTGAGTCGTGATGGAGAGTGTGATGTGGCAGGGTTGCAGGCCGGGCGGGACGGGTGTACCGTAGAGATACGATGATGCGTTCGTTCCCGCGATTTACTCCGTTTTTCCCGTTCCGCTACTGGCCTACCGTAGCGGCGTCGGCGGAGTAGTCTCGAACGGAATAGCAGGTTTGCCGTAAGAGTCTCAAGAACCCCCGAGCCGCGACCCGATAAGGTTGTGGCTTTTGTTGTTAAGGCAGGGAATAGGGATTAGGGATTAGGGATTAGGAAGGACACGAGTATGAGTACAACGGCTTCGATTGTTTCCCCCGCTCCGCTGCCTGCGAGCAGTGTGCCGGGACGTTTTGGCAAGTATGGCGGGCGCTATGTTCCTGAGACGCTGATGGCGGCTCTGTTGGAGCTGGATGCGGCGTATGCAGAGGCCCAGGCGGATGCGGCGTTTCATGCAGAGCTGGATGGGTTGCTTAAGGAGTATGTTGGGCGGCCGACTCCGCTGTACTTTGCGAAGCGTCTGACGGAGACGCTGGGCGGGGCAAAAATTTATCTTAAGCGCGAAGACCTGCTGCATACGGGCGCACACAAGATCAACAATGCGCTGGGACAGGCGTTGCTGGCTCGGCGGATGGGCAAGCAGCGGATTATTGCGGAGACGGGCGCGGGACAGCACGGTGTGGCGACGGCGACGGTGTGCGCGCTGTTCGGCATGGAGTGCGTGGTCTACATGGGCGAAGAGGACATGCGTCGTCAGGAGCTGAATGTGTTTCGCATGAGGCTGCTGGGCGCTGAGGTTCGCGGCGTTGCAAGCGGCTCGGCGACTCTGAAGGACGCGATCAACGAGGCGATGCGCGACTGGGTGACGAATGTGCGGACGACGTTTTACATCCTGGGCAGTGCACTCGGAAGTCATCCGTATCCGACGATGGTGCGGGATTTTCATCGGGTGATCTCGAAGGAGAGCAAGCGGCAGATTCTGGAGCATGAGGGACGGCTGCCGGATGCGATTGTGGCCTGCGTGGGTGGTGGGTCGAATGCGATTGGCGCGTTTTACGAGTACATCCCTGATGCGAACGTGGCGCTGATTGGTGTGGAGGCTGGCGGGCGCGGCACGGGACTGGGTGAGCACGCGGCGCGGTTCCAGAAGATTGGCGGCGGTATTCCGGGCGTATTGCAGGGCACGTACAGCTACGTGCTGCAGGATGAGGCCGGACAGGTGGCGACGACGCATTCTGTTTCCGCTGGGTTGGATTATGCGAGCGTGGGGCCGGAGCATGCGATGCTGCATGATTCGGGACGCGCGACGTATACCTCGGCTACGGATGCTGAGGCGCTGGATGCGGTGCGTGTGCTGAGCCGCACGGAGGGGATTATCCCGGCGCTGGAGTCGGCGCATGCCGTGGCGGAGGCGATCAAGCTCGCTCCGAAGATGGGCAAGGACAAGATTTTGATGGTGAATGTGAGCGGGCGCGGGGATAAGGATATTGGGATCATGACGCGCGAGATGGATTTGACTGGCAAGTAGGAAATAGCAAACAGGAAGTAGGAAAAGCACGTGATTGAGTTCAAGAAAAAACCGGGGCTGGTGATCTATCTAACCGCTGGCGATCCTGACCTTGCGACGACGCTTGATATGGCGTTGGCGGCTATCGACAATGGCGCCGATGTGATTGAGCTGGGTGTGCCGTTCAGCGATCCGCTCGCGGATGGGCCCGTGATTCAGCGCGCGAGTGAGCGTGCGCTGGCGAAGGGGACGAAGCTGACGGATGTGCTCGTCATCTGCAAGCAGTTGCGCGCGGCGCGGCCGCAGACGGGGATCATTCTGTTCAGTTACCTCAACCCGGTCGTGCGGTTTGGCATGGAGAAGTTTGCCCATGCTGCGAAGGATGCTGGCGCCGATGGTGTGCTGCTGACCGACATGATCGTCGAAGAGGCGGCGGAGTATCTGAAGGTGATGCACGAGGTGGGGCTGGCGCCAGTGTTTCTTGCAGCGCCGACCTCGCCGGATGAGCGGCTGAAGGCGATTGCCGAGAACTCGCAGGGGTTTGTGTATGCGATCTCGAGGCTTGGGACGACGGGCACGCGGACGGAGTTGGAGGCCGATGCCGAGGCTGTGGTGCGGCGGCTGAAGCAGTTTACGACGCTGCCGATTGCGCTGGGTTTTGGTGTGTCCACGCCGGAGCATGTGAAGACCGTTGGCGGGTTTGCCGATGCGGCGGTGGTGGGCAGCGCGATTGTCGGGCTGGTTGAGAAGACAGATGCGGCGGATGCGGCGAAGGCTGTTGGTGAGTTTGTGAAGAGTCTGAAGGGCGCGGAGATTGGCGCATGACAGCGCGGCGTAGGACGTATCATTTTAGCGAGCCGCCAGTGTTGAGTTCTGTATTGTGCCGGCGGGCTTTTATGACGGACAACGCGTCACCCCATTCATGACGACGATGGAGCTGTCGTCATGAATGGGGCACCCAAAGAGGTTGAGGCGCAGAGTCTGTAGCGAAGGTTTTGGAAGGATAAGGACGTATGGAGATCGCCGACTGGCGTAACAAGATTGATGGGCTGGACGAGCAGATTGTCCGTTTGCTGAACGAGCGTGCAGCCGCGGCCGTAGAGATTGGGAAGCTGAAGGCCAAGTCGCAGAAGCCGGTGTATGAGCCACAGCGCGAGCAGGCGGTGTTTGAGCATGTTCGGTCGGTGAATCCGGGGCCGCTCTCAGGCGTGCAGGTGCAGGATGTGTATGAACGGATTATGGATGTGATGCGGGCGCTGCAGAGGCAGTGAGGCAGATAGTAGAGCGCAGAGGCAGGACAAAGACAGAAGCGGATTCCTCCGCTGCGCTACGGAATGACAAGGGATAGAGAGGGATTTTGTGATGATCGTCGCTATGCAGGACAAGGCCACCGATGAGCAGATACAGCATGTGATCGAGCGCATGGTGGAGCTCGGTTTCAACGTCCATCGGACGACAGGTGAGACGCAGACCATTCTTGCGGGCGTTGGGACGCCGGCGCACTTTGAGGTGACGGAGTTTCAGGTGCTGTCGGGTGTGCACCAGGCGTATCGCATCTCGTCGCCGTACAAGCTGGCGGGGCGCGGGTTCCGGCCGGAGGGCACACGGATTACGTTTCCGAACGGGCTGGTGGTGGGTGGCGAAGAGATCGTCATCATGGCCGGGCCATGTTCGGTGGAGAGTCGCGACCAGATTCGCCTGAGCGCGCAGCAGGTTGCTGCTGCCGGTGCGCAGTTTTTGCGTGGCGGCGCGTACAAGCCGCGCAGCTCGCCGTACAGCTTCCAGGGCATGGGCGTTGAGGGGCTGAAGATCATGCGCGAGGCTGCGGATGAGTACGGCCTGCTGGTGATCACCGAGGTGATGGAGATCTCGCAGATTGAGGTGATGCTGCCGTACATCGATTGCTTCCAGGTGGGAGCACGCAACATGCAGAACTTCAACCTGCTGCGTGAGCTGGGCAATGTGCGCAAACCGGTGCTGCTGAAGCGCGGAATCGCGGCGACGATTGAAGAGGTGCTGCTGAGCGCGGAGTACATCCTGAGCGGTGGCAACTACGACCTGATGCTGTGCGAGCGCGGCATCCGTACGTATGAGACGGCGACGCGCAACACGATGGACATCTCCGCGATACCGGTGTTGAAGAAGCTGACGCATCTGCCGGTGTTTGGCGATCCTTCGCATGGTGTGGGCATTCGTGAGTTTGTTCCGCCGATGGCGCGCGCAGCGGTGGCTGCCGGTGCGGACGGATTGCTGATGGAGATGCACCCGAATCCCGATAAGGCGATGAGCGATGGCGCGCAGTCGTTGACGCCGGAGCAGTTGAACAAGCTAGTGGAGCAGCTGCGGAAGCTGGCTCCGGTGGTGGATCGTACGGTTGCTCCGGCAGTCGAGAAGGTACACGCGTAGGGTTCATGTCAGAGATTTCGCAAGGGAGTACGAAGCTGCGTAGACTCGTCGTCAAACTCGGAACGAACGTCATCATGCGGCAGGACGGCAAGGTTGCGCTTGGGCTGCTGTGCGGGCTGGTGGAGCAGATTGCTGCGCTGCGGACGCAGGGCATCGAGGTGCTGATGGTGTCGTCCGGCGCGGTTGGCCTGGGTATGGAGCGGCTGGCGCTGACGAAGCGGCCGACGGTGGTAGCTCATGTACAGGCGTGCGCGGCGATTGGGCAGTCTCGGCTGATGGCACTGTATGACGATGCGTTTGATCGCCTGGGGTGTCCGATTGCGCAGGTGCTGCTGACGGAGGATGACTTCCGTGACCCTGACCGTCACACAAATCTTCGGGCGACGTTGGACGCGCTGCTGACGCTGGGCGTGATTCCGATTGTGAACGAGAACGATACGGTGTCGACGGCGGAGCTGGACCGGCCTGCGGAGCTTCCACAGCGCGAGAGGATATTCGGTGACAACGATAAGTTGTCGGCGTTGCTGTCGAAGCACATTGGCGCGGACCTGCTGGTGCTGCTGTCAGATGTGGATGGTCTGTTCGACCGCAACCCGAGCGAGCCGGGCGCGACGATGCTGCATGGCGTGGAGGAGATCGACGAACGGATTCTAGCGCTGGCGCAGGGCGGCAATGGACGCGGGCGCGGTGGGATGATCTCGAAGCTGGAGAGTGCGCGGATTGTGGTGCGTGCGAACAAGCCGGTGATTATCGCCAATGGCCGCACGCCGCAGGTGCTGGAGCGGATTGTGGCGGGCGAGGCTGTGGGGACCAGGTTTGCACCTGCTCCACTGCTGCAGGAAGTGCCGCGATGAGTGCGGCTGCTACTCCTGTGCGTGGTGAGCACGATGTGCTGAGCACGCTGGAGATTGCCCAGGCTGCGAAGTCTGCGGCGCGGGTGCTGGCTCCGCTGAGCGAGCCGCGGCGGAACGCAGCGCTGGAGGCTATGGCGAAGGCGCTTGAGGGTGCGAGCGCGGCGTTGTTCGCGGCGAATGCTGAAGACCTGAAGGTTGCGGGGTCGCTGACGGGGGATGAGGTGTTGTCTGCGGCGACGCTGGCCCGGCTGAAGCTGACTGAGGGCAAGCTGCGGGAGATGGTGGAGCAGGTGCGGTCGGTGATGGCGCTGCCTGATCCGCTGGGACGCACGCTGGATGCGGTGGAGCTGGATGATTGCGATCCAGAGAGATCTAAAACGCAGATCTCCCATTCGACTATCGCTCAGGGGAATGACAACAAAAAAACTTCCGGGCTTCATATGGAGAAGATCAGTGTTCCGCTGGGGGTGCTGGCGGTGATCTTTGAGGCTCGGCCGGATGCGGTGACGCAGATTGCGGCGCTGGCGATCAAGAGTGGGAATGCGGTGATTCTGAAGCCGGGGCGCGAGGTGGAGCGCACGGCGACGGCGCTGGTGCGGGTGCTTCGTGCCGCGCTGGAAGCGGAGGGGATTTCTGCGTCGGCGGTGTCGCTGGTGCTGGGGCGTGAGCGCGTGAATGAGCTACTGGCGATGCACTCGCTGGTGGACATGGTGATTCCGCGCGGGACGAAGAAGCTGGTGGAGTATGTGCAGGCGAACACGCGGATTCCGGTGCTGGGTCATGCCGAGGGTGTGTGCCACATCTACGTGGACCGCGCGGCGGACGAAGAGATTGCGCTGCGCGTGATTGACGATGCAAAGACAGATTATCCGGCTGCGTGCAATGCGGTGGAGACGGTGCTGGTGCACGCGGAGATCGCTGCGGAGTTTGTGCCGAAGCTGGCCGAACGGATGCGTGAGCGCGGCGTGGTGCTGCATGGCGATGTTGTGGCTCGCGCGATGATGGGTCTGCAGAGTGCGTTGCCGGTGGACGCCTGGCACATGGAGTATGGCGAGCTGGAGATGGCGGTGGGGATTGTGCCGTCGCTGGATGAAGCGATGGAGCACATTCATCGGCATGGCTCTGTGCACACGGAGAGCGTGATTACCGAGGATGCCGAGGTGGCGGAGCGATTTCTGCGGGAGGTGGATGCGGCGAGCGTGATGCACAACGCGTCCACAAGATTTGCAGACGGTTTCCGCTATGGGTTTGGGGCCGAGGTCGGGATTTCGACGAGCAAATTTCATGCGCGAGGGCCGGTGGGTCTCGACGGGCTAACGACGTACAAGTACGTGGTGCGCGGCGCGGGGCATGTCGCTGGGGATTATCGCGGGGCGCAGGGCCGGGCGTTTACGCATCGGCGTGCGAGTGAGGCGCGGTGAGCGAGCGGATTGCGATTGTTGGCACGGGATTGATTGGGGCGTCGGTGGGGCTGGCGCTTAAGGCGTCGGGTTTTGGTGGCGAGATTGTTGGGTTCGATGCGAATCCGGCGGAGTCGGCGAAGGCGCTGGAGATGGGTGCGGTGGATCGTGTGTTTGCGAGCCGGGATGAGGTGCTTTCGGACGATGCGGCGGATATCTATGTGCTCGCTGTGCCGGTGCTGGTGATTCTGGATTGGATGGACAAGCTGGCTCCGGTTACTCACGCCGGGCAACTGATTACGGATGTCGGCAGCACGAAGGTGGAGATCTGCGCGCTGGTGGAGACGCTGTTCAATGGGCCTGGGCAGGCGGCGTTTCTGCCGGGGCATCCGATGGCAGGCAAGGAGTCCGGTGGCGCTGCGCTGGCGGATGCTGAGCTGTTTCGGCAGGCTACATGGTTGTTTACGCCTGTGGCAGCGGGGGATACTCCGCTGGGGGAGCGGTGGCGCGAGCTGGTGGCGGCGACGGGAGCGGTGATTCGCGACATCAACGAGGTTGAGCATGATGAGGTCTGCGCGTGGGTGTCGCACTTGCCGCAGATGCTGTCGACCGCTCTGGCGGCGCTGTTGCAGGACACGTTCTCGCACGATGCCGAGGGGATGGCGGCGGTGCAGGCCATTGGCGGGCGTGGGCTGCGGGAGACGACACGGCTGGGGTCGAGCCCGTACAGCATGTGGCGCGATGTCGCGATGACGAATACCAAACCGATTGCGGAGACGCTGCTGGCGCTGGAGCAGCGGCTGGCGCATATTCGCGAAAACCTGCGGACGCCGGAGCTGCGGGACGAGTTTGCGACGGCGAACAGGTTTCGGGCGAAACGATAGAAAATAAGAGCGATTGTTTCAGGACAGCCACGTTGTGTGGCTGTTTTGCTTTAAGGAGGCTC
>CAJCIM010000050.1 GCA_903970395.1 Acidobacteriaceae bacterium
CCTCCACGCATGTGGAACAAGTTCACCGCGAGCATATCCTTTTCGAAGTGGAAGCCGAAGACGTCGGCATCCTCATCGCCAGTAGACGCAATGCGCTGCCTGTCCTGAGCCTGGCTCACCGTAATCAGTTGGTCTCGCAGCTTGGCCGCGAGCTCAAACTGCATGGCCTCCGCCGCAGCCTCCATGCGCTCGGTTAATCGAGCCTCCAACTCGCCACTCTTGCCCTCAAGAAACAGCTGCACATCGCGCACAGCCTGCCTGTACCCATCGGTCGTTACGAAGCCCTCGACGCACGGCCCCAGGCAGCGCTTAATGTAGTACTGCAGGCACGCGCGCGGATGATAGCGGTTCAGGTCCACCTTGCAGCTCGGAACCAAAAAGCTGCGATGGATCACATCCACCAGCCGATACGCCAGGTTGCCGGGAAAGTAAGGCCCGTAATACGCATCGCCATCCTTGCGCAGTTTGCGTGTCACAAACACCTTGGGATGCTTATCCCCTACCGTCAGTTTGATGTACGGATACGTCTTGTCATCGCGCAGTAGAATGTTGAACCGCGGCTTACGCTGCTTGATAAGGTTGTTCTCAAGCGCCAGCGCCTCGCGCTCGTTGGCCACAGTGATGTACTCAATGTCCACGGCCTCGCGCATCAGCGAGCCAGTCTTCTGGTTCGCAAGCTGGTTGGCCTTCAGAAAGTACGAGCGCACCCGCGAGCGCAGGTTCTTCGCCTTGCCCACATAGATGACCTCGCCCTCGGCATTCTTGTACAGGTAGCAGCCGGGGCCGGTAGGCAGTGTTCGAATTTTCTGGAGAAGGTCCATCGGCGATCAAAACAACGTTCTCTCTAAGGATAGAACGTCGTCAGCAAACGCGATGCGCCGGCGTCATCTACTGTTTCAGTTTGCGATACACCGCATATAGCAGCAGCGACGTCACCACCACCCACACAAACTGGTACCAGTAAAAGAACGGAAACCCGAACAGGGCCGGAGTGGCTCGCGCATAGAGGGCAGGGAAACACAACCCCGCATAGGGAAGTAGCAGCATCAGGACCACGGATACGCCCATGCGTTGGGGTTTTTGCGTTGCCGGTAACTCGTCTGCCATGCCTTGCCTTGCCTCCGTTCCCTTCATCTTAACACTCTGAGCGTCTCAAGTAAGCTGTATACATGGCAGACGACTTCGCAGACGGCTCCCGCGAATCCGGTACAGCGCTCCAGCGGGCGGCAGAGATCATGGCTCGCCTGCGTGCCCCCAACGGCTGCCCCTGGGACCGTGAACAGACCTTCGACACCATCAAGCGCCACACGCTCGAAGAGACCTATGAGGTTTTCGATGCCATCGAGCGCCGCGCATGGCCCGATCTGAAGGACGAACTCGGCGATCTGCTCCTGCAGGTGCTCTTCTACTCGCAGATGGCCGCCGAAGCCGGCTACTTCAATCTCCGCGACGTCGCCGAAAACCTCTCCGCGAAGCTGATCCGCCGCCACCCGCACATCTTCAGCGACACGGTCGCCACCGACAGCGACGCTGTTCTCCGCAACTGGGAGCAGATCAAGCTCGAAGAGAAGAAGTCGCAACCCGCCGCACAATCGTTGCTGGATTCTGTTCCGCGCACCATGCCCGCCACGCTTGAAGCGGCCAAACTTGGCTCCAAAGTAGCAAAGGTCGGCTTCGACTGGCCCGATGCACAGGGACTTTTCGATAAACTTACCGAGGAGACATCCGAGCTTCGCGCTGAAATCTCCGCCAGCAATCAGGATCGCATCGAAGCCGAGTTTGGCGACCTTCTCTTCACCATGATGAATCTCGCGCGGCATCTCAAGGTCGATGCCGAATCCGCGCTTCGGCGCACAAACGCCAGCTTCCGAACCCGCTTTGCCGCAATGGAACGCATCGCAGGCAGTAGCGAGGCCCTCGAAAAACTCACCGCCGAACAACTGGAATCCCTCTGGTCGCAGGCCAAGGCCCAAGAATCATCAAGCTAAGGAGACACGTTTGACCGCAGCGCAATCAGCAACCGAAGTCCGCATTGAGAGCTTCACCGAGCTCGATCAGTTCGACCAGTGCGTCGCTCTGGAAGAAGCCATCTGGGGCTACAACGAAGCGGACATGATCCCCCGGCGCATGTTCCTGCTTGCCTCGCGCATCGGTGGCCAGGTCCTCGGTGCCATTCTCGGTGACAAGGTCGTAGGCTTCGCAATGGCGCTTCCCGGTTTTCGCAACGGACACCCATACCTACACTCACATATGGTCGGCGTGCTCAGCGAGCATCGCAACTTCGGCGTTGCCCGTGCTCTCAAGCTCGCCCAACGCGACGATGCCATCGCCCGCGGCTTCGACCTGATGGAATGGACCTTCGACCCGCTCGAGATCAAGAACGCCAACCTCAACATCGCCAAGCTTGGCGCGATCGTTCGCCGCTACAAACACGACTTCTACGGCCCCTCTAGCTCACCCCTGCAGGGGGGCCTTCCCACCGATCGCGTCTACGCCGAGTGGTGGCTCAAATCGCAGCGCGTCGAGCAGACTCTTAGCGGCGAAACACTCTGCTTCGACATCGTAGAAGAGATCACTGTCCCCGCCGAGATCTACGCATGGAAGGCCTCTGAGGATCATCGCCAGCAGGCCCGCGACGTGCAGTCTCGCAATGCTGCAGCTCTTGAGAAGGCTTTCGCTAGCGGGCTCACCGTCCTCGGCTACCAGCGCACCCCTGCAGGCGACGGCAAGTTTCAGCTCGGTCACTGGAACGAATCACACAAACACTAAACTCCGCACACAGAGGCACCTATGAAGATCGAAGCTATCCACCTCCGCGAGCTGAACATGCCGCTCGCACATCCCTTTGAGACCAGCTTTGGCGTCACCACCACTCGCCGCATCCTCATCGTCGAGCTCATCTGCGAAGGCATCAGTGCATGGGGCGAGTGCGTCGCGGGCGAGCATCCCTACTTCTCCGACGAGATGGTCGACACCGCCTGGATCATTACTGAAACCGAACTTGCCCCGCGCCTCCTCGCCGCCGACATCGCCTCCGGCCGCGACTGCCCCGAGCTCTTCCAGCTGGTCCGCGGTCATCGCATGGCCAAGGCCGCGATTGAAAACGCCGTCTGGGACCTCGATGCGCAGCGCCAGAAGCTGCCGCTCTCCAAACTCCTCGGAGGCACACGCGACATCATCCCCTGCGGCGTCTCCATCGGTATCCAGCCCACACCGGAAAAGCTGATGCAGAAGATCGAAACTGAGGTCGCTGCGGGTTACCAGCGCATCAAGCTCAAGTGCAAGCCCGGCTGGGACAGCAATATCTTCGAGATGGTCCGCGAGCGCTGGCCGCACATCCTGCTCAGCTGCGACGCCAACTCCGCCTACCAACTCTCCGATGCCGAACACATCGCCGCGTGGGACAAGTTCAATCTTCTGATGATCGAGCAGCCGCTCTGGTACGACGACTTCTTCTTCCATGCCGAACTCCAGCGCCGCATTAAAACCGACCTTTGTCTCGACGAGTGCATCCGTAACCACCGCGACGCCCGTGCCGCGCTTGAACTCGGAAGCGGACGTATCATCAACATCAAGGTCGGCCGCGTCGGCGGATTCACCGAAGCCATCGCCGTGCACGACGTCGCACACCAGTTCGGCATCGCCGTGTGGTGCGGTGGCATGTTGGAGACCGGCATCGGCCGCGCGCACAATATAGCGCTCTCATCGTTGCCCAACTTCTCGTTACCCGGCGACGTCTCCGCGTCAAAACGCTACTGGTCCCAGGATGTCATCGAGCCCGAGGTCACAGTCAGCCCCGAGGGAACTATCACCGTACCCACCACACCGGGGCGCGGCTTTGAAGTCCTCCGTGAACGCGTCGACGCCATCACCGTCCGCAACAAGGTCCTCGAAAGGAAGCATTAGGAAAACTCTGATCCACTGTCTTTGGGAGGGGGTCTTTAGCTAAAGACCCCTGAATTCCCAGCAAAAAGTTAGTCGGGCTTGAGCCGCGGAGGGACTTGTTCAGATCCTCCCTAGCGCAGTGGAATCTGTTCCGACAGCAGCATATGGATCGCATCTTGGTAAGACATCAGCGACGGCAGCATCTCGATCCTGGAAGATGTCATCTTCACGTTCTCTGGCATGGTCTTCACCATCAGTGCGCGCACAGTCAGATGCTCGTCCACATTGGAGTAGACCCAGTGATTGGCGCCCGCGTCCGTCTGTTCAAACTCTAATGTGCCACCGGGATAGATGTGCGCAAGGATCCCGAAGCCGAAGTTTACCGGATGCAGCACCTTTCCTTCGATGCGAGTCATTGTTTGCGTTGACTCGTCGATCCAGACACGCCCCTGAAACCCTGTAAGCACTTCGGCAAACATGGTTGGCGGATGGAACTTCGGATCCGGTGCGTAGTCCAATACCACCTGTCGTGATGTTGCTCCGGGAGGCTGCGGCTGTCCGGGCGTGTACGTGTTGATCATGGCCTTCGGCATAAGCTGTATCACCTGGATGATGTTATTTCGCATGGCATCATCCCGATGATGGTGGCGAATGAAGTCGTCCGGATGCGTCAGTGCATCATTCAGGCGGCTGCGTTCCGCCGCGTCCTCGGCTGCCGTAATCGGTTTGCCATCTCTCTCGATGAGCCTCGCCACCCCGCCTTGTTTGCTCTCGATAATCTCGCGAGTGGTGTCGCCCTTGCTGTCAACCTTGCGCTCCCGGTAGCGAACGGAGAAGAGCCCCTGCTGCTGAAGGATCTTGACCTCGTTCTTCGCAGCGGCTATCGCCCACATGGTGGGATCGCCTGCGGGCTGGGCATCTACTTGACCTTGTGCCGCCTGAACCGGCAATTGGCTATGGGCTAGAGGACACGCGCACACGGCGCACGCCGCCGCCGTAAACCCGGCAGTGATCTGGGCTACCGTGCAGCACTTCCTGCGAAAGTCTTTTGTCCACCTCAACAGCATCGGCAGTCTGGCTTTCCTTCATCGTTACAGGCGTAGGCGGCAGACACCATTCGCTGCCTTCTGACAGGTTAGACGACGCCACGGGCATTTAGGACGTTTGTTTCCCTCGGCACGGTTGGGTATAGTCGAGTTTGCACCGCATTGGAAGAAGTACTCCACGGTTGCACAGGAGTTTCTATCTTCTTATGACGCCAACCGAAAGCAAAACTGTTATCGGCCCCAAAACCAAAGTCAGCGGGGAGATCTCCGGCTCGGAGAACCTCACCATCGACGGTCAGGTGGAGGGTGTTATTCGTCTCGAAAGCGCCTGTTTGACTGTACGCGCCGAAGGGCATGTGCGCGCCACCGTCATCGCGCAGGACATCGTCGTACTGGGCCGTGTTGAAGGTGAAATTCGTGCCTCGGGCCTCTTGCAGTTGCGTGGCTCTGCAGTGGTGCAGGGGGATGTCTTTGCCGCGCGCCTCTCCATCGAGGACGGCGCAACGCTTAAAGGACACGCGGACCCGTCCAAGGCATCCGATCCACTGCCCGTATCTGGCGGCTCTTTCGATGCGCGCCGCAAGCCCAACGTTTAGGTACAAACCGTAGTAGATATTGTTTTGATAGTGGAGGCTGTTCGCATGTTTGGCAAGTCAAAGAGAGAGGCCGGGGCGCTGTCCTCCGAGCGCCCTGCGCGTCACTCTCGGGGGTGGGGCGATGTGCGTAGCCACCTGCAGATGAGCGAGTCTCTGCGCGTGCTCGACTTCGGTCTCACCTCGCCTGCGAACATAAACTACCTGACCTCGCTGGGCCACAGCGTCTACATGGCCAACATCGTGCAAGACGCCACGCGCCCTGAGTGGCAGAAGCCTGCGTCGCCAGAGGCTACCGAAGATCCCAAGGCCGATCCCGACGCCAACTTCGATGTCGACCGCTTCATCGCTGCCAATCTCGACTTCTCCGGTCGCGATTTTGACGTTATCCTTCTCTGGGACACAGCCAACTATCTGCCCTCTGCCATGGTGCCGGCTCTCTTCGCGCGGTTACGCGATGTCCTGCGTCCCGAAGGCCGCCTGCTAGCGTTCTTCCACGGTAAACTCACCGGCCCCGAAACTGCCTTCTCCCGCTATCAACTTACAGACAGCGACGATCTCCTGGTGCTCGACGGTGGTAACTTCCCCGTGCGTCAGGTCTACCAGACTCGCCAGGTGGAACGGTTCCTTGAAGGCTTCAGCAATGTGCGCTTCTTTCTCGGGAAAGACAATGTGCGCGAAGTCATTGCCGTCCGTTAGTCACCGCAAAAGCCAACAAGAAAGGGAGCCGCCATGGCTCCCTTTTGATCTTCAGTGGTCTTCCGCGGCTTACTTCTTCACTGCTTCTTTTTTTGCAGCTTCCTTCTTGGGTGTCTCTTTGCGCTGGGCGGCCCAACGGCGCTTCATCGCGTCAGCAATGCGCTTGCGTCCCTCGGGCGTCAGGTTGCGCTTCTTTTTTGCAGCCTTGGGAGCGTTCGTGCTGCCCTTCGGGCGTCCTCGCTTGCCCTTAACCGGGCCTGCCGCATTCAAAGAGACAATAGCAGCACGTGCCGTTTGCAGCGACGCAATCTGCGTATCAATCTCCGCGATAATCTTGCTCACATCCATAGTCGTTTCCTTTCGGGAATATCCCGCATTTCTCCAATCGATCTCAGCAATCTTACATATTTACATAACCACTGTATCTCTGTTACGCCGCAAGATCAATCCGGCTTGAGGTGGCGAACATACTCTATAACTCGCCCAATGCTAGACTCAACTCGATGAAATCGATACCGCGCCGGCTATTTTTCTACTCGTTTCTCTCTGCGCTGCTGCAACTTGTTCCATTTCCTGTCGCTGGCCCGGTCCCATGGTGGCGCAGGTGTTTTTGCTGGTTCTGTCTCTTGCCTTTGCTCTACGCGCTTACCTCCAAAGACCGAAATGGGAATCGTCTAACTCCTCTGCAGTCGTCATGGGTTGGATACCTTTGTGGCGTCCTTTGGTATATGGGTAACTGCTACTGGATCTACCAGACGATGCACATCTACGGTGGCATCCCAGAGTTAGCCTCCTTTGGGATCCTTGTTCTGTTTGCGCTCTATCTGGGCCTTTACTATGCGCTCTTCGCGTGGCTCATCGCCATGCTGCACCGTAGCTACTCTACTGCCAAGGTGATCCTCGCAACACCGTTTCTCTGGGTGGCCGTAGAACTCGCGCGCGCTCGCATCACCGGTTTCCCATGGGACTTACTCGGCTATACACAGATCGATAACTCGGCATTGACCCATCTCGCTCCCTATGGCGGCGTAATGCTGCTTAGCTTCGTAATCGCGTCAACCAACGCGTTGTTGTTATTCGCTGTTCGTGAAGAAAGAGAGAAGATACGGCTAGGTTGGATAACTGCATCTGTCCTAATCGTTGCGGTGCTTCAGTGCGGCATTCTGACGAATTCGGCCCCCGATCCAGCGGATCATAGCGCCGTTCTCTTGCAGGAAAATCTGGCCGTCGGCGCTGAGGGCCGCGATATCGTCCCATTTCCCATTCAGCAAAAGTATCAGCAGTTCATCGGCTGGAGCCTCCATCCGTTGGCGCGTTCGGCCTCTAGCTCGACCGGAGATCTATCGTCAGCAACAGCGTCTATCTCGCACCCCGAGGTCATCGTTTGGCCCGAAGCTCCCGCAGACTTCGCTACGAGCGACCCGCAGTTCCGCGGCGAGTTAGGCTCACTCGCGCGCTCAGCGGGCGCTCCAGTTATCGCCGGGAGCATCGGTGTTGACTTCGATCCTTCATCCCCTCGCGGTTATCACGAGTTCGGCTCCGCCGCGATCTTCGATAACAACGGTAATTACATCGATCGCTACGACAAAATACACCGCGTACCTTGGGGCGAGTACGTGCCCTACGCGCGGTTCTTCGCCTTTGCCGGCAAGCTCATCTCGGGCGTGGGTAATATGGAACCCGGCACGCAGAACAAGGTCTTCGATCTCAATGGCCACGCCACCGGCATCTTCATCTGCTACGAGTCCATCTTCGGTGACGAGGTCCGTCAGTTCGTCCTCAACGGCGCGCAGGTGCTGGTCAACATCTCCGACGATGGGTGGTACGGCGACAGCGGCGCTCCCTGGCAGCACCTCGACATGGCCCGCATGCGCGCCATCGAGAACGATCGCTGGATATTGCGCGACACCAACACCGGCATCACCACCGCAATCGATCCGCACGGCCGCGGCGACTTTCTCACCCCGCGCCACCTTCGAGCCGCGTTCACCTTCAACTATGGCTATCGCTCCGGCACAACCTTTTATACGCGTCACGGCGACTGGTTCGCGTGGCTGTGCGCCGGTCTCACGATTGGGCTGTTTTTCCTTTCAATTGCCCGTCGGAGACTTAGGCCAAGCAACGCGGTAAACTAAAAGCTATGTTGAGTGACCTGGAATTCTCTTACTCCCCGGTGCGTGAGAAAGTGCGCGACCTGCGGGAGTATCTTTGACGCCCCTCGCCTGAAGGCCGAACTGGCTGCCCTCGAAGTCAAAGTCTCCGACCCTGCTATCTGGGCCGATGCCGCGAAGTCGCAACCGCTCATGCGCGAGCGCAAGCGCCTTGAAACCTTGCTCGCCGACGAGGCCGAACTTGCTCGCCGCTCCGACGATATCGAAGCCTACTTCGAGCTCGCCCGCGAAGGAGAAGATACCGAAGCCGACCTTACCCGCGAGATACCCGCTCTGGTCGCCTTCGCCGACGCGCTCGAGTCCAAAACCATGCTCTCCGGTGAGACGGATGCCCTGAACGCCATCATTACTGTGCATCCAGGCGCTGGAGGTACAGAGAGCCAGGACTGGGCCGAGATGCTCATGCGCATGTACATCCGTTGGGGTGAGCGCCAGCGCTTCAAGGTCGAGATCAACGAGATTCAGGACGGTGACGAGGCCGGCATCAAGTCCGCGACCTTCACCATCTCCGGTGACTTCGCATTCGGCCTGCTCTCCGGCGAGACCGGTGTGCACCGTCTCGTCCGCATCTCTCCTTTTGATTCCGCCAAGCGCCGCCACACCAGCTTTGCCTCTGTCTTCGTCTCGCCTGAGATCGACGACACCATCGTCATCGACATCAAGCCTGAAGACCTCCGCATCGACACCTACCGCTCCGGCGGCAAGGGCGGCCAGCACGTCAATACCACGGACTCCGCGGTGCGCATCACGCATCTGCCCACGGGCCTCGTCACAGGCTGCCAGAATGAGCGCTCACAGCACAAGAACAAGGAGCGCGCCATGAAGATGATGCGCTCCAAGCTCTACGAGTACGAGCTCGACAAGAAGAAGGAAGTCAGCCGCAAGCTCGAAGACTCCAAGCTGGACATCAAGTTCGGCTCGCAGATTCGCAGCTATGTCCTGCAGCCCTACCGTATGGCCAAGGACCTGCGCACACGCGTCGAAGTCGGCGATGTCGACCGAGTCCTCGACGGCGATCTCGACCCCTTCATCCGCGGCTATCTCCGCATGCGCAGGGAAGGCAACATCCCAGCGCCGATAGTGGATGACGTCGACTAGCTGCCGTGCTCTTCCAGCTCCCTGTGTAGCCAGCTCAGGTGTAGATCCAGCCGTACGGACGTGTAGCTGATGATCTCGTGCATCATCCTCTGCGCCTCGTCCAGGTCGTCAATGTGCCCCAGCGGCGCACGTGGCGAGGTGTACACCGTCAGCCCAGCGCGCTTACATAGCAGCGCAATGCGGAACAGGTGCGTGCCATCGCTCACCACCACAATCGTGTGAAAGTTCCGTTGCTCCGCAATCTCCTGCAGCCGCTGCACCTGCTGCTCGGTGTCCACCGACTGCGTCTCCGCAATGATCTGGTCGTACGGCACGCCATTGGCCAGTAGGTAATCCCGTCCAACGCCGCCCTCGGTCTTTCCGGAGTCTTTGTCCTGCCCGCCACCCAGCGTAATGATTACCGGCGCAATCTCGCGGTCGTACAGTGCAACGGCCTTGTCCAGGCGCGCATGAAGCACTGGCGACGGCCGCCCCGCATACTCCGCCGCCCCGAACACGGCAATCGCGTCGGCCCGCTGAGCATGGTCAATTGTCGCTGTCGCCTCAATCTGCTTATAGACCCAAACGGTCCATCCAACGGAGGCCAGCAACACAAGCAGCACGGCCCAGCGCAGCAGCCGCCGGAAGAAGCCCGGCTTCTTGCGCTCTATAGTCTCTCGCTTGAAAAATCTACCCATGAGTTATCCGATGTGTACCACCAGTATGAAGGCACACCGCTGCAACAATCCAGTCATCGGTATGTTTACGGTCTCATCGCTGCAGTGTCAGAGCGATCTCATGTGTCGGGATCGCACCTTCGCGCAGAATCATCCATGAGTGCGGTCCGCCACTAAGATCCACGATCGTAGTCGCCACCGTCCGCGCCGTCGGTCCGCCATCCACAATCAGCGGAATCGTGTCGCCGAACTGCTCACGCACGCGCGCCGCATAGGTGCACTCCGGCAGGCCGCGCAGGTTCGCGGACGTCGCTGTAATCGGCAGCCCGAGCGCACTCACCACTGCCCTGCAGATCGGTGCCTCCGGCACACGGAGCGCCACGTTGCCGGTGTTCGCTGTTACGCGCAGAGGCAGTTTACTGCCAGCCTTCACTACGATCGTCAACGGCCCCGGCCAGAACTTTTCTGCCAGCCGGTCGAACGCGCTGTCGATGTTTCGCGCCAGCTCGTACGCCTGCGACACGTCTGCAATCAGCAGCGACAGCGGCTTGTGCTTCGCGCGGGTCTTCAACTCGTAGATACGTTCCACCGCATGCAGATTCACCGGGTCGACAGCGAGCCCATAGAACGTGTCCGTCGGCATCGCGACCACATCGCCACGTTGCAATGACTCAACAACCTGGCTCACCAGGTGCGGCTCAGGTTCATCCGGATTGATCTTCAGCAGGTCGGCTCTCAAGTGCGAAACCCCTCCCAACGACTCTACCGTATCTCGCCGCGAATATCCCTCACAGCTGAACCTCCCCTGCAACTTCCTCGCACTTCGCGCTCAAAGCCTTTGCTTATTCCCGCCGAGTACACTAACTCAGTGCCACTCCCCGCACCCATCACGAGCCGCACCAACACCCGCGTCAAAGCCCTCCGCGAGGCCTTCAGCGGCGACGCGCGCCACCCCGGCGACCTTCTCGCCATCGAAGGCGAGCACCTCCTTGCCGAAGCCCACCGCTCCAGTCTTCCGTTCGACACCATCTTCCTGCGCGAAGGCAGCGAGTCCACGCTCGACCGCCCCGCACTCGCCGGTATCACTCCCAAGAACATCCTTGTCCTCAGCCGCGACGTCTTCTCCAGCGCCGTCGACACAGCCTCGCCACAGGGAATCGCCGCCACTGTTGCCATCCCAGCTCTTCCTTCCCGCGATCTCTCGGAGCCCGCCGTGCACCTCGTCATCGAATCCCTCCAGGACCCCGGCAACCTCGGCACTCTCATCCGTTCGGCAGAAGCCTTCGGCATCGCGCAGATCTTCCTCACCCCAGACTGTGTCAATCCTTGGAATCCCAAGACCATCCGCGCCTCCGCCGGCTCTGTCTTCCGCATGCCCACCATCCGCGACGCTCTCGCTTCCATCGCGACCGCACTCGCCTCCGCGCAGGTCAAGCTCTTCGCCGCCGTAGCACAATCTGCCGACGCCACACCCGCCATGGACGCCTACCTCATCGCCCCATGCGCCCTCATGGTCGGCAATGAAGGCGCTGGCATCTCCGCGCAGGCGCTCGCTCTGGCCAACGCACGCATCCACATCCCCTGCGCCGTCGAGTCTCTCAACGCCGCCATCGCCGGCTCGATTCTCATGTACGAATCTCTCCGCCAAAACCTGCTCTCACTGGAAACTGGAGAACTGGCAACTGGAAGCTAATATCCAGCACCTGAACCAGCATGGATCTGTTCTCTCCCAATCCGGACCCAACCACCACCCGCCAGCGAGCCCCGCTCGCCGAGCGCATGCGCCCTCGCTCGCTCGACGAGTTCTTCGGCCAGACCCACCTCCTTGCCCTCGGCAAACCTTTGCGCCTACAAATCGAGCGCGACGACAGTGCCAGTCTCATCTTCTGGGGGCCGCCCGGCGTAGGCAAAACCACTCTTGCCAAGATCATCGCCAACGTCACTTCGGCCAGCTTCATCGAATTCTCCGCCGTCCTCTCTGGCATCAAGGAGATCAAGCAGGTCATGGTCGACGCCGAAAAGGCCGCCACCTACGGCTCCCGCACCATCCTCTTCGTCGACGAGATCCATCGCTTCAACAAGGCTCAGCAGGACGCCTTCCTGCCCTACGTCGAGCGCGGCAGCATTCGTCTCATCGGCGCCACCACGGAAAACCCCAGCTTCGAGATCAACGCCGCCCTGCTCTCACGTTGCCGCGTCTACACTCTGCAGGCGCTCTCGCAGGAAGACATCTTCGCGCTCCTCACCCGCGCCCTCACCGACAGCGAACGAGGCTTAGGCAACCTCAACCTCACAGCAGAGGAGGGAAGCCTCGAAACCATCGCCAGCTACTCCTCAGGAGACGCCCGCAACGCCCTCAACGCCCTCGAAGTCGCCGCCAAACTGGCCGAAGGCCGCGGCGAAAAGTCACTTACCAAAGAAATCGTCACCGAAGCTCTCCAGCAGCGTGTCCTTCTCTACGACAAAAAGGGCGAGCAGCACTACGACCTCATCTCCGCGCTGCACAAGTCCGTGCGCAACTCCGACGCCGACGCCGCGCTTTATTGGTTAGGCCGCATGTTGGCCGCCGGCGAAGACCCCATGTACGTCGTCCGCCGTGTCATTCGCATGTCGTTTGAAGACATCGGCCTCGCCGCTCCCGAAGCTCTCAACCTCTGCCTGTCCGCACGCGACGCCATGCACTTTCTAGGCTCTCCCGAAGGCGACCTCGCGCTCGCGCAGGCCGTCGTCTATCTCGCCCTAGCGCCCAAATCGAACGCCGTCTACAAGGCCTATGGCGAAGTCCTCGCTGACATCGAATCGAATCCCGCCGAGCCCGTCCCGCTGCACCTGCGCAACGCCCCCACGCGCCTCATGAAAGAGCTCGACTACGGCAAAGGCTACCAGTACGCCCACGACCTGGAATCCAAAGTCGCCGACATGCAATGCCTCCCCGACAACCTCCGCGACCGCCGCTACTACCACCCCACCCACGAAGGCCGCGAAAAACTCCTCGCCCAGCGCATGGAAGAGATCTCGAAGGCGAAAAGAAAAGGCAATGAAAAAGGCTAACTTGATAAGTGATGACCAGAGGAGCTTTCTGAAAAGAAGGTTCGAGGCTTGGAAGCAAATACAGCCGGAGGCAGCGCTGCTGAGGGCTGCGTTATTGGCGATTGCAGGGGAAGAGGTCGTAGCTCCGCCAAACAATTTTGAATCTGACATCGAAGCATTGCTCCACTCTGGTCGAGTCTTTTCAGGAACTCCAACGCTCAAAATCATGAAAGACAACGGGTGCCATCGAAACTCGGCTCAACTTTTTCGCAAGGCAAAAAGCGGCACTTTTGGAATTGGCACTGGATTTGGCCTAAATGGAGGCCTTTGGAGACAACACACGTGGGCGATTGAATCAAATACCATCATAGAGACGACAGAAGCGCGGGAAGTGTATTTTGGAATTGCTCTTTTCGAGCATTATGCCGAAGACTTTTGCAGCCGTCTGGCTGACTAGCTCTTATCACTCACCACTTGACACTAACCACTCGCTTTAATTGCTCCCCATCGGTTTCGCATCCTTCTCCACCGCCGTCATTACCACCGACTTCGTCAGCAGCTCCGGCAGCACATCCGGGTTGCTCACCTTGCCCGGAGGATAGATCACATACGTCGGCACGCCACTGCGTCCCACCGCGGCCAGAGCCGCAGTGATCTTCGGGTCATACTGCGTCCAGTCCGCCTTC
>CAJCIM010000051.1 GCA_903970395.1 Acidobacteriaceae bacterium
AAGTCGCGCAGGGCGACATTGCCGGTCGCCATAAACTCGCGGCGCAGCAGCGTTGTGATCAGGTAACCACTTAGAAAGAAAAAGATCGTCACGCCGAGCGTTGCCGGGATGTAGTAGCTCGCGCTGGGAAGAGCGTGCGCCCAGAACACCAGCAGGAACGCAATGGCGCGGATGCCGTCGAGGCCGGGAATATAGGTGGACGATCTTGGTGTTGCGGACACGAACAGCTCCTAGCTGTTAGCTCTTAGCTTCTAGCCAGAGGCTAAGAGCTAAAGGCTAACAGCTAGAGGCATGGATTACAGCGCGCCGAGTTCCACGACGCGAACGCTGCTGATCGCCGGAACCTTGCGCAGCTCCGTGATCGCCTTCTCCAGATCGGCTTGCGCGGGGGTATCCAGCTGGACTACCGCCAGGGCCTGGCCGCCGGGGGTGTTGGAGCGGCTGCGGCCCAGCGCGAAGTTGGCGATGTTCAGCTTCGCCTCGCCAAGCACCGTGCCGATGCGTCCGATGACGCCGGGAACATCCTGGTTGCGGATGATGACCAGCGTGCCTGCAAGTTCCGCCTCGACGTCGATGCCGTCGTAGCTGAGCAGGCGCGGCGAGTGGCCGTGCAGCACGGTCGCCAGTCCGGACCAGTTGCCCTCGTCCGTCGCGCCGTTCTCACCCTTGCGCGACCAGTGCAGCGCCAGGCGCAGCGTTGCGCCGGTTCCGCCGGAGACGTGCTCGCGCTTGTCCTCCTGCACGCGGATGCCGCGCTCCGCAGCTGCGGCGGAGGCGTTGATGCGGTTGACCGCGTCGGAGCCTGTGAGTACACCGGCGATGGCCGCGTTGCGGATCATATCGGTCTTCAGTTGGGCGAGTCGACCGTTATAGGTGAGCGAGATACTTTCCACGCTTCCACCAACACTTGTGCTGCTGCTAGAGCCGACTGCGTGGCCGAGCAGTTGGCCGAGGCGGTCTGCCATCTCGATATACGGCGAGACCTCGCTGTACTCTTCCTCGTTGAGCGAGGCGACGTTGACCGCGTTCTGGACGACTCCAAGCTTGAGGTAGTCGCGGACCTGATTGGCGAGCTGGATGCCGATCGCCTCCTGCGCCTCGTCGGTGGAACCGGCGATGTGCGGGCTGAGCAGCACGTTGTCCAGGCCGAAGTACGGAGACTCCTTGAGCGGCTCCTGGCGGAAGACGTCCAATGCGGCTCCAGCCACGTGGCCGGACTTGATCGCCTCGGCGAGAGCCTCATCTACGATGAGCTCGCCGCGAGCGCAGTTCACGATGCGGATGCCCTTCTTCATGATGGCGATCGAGGTCTTATTGATGAGGCCTTCGGTCTGCGGTGTGAGACCGACGTGCAGCGCGAGGTAGTCGGACTGGCCGAAGATGTCGTCGATCGGGACGAGTGTGATGCCGTTCTCGCGGGCGATGACCGGCGCGATGAAGGGGTCATAACCAAGCAGGTTCATGCCGAAGGCCTTGGCGCGTCGCGCGACCTCAAGCCCGATGCGGCCGCAGCCGATGATGCCGAGCGTCTTGCCGCGCAGCTCCGAGCCTTGCAGGGACTTCTTGTCCCACTTGGCCTGGTGCATCGAAGCGTTGGCCTGAGGAATCTTGCGGCACATGGCGATCATGAGGCCGAGCGTGAGCTCCGCGACCGCGACGGCGTTCGCGCCGGGCGTGTTCATCACCACGATGCCGCGCTTGGTGGCTTCGTCTGCGTCGATGTTGTCCACACCAACGCCGGCGCGACCGATAATGCGGAGCTTTGGCGCCGCGGCGAGCAGCTTAGCGTCCGCCTGCACGGCGGAGCGCACGATGAGCGCGTCCGCGTCGGCGAGCTCGGCGGGAAGGTCGGTGATCTTGTCGGCTGTGACGCAGTTCCAGCCGGGTTCCTTCTGCAGGATGGCGAGCGTGGCGGGCGAGACTTTTTCGGCGAGAACGATCTTCAAGGCAGCTTCTCCAAAGGTGTCTGACGTCTTGGTCAGGGCAGTGTCTACCAGTGTAGCCGGGCGGCGTTGACGCCGCTTCACCACACCCACCCCCCTCCCTTTCCGCCGAGGGCCTCTACGTGGAATCAGCCACTTAGCGGGGTATCCCGGGGGTAAGTGATGATTCTGCTTGGGTTACGGGGATGATATTGGAAAGAAAGGGGATAGTGGGCAGAGGAGTAGACAGTAGGGAAAGACAGCACTTTTGGCTTCTATTTCTATTGTAGAGAGCGGCGGGGGTGAAAGTGCTTTTCGTTTGGCATGGATAAGCCTATTGTTTGCTGCGCTTTGGCGGATTTCGAGGGGGCTTCGGGGTTGACAGGGTGAGTTTCGGCCAAATTTCGCAACGACTGAATTTGAGGCAGCAAACCTTGACGGCGGCGGTTTGCTGCCGGTTTGAATGGCGCTAGCTGGCTTTGGGCAGCGAGGCAGAGGGATATGGGGTCAGAATTCATATCCACTTCAACGGACGTTTACGGAGGGAGTTTATTTCATAGGTGAACTATCCAACTTTTTGATTGAGGCCGACTATACCTATGCTCCGCAAATGCTGCGCTGTAGCTTCTCTGACTGCCCTCGTGATGACCGGTTGTGGTGGTACTGGCAACCTGAGCACACCGGGTACTGTAACAACAACTCCGGCGACGGTAACGGTTGCACCGTCGACAGCGATCCAACATGTAGTGGTGATCTTCGGCGAGAACATCTCGTTCGACCACTACTTCGGCACGTATCCGAACGCGGCAAACACGGATGGCACCCCGTTCACAGCCGCAAGCGGAACGCCGACACCGGTGAACTATACCCAAACCCCTGCCCTGCTAACGTCCAACGCGAACCTCAACGGCACCAACGGCGTGGGCGCTACGAATCCCTTCCGTCTCGGCTATGGCCAGGCAGCCACAAGCGACCAAGACCACAACTACAATCCTGAGCAGGTGGCGTACGACAACGGCAAGATGGATCTGTTCCCGATGTCCGTCGGAACCGCAGACGGCGCCTCACTTGAGGCGTCCACTGGAGCTCCTGCCATCACCAACACGACCGGCCTGACGATGGGCTATTACGATGGCAACACCGTCACAGCGATGTGGAACTACGCGCAGCATTATGCGATGAACGACCACTCCTTCGGTGGCACGTTTGGCCCTTCAACCCCTGGCGCGCTGGAGCTGGCGGCGGGTCAGACCAACGGCGCGACCTTCACCGTGCCGTACGCAAACGTTGCTTCTGCGATAATCCCCGACGGGCAGGGCGGCTACACGGACATCAACGACGATGATCCGGCGGGCGATGTCTGCTCCTCCACGACGGCCAACTTCAGCATGACCGGCAAGAACATCGGCGACCTGATGACCGCTGCTGGTGTTACGTGGGGCTTCTTCGAGGGCGGCTTCAACCTGGGCATCACGAATGCCAACGGCACCACCGGATGCTCCCGCAGCACCGTGGCGACGTACTACCCCGGCACGAAGGCCGACTACATCCCGCACCACCAGCCGTTCCAGTACTGGCCCAGCACGGCGAACCCTAACCACAACCGTCCCACACCGGGCGTGGCCATCGGCGCGAACGATGCGAAGGGCGCGAACCACCAGTACGACACAGCGGACTTCAACGCAGCGCTGACCGCGGCGACCCCGACGATGCCGCAGGTTACGTTCCTGAAGGCCCCGGGCTATCAGGATGGGCACGCCGGCTACTCGGACCCGCTGGACGAGCAGACGTTCGTGGTGAACGAGATCAACCTGATCCAGCAGTCACCCTTCTGGCAGAACACGGCGATCATCATCGCGTATGACGATTCCGACGGCTGGTATGACCACCTGACGGACATGGTGAACGGTTCGACGAGCAGCTCGGACGCGGCGATCTGCAACAACACGATCGCCGGCAGCAAGGCGCCGGCAGCCAGCTTCCCCGGACCGGGCTCGAACGGCCAGCCGGTGCTGGGACGCTGCGGCAAGGGTCCCCGCCTTCCGCTGCTGGTGATCTCGCCCTATGCGAAGAAGAACTTCGTAGACAGCACTCCCACCGAGCAGGCCTCGATTCCCCGCTTCATCGAAGACATCTTCCTGAGCAGTCAGCGCATTGGCACCGGTTCGTTCGACGCCACCGCAGGATCGCTGATGAACATGTTCAACTTCACGACGACGGCCGGCGCTGCACCGAACCCGAACGTGGTGCTTCTGAACCCGACCACCGGCGCGGTGACCAGCGGCAACTAAATGCAGGGAGCAGGGAACAGGAAGTAGGGAATAGATCTCCTGTTCATAGACGGTTCATCAAGTTGCCCTACCTTATGAGCACGCACTCTCAACCAAGAGTGCGTGCCTTTTTTTGCCCCTTTCCTGAAGAGACGTGAAGCGCGACTTGCCTAGAACTCGACGTCAATTTTTGTTGCAAAGCTCCGCGGCCGGTGTGGCGTGGATGTCGCGTCGTGCGCTGGGGCAGATGCAGATGGCTGCAGCGAAGCCGATGCTGCAGGCCAAGCCCATGCTGCATACTCTGGAGCTGCCGCCATTTGTGGATGAGCTGCCGCTGCCGGAGCGCGTGGTGGCTCCGCATGAGAAGGCGCGGCCGCTGCGCGTGACGATGCGCGAGGTGCGCACGAAGGTGCATCGCGATGTGCCTGCGACGAGGATGTGGAGCTATGGCGTCGGCGCGATGAGCAACAGCGCGCTAGCTCCAGTGATCGAAGCGCGCAGCGGGCAGGCGACGCGTGTGGAGTGGGTGAACCAGCTGCCGACGAAGCACTTTCTGCCGGTGGACTTCAGCCTGCATGGCTGCGGGCACGATGTGCCGGAGGTGCGCGCGTGCGTGCATCTGCATGGCGGCAAGACGCCGAGCGACGACGATGGGTATCCCGACGACTGGTTTGTGCCCGGCAAGAGCCGCGTGTGCCACTATCCGTTGCAGCAGGACGCCGCGACGCTGTGGTATCACGACCATGCGATGGGGCTGAACCGGCTGAACATCTACGCCGGGCTGGTGGGGCAGTTTTTGCTACGCGATGAGGCGGAGGATGCGCTGCACCTTCCCTCCGGCAAGTATGAGCTGCCGTTGACGCTGTACGACCGCAACTTCTCGACGGACGGGCAGCTGCTGTACCTGGACTCCGGCGACCCGGAGCACCCGTGGGTGCCAGAGTTTGCGGGCGACGCGATTTTGATCAACGGAAAGATTCGGCCGTTTGTGCATGTGGAGCCGCGCGTGTACAGGCTGCGTCTGCTGAATGCGGCAAACAGCCGGTTCTTTGCGCTCACGTTCGCGGACGGCGTGGTGGCGCACCAGATTGGCGGCGACCAGGGACTGCTGGCGGCTCCGGTGCCGATGCGCCAGCTGACCTTTGCGCCGGCAGAGCGCGCGGATGTGCTGGTGGACTTCTCGCAGGTTGCGGGGAAGACCGTGCATATGAAGAACGCCGCGCTGGAGGTGCTGGAGTTCCGCGTGGATGGCGGAAGCGCGTCACCCACGTCTCAAAAGCGAGACGTGGGGCACCCAGTTTCCTTCGTGATGCCTGCGACGTTAAGACCGGTGGAGCGCATGCCGGAGACAGCTGCGACGGTGACACGGCAGATCACGCTGAACGAATACCTGGACAAGATCGGGAACTCCATGCTGATGCTGCTGAACCAGAAGCACTGGCATGAGCCGGTGACCGAGACGCCGAAGCTGGGCGCCACCGAGATATGGGAGTTCGTGAACCTGACCGAGGACACGCACCCCATGCACCTGCACATGGTACGGTTCCAGGTGCTGAACCGGCGTCTGTTCGACGTCTTTGCGTATCGCAACAACAAGGGGATGCACTACCTGCGCGAGCCCCTGCCGCCCGAGCCCAACGAGATGGGCTGGAAGGACGTGGTGCAGTGCCCGCCGGGAACGGTGACGCGGATCATCGTGAAATTCGACGGTTATGCAGGCAAGTACCTGTATCACTGCCACGTGCTGGAGCACGAGGCCAATGACATGATGCGGCCGTTCGAGGTGGTTGCTTAGCTTTCCTCTGCCCGGGGCGGCTACGATGTCTTCGCTTTGTAGGTGAAGAGGCCGGCGAAGTACTCGCGGTAGCCGTAGATCAGCACAATCTCAAAGATGGCCGCGATGATCGCGGGAGTGATGCCCTGTCCGCCTGCGAGCAGGATATGGAAGAGCAGTGCGTTCACGATGATGGGCCCAAGGATGACGAGACCCAGCGGCGCGGTGCCTCCGATGAGCAGCAGCAGGCCGCCAATCACTTCCAGGACGGCGATGTGGTGCAGCCAGCCGGTCGGCACCATTACCGCCATGAACTTGCCGGGGAGGGAGTCCGCGGGCGGCATGGCAGCGTGCATGAACGGATGCACGCCGTTGGCGCCGAAGACGACGAAGAGGAGTCCGAGGAGGATGCGGAGGACGAGGTAGAGATATTTCATGGCGAAGACGACACTCCTTGAAGACAAGTTGGTGCAGCTGGCCAGATGTGTGCACAGAGTATCAGTGGGCAGACACGGTGCACAGTACCTGTTGCAACTTTCCTGCTACAACTGGAGAGATGAGTCTTTTAGGGAAACAAAACGGCGTTACGCTTTCACTGGAGGGCAAAGTTGCCCTTGTTACCGGCGGTTCGCGCGGCATTGGCGCGGCGACCGTGCGATTGTTTCGGCAGGCGGGGGCGCGGGTGGTCTTCAGCTATCGCAGCGCGGAGGCGCAGGCCACAGCTCTGGTTGCCGAGTGCGGCGGCGTGGAACTCTGCCGTGCGGTGAAGCAGGAGCTGGCGACAGTTGAAGACGGGCAGGCGCTGATCGGCGCAGCCGTGGCGGCTTTTGGGCGGCTGGATTGCCTGGTGATCAACCACGGGATATGGCCGCCGCACGATCAACCGATTGCGACGATGAGCCTTGCGCAGTGGCGCGGGACGATGGGCGTGAATCTCGACAGCGTCTTTGGGCTGGTGAAGGAAGGCACAGCAGCGATGCTGTCGCAGACGCCGGTGAGCGGCGCGAAGGGGCATATCGTTCTGGTGGCGTCGACGGCGGCGCAGCGCGGCGAGGCCTTCCATGCGGACTATGCAGCAAGCAAGGGCGCGCTGCTGTCGCTGACCAAGAGCCTATCGAGCGAGCTGGCGCCGCAGGGAATCCTGTGCAACTGCGTCGCGCCGGGCTGGGTGGTGACGGAGATGTCAGCTGGAACCCTTAGCGACCCAGAAGCGTCCAAGAAGGCACTGGGATTGATTCCGCTGGGTCGCGCGGCTGACCCGAGTGAGATCGCCGGGCCGATACTGTTTCTGTGCACGCGCTGGGCCGGCTTCGTGAGCGGCGAGATCTTCAATGTGAACGGCGGCGCGGTGCTGGTTGGGTGAGACAGGGAGTAGTGAATAGGAAGTAGGAAATAGGGGGCGGGCGTCAGGCGGATGAAGATGCGACGGCAGATCGGTTCGAGTTTGTTGGGGCTGGCTGTGGTGTTTGCGGGCGCACGGATGCACGCGCAGGCCTCCGCGATACCAAGCGCACAGGTGAGCGCGGAGGCACAGCCGGCGAGCGGCGAACAGAGCAAAGGCCGCGCACTGATGGCCGAGATGGTGAAGGCGCTGGGCGGCGATGCGTGGCTGAACCGCCAGAACTGGGTCTTCCTGGGCAGCGCCGCGACGTTCTACAAGGGCATGCCGCACGAAGGAGCGCCGCAGTTCGAGGAGTACTACCGCGCTAGTCCTTTTGCCGAACGGGTGATCGTGATTACGCACTCCGGCATCTTCATCGCGACCAATCACAAGGACATCGCCGAGATATGGACGCCGGACAACGGCTACGAGCTGACCTTCCGCGGCAAGAAACCGCTGCCGGAGAAGGATGTGCAGGACTACATGCGGCGGCGCGCGCACTCGCTGGAGACGGTGGTGCATGACTGGCTCTCGAAGCCGGACACCATCGTGACCTATGAGGGGTCGAACATGGTGGCGCGGCGACTGGCCGAGCAGGTGAGCATCATCACGGCGAAGAACGAAGCGGTGACGATCGAGCTGGAAGAGTCGACGCACCGGCCGCTGAGCATCAGCTTCCAGTGGCGCGACCCGCTGTACAAAGACCTGAACACCGACGAGATTCAGTACGACGACTACCACATGGTGCAGGGCATAGCGACGCCGTACGCGGTGACGTACCTGCACAACGGCGACATGACACAGCAGCGGTTCTTCACCAAGATCGCCTACAACCAGCCGCTGGCCGATGAACTGTTCAACCCGGATGCACCCTTGAGCGTGAAGACGAAGGGCAAGTAGACAGCCCGCAGTGATATTCTGACCCATGCTATGAGTGAATCCACTGCTACCGTCGCGGTTGAAACCGCAGAAACCCCTACAGCCACTGCTCCCGAGCTGATCTCGTTGGATATTCAGCAGATTATGGCGTTGCTTCCACACCGCTATCCGTTCCTGCTGATTGACCGCGTACTGGAGATGGAGCGCAAAGTTCGTCTGGTTGCGATCAAGAACGTGACGATGAACGAGCCGTACTTTACCGGCCACTTTCCTGACCACCCGATCATGCCCGGCGTGCTGGTGATTGAGGCGATGGCGCAGGGCGGCGCGGTGCTGCTGCTGAGCGAGATATCTGACCGCGAGAACAAACTGGTCGTCTTCACCGGCATCGACGAGGCGAAGTTCCGCCGTCCCGTCACTCCCGGCGACCAGCTGCGCATTGAGGTTGAGCCGATCTCGTGGCGTTCGCGGATGTCGAAGATGAAGGGCACGTGCCTGGTGGACGGCAAGGTGGTGGCCGAGGCCATCATCACCTGCCAGATCGTGCCGCGCGCACGCAAGGCTGTCGACGACGCGACGGAAAGCGGAGAGTAGCGCGTGGGCATCGACGCTACGGCGCGCATACATCCGACGGCGATAGTGTCTGATGGCGCGGTAATTGGGCGGGAGTGCATCGTCGGCCCTTATAGCACGGTGGGCCCCAACGTGGTGCTCGGCGAAGGCTGCGAACTGATCTCGCATGTGGTGCTGGATGGGCACACGACCTTCGGCAAGGCGAACAAGGTCTGGTCGTTTGCGTGCCTGGGCATCGCGCCGCAGGACCTGAAGTACGCAGGCGAGCCGACGCGACTGGAGGTCGGCAACGGTAACCAGATCCGCGAGTATGTGACGATCTCACGCGGCACCAACGGCGGCGGCGGCGTCACGCGCATTGGAAGCGGCTGCCTGATCATGGCCTACGTGCACATCGGGCACGACTCTTCGATCGGCGACGGCTGCATACTTCCGAACGGCGCGACTCTGGCGGGCCACGTCACGGTAGAGGACTATGCCACGTTGAGCGCCAACGCCCCGGTACACCAGTTCTGTACGATTGGCCGCTATGCTTACATCGGCGGCGGCACGACGATCACGCAGGATGTGCTTCCCTACTCGCTGACGAGCGTGGAACGCAACAACCATGCCTACGGCATCAACAAGGTGGGGCTGGCGCGCAAGGGCTTTACGCCGGAGCAGCTGCGCGAGTTGGCCACCGCCATGCGCCTGCTGACCAGCGGAAAACTTAACACCACGCAGGCTCTGGAAGAGATCAACGACATGATCGAGAGCGGCAGCGGCCACGAGCATGTGCGCTACCTGGCGGAGTTTGTGAAGAGGAGCGAGCGTGGGGTCGTGAAGTAGGCATAAAACAAAATCCGGAACCGAAGTTGAGATTTATATCGAAACGGATATACTTACATGAAGCCAGTTGTTTGGTTGGGCGATTCCAGAAAGACTGTCAGAGAATTCCCGGAGCCTGTGCAGCAAGGCGTGGGACATGAGTTGACAAGAGCCAGTGGGGCCGCAAGCCACTGGATTGCAAACCGATGCCGAGCATCGGAGCAAGCGTCGAGGAGATTCGCGTATGGGCAGAGTCGGGAACGTATCGAGTGTTGTACGTGGCACGCCTGGCCGAAGCAGTGTACGTGCTGCACGCATTTCAAAAGAAAACCCAGCAGACAAGCCATCGCGACATAGAACTCGCCCAGTCTCGGCTGCGCGCTCTACGAAGAGAGCTTCGGTAAAGGAAGAACCGTTGGTGATGGAGAAATTCGACTCGGTTTGGGATGCACTCGGATACTCCCCAGAGGAGAGAGCCAATCTTGAAGTGCGTTCCCATCTCATGATCCAGATTGAAATCATCATTGAAGAGAACGGCTGGACACAGGCCGTGGCCGCGAAGAAGTGCGGCGTCTCGCAGCCGCGCATCAATGATCTGCTGCGCGGCAGAATTGATAGATTCTCCATCGACGCGCTCATCAAAATGGCAGCGGCACTGGGTCGCAAGGTCAAATTCGAGCTGCTTGCAGCATGAATGACTCGAAGAGCAATACGCTCGGCCTCATCGCCGGCAACGGACACTTCCCTTTCCTGCTGCTCGACGCGGCGCGGGCGCATGGGTTGCGTGTGGTTGTTGCAGCGATCAAGGAAGAGACTGACCCTGAGATGGATGCGCGTGCTGCCACTGAGCCGGAGCACATCCGCGTGCACTGGCTCTCGCTGGGCGAGCTGTCGAAGCTCATCGAGACCTTTCAGCGCGAGGGCGTGACCCGCGCCGTGATGGCCGGGCAGGTGAAGCACAAGCAGATATTCAGCAGCATCCGGCCAGACTGGCGGCTCGCCAAGCTGTTATTGAACCTGCGCACACGCAACACGGACATGCTGCTGGGCGCGGTCGCCAAGGTACTGGAGGATGAGGGCATCACACTGCTGTCATCGACGGCGTTTCTGGAGCCGATGCTCGCACCCGCGGGCGTGCTGACGCAGCGTGCGCCCGACGCCACCGAGAGCAGCGACATCGAGTACGGCCTGCGCGTGGCGCGAGGCATCGCCGGGTTCGACCTTGGGCAGACGGTGGTTGTCGCCGCCGGGGTCTGTGTTGCAGTGGAGGCCATGGAAGGCACCGACGCCACCATCGCGCGCGCCGGTGCGCTCTTCCGCACGCTGGACGACGACGCCAGCACGCTGGCGCGACGACTGACCGTGGTGAAAGTCGCAAAGCCGAACCAGGACATGCGCTTCGACGTGCCGGTGGTGGGAGTGCCGACCATCGCCGCGATGCGCGAGGCGGGCGCGACCTGCCTGTGCGTCGAAGCCGGACGCACGCTGATCTTCGACTGTGACGCGATGGTCGCCGCTGCGGACGAGGCCGGGATTGCTATCACCGGGGACGCCATTTTTGGATGAGGCCGAAAAGGCTGGAAGTATCGTAAAGGTACGGATGCCAGCCAAGACGCGCCGCGAGTAGGATGAACTCGGTAGCATTACTCACAAAGAACCACCAAGGAGATTTCGGATGACTCGTACTCGCGCAATTGCAATGGGCATGGCAGGCACGCTGGCAGGAGCGCTGGCGCTCTCGCTTCCAATGGCTGCGGCCGCCCCCGCGCCGGACCTAGCGGCAGTTGGCGCGACCGCGCCAAACTTTTCGCTGCCTTCGCAGGAAGACAAGCTAGTCAGCCTGAACGACTACAAGGGCAAGTGGGTGGTGCTGTACTTCTACCCCAAGGACATGACTACCGGCTGCACCATCGAGGCCCACAACTTCCAGCGCGACCTGCCGAAGTATGACGCGGACAACGCGGTCGTGCTTGGCGTCTCGTTTGACACGGTGGAGAGCCACAAGACCTTCTGCACGAAGGACTCGCTGACGTTCAAGCTGCTGGCCGATCCCGACCACAAGGCCATCGACGCGTACGGCGTGCCCTTCAAGGGCATGGGCGACAACCACTATGCAGCGCGCACCACCTTCCTGATCTCGCCGGACGGCAAGATTGTGAAGGAGTGGGACGTAAAGGACATTCCCAACCACAGCGCAGAGGTTCTGGCCGCCATCGACTCCATGAAGAAGTAGCTGGAGCTCGAAAGCTAAAAGCTTTCTGCTTGTATTTGTTTCGCAAAAATGCCCGGGCCTCTTGCGAGGTTACCGGGCACTTTTGCTTGCCTTAGGGTTGTGGCGCTGCAACTACTTCTTTGCAGGAGCCTTCTTGACAGCCTTCTTGACGGCCTTCTTCGCAGGCGCCTTCTTGACGGCCTTCTTAACGGCCTTCTTCGCGGGAGCCTTCTTTACAGCCTTCTTTGCAGGAGCCTTCTTTACAGCTTTCTTGGTTGCCAAGGTCTTACCTCTCATAGTTGATTTTTTAGTGCTGGTGCCCTTGTTGCCGACTGCCTTTTTGGCAGACTTACCGCCGCGCAGAGCACCGGAGTTCTTCGCGGCAGAACTTGAGATCTTTTTCGCAATCGCCTTCTTTTTGGCGGGTGCTTTCTTTGCAGCCTTCTTGGCTACGGCCTTCTTAGCCGGGGCCTTCTTCGCTGCGGGCTTCTTGGTTGGGACCGCCTTTGCCACGGTCGTTTTGGTGGGAGCCTTCTTTGCAGGGGCCTTCTTCACAGGAGCTTTCCTGGCCACAGGCGCTGCCGAGGTGGGAGCCGGAACCGGCGGCGTCGAGATCTCGGTCGCGGGTTCGTATGGCTCAGCCGGCGTGGGAGGCGCGGCGTAGATCACAGCTTCCTCCACATGCACTACTGGATCCAGTGTGAACTCCTCCTCTTCATCATCCTCATCATCGATCGCTTCATCAAACTCGTGGGCGTCGTCGAACGCATCATCATCGAATCCAGCTGCATGCATCTTGATCGTCTCTTCATCGTGAAACATGTATGTTCTCTCCGAGCTTGCTGTCGATTTCTGTCCCCGTACTGTGTACTGCTAAAAACTTAATCTGTTGCCCGGTGCTCGGTCGGCGCGCATCATGCACGCAATCTTCGCACGGATGATAGAGACAGAATTACGCCGCGCGAGTGGAAATAGCAAGCATCTTTTTTGGTGCAACGTAGTTTTTTTTGTGGCGCACGATTTTGCATCTGTGTCAGCATCATCGGCCCTGCAGACTTTCGCATCAGCGTGCACGTTTCTTCGCCTTGGAACCTTTGCCTGCGACGGCGTGTGTAGAAGCATGCGCTGTGCCCTTCGCACCCGCGCTGTGCGTGGTGTTGCGTGTGCGCAGACCGCGTGCGGCGCGGCTGGTGGGCGCAAGCCGGATGGGCTCGGAGACGTACAGCGAGCGGCCCGGAGCAACGCGACTGGACGTGAGATGGTTCCACTCGCGCAGCTGCTCCACGGTCACGCCAAAGCGATCGGCGACGGTGACCAGCGTGTCGTTGCGACGCAGCATGTAGCGTTGCGGACCACGAAGCGCGGCGACAGCCGCCACCGGAATCACCAGTTCGTCGCCCTCCTCGATAGGCTGCGACGACTTCAGTTCATTGAACGCTGCAATCTCGCTTACATGCGAGTGCATGTTCTCGGCAATCTGGTCCAGCGTCTCACCCGGCCTTACCACATGGAAGCGCCAGCTTGCGCGGTGTTCCTCGGGGATGTTCTGCAACCGGTCCGTATACTGCTGCAGGGTCCCGTTGGGGATGTGCAGGTCGTACGGAATATCGCCCGGTGTGGCAAGCCGCAGCAGTGCCGGGTTCAGCGCGACGATGTCCGACACGGTGGAGTCGGTGATATCGGCCACCAGATGCAGATCGATTGCGTAATCGGTCGTAACGGTGTCGGAGAGGATCGGTGGGTCGGGCTTCAGATCGGTCAGGCCATACTGCTGCGGGTTCTTGGCCACAATGATCGCGGCGATGACACTGGGGATGTACGCCTTGGTTTCTGCAGGCAGGCCGCCGTGACGGTAGATCTCCCAGTAGTCGGCGTAGCCTGTGCGGCTGACGACCTGCTGGACGCGCCCTGGGCCCCAGTCGTAAGCCGCCATGGCGAGGTACCAGTCGCCGAAGAGGCCGTACAGCATCTTCATGTACTTGGCGTAGGCGATGGTGGATTTTTCCGGATCGAAGCGCTCGTCGAAGTAGCCGTTGCGCACCAGTCCGTAGCTGGAGGCGAAGGGCATGAACTGCCACATGCCGCCTGCGCCGCTGCGGCGGTTGAGCGACTGCGGCTGAAAACCTGACTCGGTCACCGCCTGATAGATCAGGTCCTGTGGCACGTCGTACTGCTTCAGGACTCTCTGGATCATCGCCTGGTAGCGGCCTGCACGTTCCAGCGAGTGCACAAGGTGCGCGCGCAGACCAGGCTTATTCGCAAACGCGTCGACCCAGCCAGCAACATATTCATTGTTCACCAGCGGCAGGTCGGAGCCGGTGGTCTTCACTTCGGCGGCGACCCTATTGGCTACCGCCGCGTCTGGAGTGAAGGTGACTTCGTTGGCGTCCTCGATGGGCGCCTCTTCTACCTTGGGCGAGAAGCCGTTGCCCTGTTTCAGCGCGATCAGCTCCAGCGAGTTGATGCGCGAGAGCAGCTGGTCGAACTCATCGGAGAGTTCGGGATCGTTCTTCAGGTCGATGCCGCTGGCGAGCATCATGTCAACCGCGGCGTCAAAGTTCATGCGAGCGGCGTCGAGACGGTTGGCGTTGTAGGCGTCGACACCGGCGCGGTAGCTGGCCTCGGTCTTGGAGATGAGGTCCTGCACCTTCTTCGCGTAGTCGGCAGCGGCCTGCTGCTGCGCGGCGGCCTGCACGGTCTGCGCGACGTTCTGTTGCGGAGACCCGTCAACAAGCGTCTCGCCCCACGCCCGCGGCGTGGCCACGGCGGCAACGGACAGAAGCGCTGCAAGGCCAAGCTGTGGCCCGCCGCGACGAAAGGGGGAGGTGGTTTCGCGTCTCAACATCAACCCCTTCATTGTACGGGCAGGACGATATGAGTCCGCTTCGTACGCGCAATCTGTTCGCGTAAGCCACACCGCGGCGCATCTGGCCGTTACAGCTGCTGAGCGAAGGCCGTAAGCGTTCGCGCAGGGTGGTAGCCTAGTAGTTCAAGGATCTTTCCTCTTTCTGGAACGCAAAGCACCCAAGCATGGACCCCAAGTACATACGTAACTTCGCGATCATCGCGCACATCGATCACGGCAAATCGACGCTCTCCGACCGCCTGCTGGAACTGACCGGCTCGCTGACCCAGCGCGAGATGCAGGCCCAGGTTCTCGACGCCATGGACCTGGAGCGCGAGCGCGGCATTACCATCAAGGCCCACACCGTCCGCATGATGTACACCGCCAGCGACGGCCACCTCTACCAGCTGAACCTGATCGACACCCCCGGCCACGTGGACTTCAGCTACGAGGTCTCGCGCTCACTCGCTTCGTGCGAGGGCGCGCTGCTCGTCGTCGATGCCTCGCAGGGCGTTGAGGCGCAGACGCTTGCGAATGCCTACCTCGCCATCTCCAATGGCCTCGAAATCATTCCGGTCATCAATAAGATCGACCTGCCCAGCGCCGACATCGAGCGGACGAAAGCGATGATCGAAAAATCCGTAGGTCTCCCCGCAGATGACGCCGTCGCCGTCTCTGCGAAGACTGGCCTCAACGTCGCCGACATTCTGGAAGCCGTTGTACATCTGGTGCCTCAGCCCAAGGGTGACCCCGAAGGGCCACTCCAGGCCCTCATCTTCGATAGCTGGTTCGACGCTTATAAGGGCGTCATCATCCTTGCCCGCATCATCAACGGACGCCTGCGCAAAGGCGACAAGATCAAGGTCATGTCCAACGGACGCCAATTCGAAGTCGACAGCCTGGGAGTCATGACCCCAAAACCCGTCGTCATCGAGGAGCTTTCCGCGGGCGAGGTGGGCTTCTTCGTCGCGACGATCAAGAACGTCGCCGACACCAAGGTTGGCGACACCATCACCCATGTCGACCGCCCCTGCGCCGAAGCGCTGCCCGGCTTTGAAGACATCAAGAGTATGGTCTTCGCAGGCCTCTACACCGTGGACTCGCATGAGCACGGCATGCTGCGCGACGCGCTGGAGAAGCTACGCCTGAATGATGCCAGCTTCAACTTCGAGCCCGAAAGCTCCGTCGCGCTGGGCTTCGGCTTCCGCTGCGGCTTCCTCGGTCTGCTGCATCTGGAGATCATCCAGGAGAGACTGGAGCGCGAGTACAACCTCGACCTGATCACCACCGCGCCGGGCGTGCAGTACAAGATCACCATGACCGACGGCAGTGTGCTCACGGTCGACAATCCCTCGCGCTGGCCCGATCCTACCGAGATCGAACAGATCGAAGAGCCCGTCATCACCGCGAAGATCCTCACCAACGAGGAGTACGTCGGCAACATCCTGAAGCTGGTCGAAGACAAGCGTGGCCGCCAGCAGAACATCGAGTACGTCAGTGAGACACGCGTGATGCTGACCTATGAGCTGCCGCTGAATGAAATTGTTCTGGATTTCTACGACAGGCTGAAGTCCGTCTCGCGCGGCTATGCGTCGCTGGACTACCACCTCGCCGGCGCATGGATCTCGCCGATGGTGAAGATGGACATCCTCATCGGCGGCGACCCGGTCGACGCACTCTCGATCATCGTGCACCGCGACGCGGCGTACGACCGCGGGAAGGTGCTCGTCGAAAAGATGCGCGAGCTGATCCCTCGGCAGATGTTCGAAGTCGCGATCCAGGCCGCCATCGGCTCAAAGATCATCGCGCGGTCCACCGTAACGGCCATCCGCAAGAACGTCATCGCCAAGTGCTACGGTGGCGACATCAGCCGTAAGCGCAAACTGCTCGAGAAGCAGAAGGAAGGAAAGAAGCGGATGAAGCGCATCGGCAAGGTCGACATTCCGCAGGAAGCGTTCCTCGCAGTGCTGAAGGTTGGCGAAGAATAATCATTATCAACTTCAGCAACTAGTCACACTTAGCTTCAGCTTTATAACCAACACCTTCGTGATAACGAAACTTGGTGCATCCACTCAGGCCCTCAGCTTGTGGGAGGCTTCTGAGAGAGCGAAACTGTGTCCTGACAATAACATCAGGCTCCTTCAGATCATATGGCGGCCCGATCCATGTAAGTTGCTGCGATTCGCCAGCGACCAAAGAATCCCAATCACCGGTTACCATCTTAGTGTCGCCTTTAAACAAGAGGTACATTTGGGCACGGATATCAGTCCCACTAGATGGACCAACATTCCTGAGATCAACCGTTACCATGATTCCGCCTTTGGGATCCGGGGCCTCGCCTATCTTGGCTGCTACCCCGAGTACAAAGGGTTCACCAGGAGTATTAGCCGAGGCGACCAACAGCTGTCGCTCCGTTATTGAAATTAAGCGGTCGTTATCTACGAGCTGTATCGATATAACCACTAGGGTCAATACGGATACAATGCTCGATGCAACTTGGGCTTTTGTCGAGACCTGAGCAGCTTTTAGGCGCTCCCAGTCTCGCTTCAACCATTATGGGTGTTCCTTTTTCACGTTAACCACCTTGTTCGCATCTAGCTCTGTCAAACAAAAAGCACTCTGATTGATTCGCGCCCTACGTTTTCGGCACAATCTTAATCTCAAACACTTTCGGCCACTGTTTACCTGTGACGAAGAGTCGATCATGCTGCACGTCATACGCGATGCCGTTCAGCACTGACTCCTGATCGATCTTCTGGTTCTCAGGCAGGATGCCGCTGAGGTCGATCCACGCGATCACGTGCCCATCCTTCGGCGAGATGCGCGCGATGCGGTCGCTGTGCCATACGTTCGCGTAGATCTCGCCCTTGATGTACTCCAGCTCATTGAGCTGTTCCACCGGCTTGCCTGCGTCCTTCACTACGATGTGGCGTGTCTCCGCGAATGTCTCCGGGTTGCGGAAGCGCAGCGTGCTGGTGCCGTCGCTCGTAATGAGCTCGCGTGCGGTGCGCGTCATGCCCCAGCCTTCGCCGGTGTAGTGAAACTGCTTGATCTGGCGCAGTGAAAAGCGGTCGTAGACGAAGCAGATGTGCGACTGCCAGGTCCACTCGTAGAGATTTGGGCCCCAGTCGACGATGCCCTCGCCGAAGTATTGCGGCGGCAGGCTGGTGCGCTGCGTCACCTGGCCGGTCTGCGGGTCGAGCGCCAGCAGCGCGGAGTGGCCGTCCAGGCCTGTGCCCTCGTAAAAGATGCCGTTCAGGTAGAAGAAGCCTTCGGTATAGCTGGAGGTAAGGTGCGGATACGTCGCCACCACCTTGTAGCCATACAACGGCGTTGCCGCCGAGCATATAGGCAACGCCACGATGAAGAGCAAAACGAACAGCGCAACACGCGTACAGAGACCAGCAATCGACATGATGACAGAGTACTTCGAGCGAAGATGGATTGTGCGGGATGGAAAGATTCTATCGGTAGATTGGCATGATGCAACCAGCACTTGTGCAGCCGGCTCCGCGTCTATCGGATAGAAAGATGGCAGAGTTCTTAGCGCGCATTGCAAAACACGCGCCGACGGTCGATGAAGCCCTCTCTCGCCGTTGGATTTACGTCCCCTACGACCGCCTGCATGACGGCGTAGGCCCACTCGCGCAGTCAGAGCCGAAAGATACTGTGGTTGTGATGATGGAGTCGCTTGGGAGGGGCACGCGCCGACCGTACCACAAGAAAAAACTTGTGCTAGTCCTGAGCGCCATGCGGCACTTTGCGTTGGAGCAGGCGGATCGGGGCTGCTGCGTTGTGTATGGCTCATCGCCTGCGAGTTTCGCGGATGGCCTCTTCGAGTTACAGGAAAAATGGCGATGGAAAGAGCTGATCGTCAACCGTCCAGCCGAGCGAGAGCTGCGGGTGGAACTTCGCGCGGCGAAGGAGGACGGGCTTCGCATACGCGCTGTTGCCGATACCGCGTGGCTGACGACCACGGAAGACTTCGAAGGCGTCTTTGGCAAGCCTGATATGCAGCGTAAGGGCAACAGGCGTCAGTACCTGATGGGCAGCTTCTACCGTGCGATGCGAAAGAAGAGTGGTCTGCTTATGGAACGCGGCAAGCCTACTAGCGGCAAGTGGAGCTTCGACGCTGAAAACCGCAAGCCTTTTCGCAACGAGGTGCCCGTGCCGCCGCGCCCTGGCTTTGCACCCGATGAAATTACGCAGGAGGTGATTGCGTTGGTCAACCAGCGGCACCCTGACCACTTCGGCGTCGTCTCCGCGGAAGGGCGCGACGGGTTCGATCTTGCCGTGACGCGCTCGCAGGCTGAAGAGGTTTGGCAGTTTGCGCTGAACAGGCTGCTGCCCAGTTTCGGACCGTGGGAGGACGCGATGAGCACCGCGCATCCCGACCTCTTCCATTCGATGACCTCGCCGCTGATCAACCTGACCCTACTGCGCCCGCGCGACATCGTCGAACAAACAGCAGAGGCCTTTGCGCAAGGCCATATACCGCTCGCCAGTGCAGAGGGATTCATCCGGCAGGTGCTTGGCTGGCGCGAATTCATGCGCCACATCCACGAGGCTACAGATGGCTATCGCACGCTTGCGCCTTCAGCCATACAAATGGCCGGTGCCGAGCCTAACTACCTCGACGCACACCGCGCGCTGCCGCCTGTCTACTGGGGAAAGCCCAGCGGTATGACCTGCATGGACACAGTCGTGGCAGGTGTGGTCACCAACGGCTGGTCGCACCACATCACGCGGCTCATGGTGCTGTCGAACCTCGCCACGCTCTGCGGCTTCAGCCCGCGCGAGCTCACCGATTGGTTCTGGTTCGCCTATATCGACGCGTTCGACTGGGTTGTCGAGCCGAACGTTCTCGGCATGGCCACCTTTGCCGATGGCGGCCTGACGGCCACGAAGCCATATGTATCCGGCGCTGCGTACATCAACAAAATGTCCGACTTCTGCGGGAACTGCAGGCTGAATCCCAAGCAGACGCTGGGTTCCGGATCCTGCCCGTTCACGGCGCTTTACTGGAGTTTTCTCGAACGCAATGAAGCAAAGCTCGCGCACTTGAACCGCATGTCGATGCCACTGGCAACGATGCGCAAACGCTCCGCCGCAGACCGCGCCGCTCTGCGTGAACGCGCTGACCTTGCCATCGAACAACTGGAGCGCGGCGAAACCATCACCTGAACGCACCAAACAAAACAACGGAGGCCCGAAGGCCTCCGTTGTTGTATTTCCATCCACCCAAAAGTTACTTCGAGGGCGGCGTGGCGGGACGCGGACGCGCGGGGGCCGGAGCCGATGGCGGCGGAGCGGCAACACCTGAAGCGGTGTTGTACGCATTCACCACAGCCTGCGTGACGTCGGTCGGTGTGGCGAACCACAGAACCGGGTTGGCGGACTGCTGGCTGCCACCCACGTTCAGCAGCAGCGTGAAGCCGTTGTCCTGAACATACTTCACTGCGGTTGCGCCGACCTTCTGTGCCACCTTGCCATAGGCCTCCTGCAGATCGCTCTGGTAGGAGTTCTGGGCGTCCTCAGCATCGCGCTGCAGTGCCTTTTCCTTGGTGTCGATGTTCTTGATCAGCGTTGCGCGCTGGTCGTCGGTGGCGTTGGCCGGAAGCGCCTGCAGCTGCGCCTTCAGCGTGTCCACTTCCTTGGCCTGCGTGTCGATCTGGCTCTTCTTCGGTTCGTACTTCTTCTGGATGTCGGCGACAGCCTTCTGGCCTTCATTCGTCCGGACCACTGCCTCCTCGAAGGCGATGACGGCGACTTTAGCAGGAAGAGCCTGGGGAGCGGCAGCAGCAGCGGCCGGAGCGGCAGCCGGAGCCTGAGCTGCGAGGGTGGACGTAGCGAGGCCTGCGGCCAGCGCCGTAGCAAATACAAAGATGCGCTTCATTGGGTGTGTGAGACTCCTTACAAGCATCCGGCTTTCCGGAATAAAAGATTTCGGCTAGGTCACATCGACGCATAGCTGGCAGTTCACACACCGGTTCCATCTACATACATATTGATACCGACACGAAGCCTGCATCAAATTAGACGGTCAGCATTGAATAAAGACAGGCTGCGTCGAAGCGAGTACGTCCGCACCTTCCTCCGCCCGCGGTACAGTGCCTGCTCGTCTCGTCCCACATTGCTGAGGGGTGGAGTCTTTGCGGGCGCGAGAGAACAGTCGGTTAGCTGCGATTATAGGAAAGCACTGTGAACCGGTCAATGCGGCCATACCCCGGCCACGCCGCGCAACACAACCCAGGCGCCTGCCTGTATAGACAAACTTGTCTCCAAACTGTCTTCAAAAATGCGGAGGTCGACCCCTCCAACTCTCCATATTTTGGTTACAGGCAGTACTGATGGCAGCATAAACTGCTGTAAACAAAGCATTCCCGGTTTGGTACGGGGATTGCTTTATGTATTTGTGTTCGAGCTTGGGTCAGCCCACTTAGGGATCGCCTGGCGAGAATCCTCGGTTTTGAGGGCGTTCCGGAATCTTTTGATAGAGACCTTCGGTTCACGCTCCGGGTGATAGACGCGTCCCAAGAGATGCGCTCCCCTTCTCAACCGGGCGAGGTACGACTCAGGAGGCCAGTGACTGGCCATTCAAGCTGCTGAGGGCCATCTTCCGGGGAGGGGAGATGGCCCATCGGCTCCTTAGGACACATAACGCAGGCGATAACCCTGTTTACCTTTCTTCCACCGGAACCCACACCTGTACCACTGCAAGAGTTTGCTTGCACTTCCACCCCACCGGGCGTACTATCAGGTTGTTCCGTAGCCAGCGCGTCGCTACAGGCCGTGAGTGGTCCGGCGAGAAGAGCGAACGCGGAGCCACCAGAACAACCACTTGAACCGGTGCCGCAGGCAGAGACTTGGGGCTGTGGCGGATTCAAGCAACGCTTCTCTGCTGTCACTTGGACGATTGACCGGGAACTGAGCAATTGACCGGGAATCGATCCGTATATTGATCCAGACGCTGATCCTTACACTGATCTTTAGATGAGATGATCATGACCGCAGGTCGATATTATGCAGATTTTCGCCCCATCCGTTTTGCCGGCATAGTTTTGGCAGTCCTTCCAAAAGCTCGGCCACTGAGGTTGGAGTCCTGAACTTACAATGGCGCTCGCGGGCAGAGACACCGCATCAGCAGAGTAGATCAGGGCGAAGCAGGGGGATCAGGATCGTTCGCAGCCAGCACATAGGCTTGCATGCGAACGTAGTACGACCAGGGCACGGATACGGGCCGTGCGCGGGGTGCAGCGGACGGACCGGGGACTGTAGAGACTTTCCTCCCGGAGGCAGCTCCCACGGAGAGTTTCTACGCAGGTCGGCAACAGGCAGCACGCCTGCGCCGACGACCGCAGGACACACTATTTTGAGTCAACGCTTGAGAGTGCAATTGGCTGGATCGCTTCGAGAAAGAGACCGTTCGCAGGCGCAAGCCGTGGCGACGCGGGTTCTCCTTCGCGAGGAGTCCGGCTCAGGCGCCCAATTGCAAGGGGAAACCACAGCACCATGTCAGAGCAGAATGCAGTAGAGACTTCGTCGTACAACGCGGCGGATGATTTTGACGGAGCCGGTTACGGCGACGGGGACTTTAACAGCTCGGAGTTCGACTCCGGCGACAGCGGCGAGGGGCAACCCGCGCCCGGTACCGGCCAGAGCAAGAGCAGCCGTCGACGGCGACGCAAGCGCAAAAACAAGGTCGCTGGAGACGGCGCGTCAGCCGGGGACGGCACGCCCAGCGTAGCGCCCGTGGTGATGGAAGGCGAGAGCCTCGCGCTCGCTGCCTCCGCGCCATCCACACCCCGAGAGCCACGAGAGCCCCGCAAGCAGACCCACAGCGGCAGCCAGAATGGCGCCGGCCAGCAGAACAATCAGCAGAACGGCCAGGCCCAGGGCGGCAAGCGCTGGAAGAAGAAGTTCCGCGACCGCGAACGTCGTCCCGGCGGCGGTGGCGGCCGCAGCGAAAACCCCGGCAACGATTTCCGCGCCGACAGCAGCAACAACGGCGGTGGCTACAGCCCGCGCCAGAGTTCGCTGCCCGATAACTACGGCAACCAGGTCAACGGCTTCAAGCGCAAGAACAAGGGCGGCCAGCAGAAGGAGCGCGGCTTCGTCGGTCCCATGGACCACAGCTACCGTGACGCCTCTACGGACTTCAACGGCGCGCCACCGTCTACCATTCAGCTGCACGGCAGCGGCGGCCGCCGCGGCGGGCACCGCCATCACGGCGACTCGCAGCCCATCGACCACTCCATGCCGCGCCCGATACCCATCCCCGAAGGCGCGCAGACCCACATCTACTTCTTCATCGAAGAGCTCTTCTTCCAGGCCAAGATCCAGGAGACCGCGAAGAAACTCGGCGTGAAGGTGGCGTTCATCAAGAACGACAAGGATGCGCTCGCCGAGCTCACTGACGGTGAAGAGAACAAGCCCGCGCTCATCGTCTTCGACCTGAACAACGCCAACGCCAAGCCGATGACGCTGATTCCCAAGTTGAAGTCGAAGCTGAAGAAGTCGGCCTCGATCGTCGGCTTCCTCTCGCACCTGCAGGGCGACCTGAAGGCCAAGGCCGTCGAGGCAGGCTGCGACGTGGTGATGCCACGCGCCGCCTTCAGCCAGAACCTGCCCAATCTCCTCCGCCGCTACGGCGTGCAAGAGGAAGAAGAAGTCAACTACAACTACTAGTGCGCGGTACAGCCGCAAAGACGCCTCATCCGCAGCGGATGAGGCGTCTTTGCTTTACTGTCTTGTCGCCGTTCTCTCGCGCAAACGGGCTCACTCGCGCACTATTTTCTGCATCTCATTAAGCAGGAGAACGACCATGCCAACCACCCATCACTCCGCCGCTGCTGAACGTCATCTGCAGGCGGCTCACGCTCACGAAGCGGCTGCTGCCTCACACAGCATGAACGATCATCTTCGCGCGCATGAGCAGTCCAAGCTCGCGCACGAGCGCTCTATCGACGCACACCGTCAGACCGAGCATATCGCCAACGAAGCGGCTGAAGCCGCGAAGAAATAACCTCGCAACAATAACCTATTGCGCTAATGGAAATGGGAGCAGCGATTCATTCGCCGCTCCCGCTTTTCGTTGGTGCGCACATTTACGCACTGAATAAGTTGCGCTCCACATATGCATTGCGAAACTTGCCCTGCGGATCGTATTGCTGCAGCATCGCGCGAAACGCCGGCAGCTGCGGATACTGCGCCTGCACCTTCCTGGGAGCCATCGTAAACACCTTGCCCCAGTGCGGCCGCGCATCGAACGGCGACAGCTTCGCCTCGATCAGCGGCAGCACCTCGTTCACGGCATCCGCCTCCGGCTTCCACGTAAAGTGGATCGCCATCGAGTCGCGCCCATGCGCCTCGCTTAGCCATAGGTCGTCGGCGGCAATCGTGCGCAGCTCCGTGATGAACAGGTGCGGCGTGATCCTGTCGCGCAGCTCCTCCACCGCGAGGATCGCCTTGTACCCCTGCGCGCGCGGCACAAAGAACTCGGACTGAATCTCCTGCCCGCTGCTCGGCGTAAAGTTCATCTTGAAGTGCGGCATGCGCTCGTACCACGGCCCCGGAATGCCCTGCTGCTCGGTGCAGCTCTCCGGGTTATGCCCGGCCAGCGGATGCAGCTTCACCTTCTGCACCGTTGCGCCGTAAAACTCCGCCGGAGGCGTAGCCGGATCGTTCGAATGCACGCGGCTCTTGATCCACACCTGCGACACGCGATGGTGCTGCCAGTCCGTGAACAGGCTGGTGCTGTAACCGCTGGCAAAGATCGCGTCGAGGTTGTGCTCCAGCTGGTCCATCGACAGATTCTCGTAGACCACCTGCTGCATCTGGAACGTCGGCTCAACGCGCAGTGTTACCTTCGTCACAACGCCGAGCGCTCCAAGGTTCACCACAGCGCCGAGAAATTGATCGCCATCCTTCTCACGCGACAACGTGACGAGCTTTCCATCAGCCGTCACCATCTCCAGCCCGACAACAGCCGTAGAAAGATTGCCATTGCGCGGCCCCGACCCATGTGTTCCCGTCGCGCAAGCGCCCATCACCGAAATATGCGGCAACGACGCGAGATTGTGCAACGCAAAACCCTGCGCATCGAGCCACGGCGACAGCTTGCCATACGTCACACCCGCGCCAACAGTCACCGTCTGCGCGGCCTTGTCCACGGTCATCGTGTCCAGGGCCTTCAGCGAGATCTGTGTCTCAAAGCTGTCCGCAATGCCGTTGAACGAGTGGCGCGATCCCAACGCGCGCAGCTTCACGTGGCTTGTCACCGCACGCTGCACCTCTTCTACGGTGCGGGGCTCAAGCAGCTCCTTCGCATGGAACGTGTAGTTGCCCGCCCAGTTCGTGCGCGGCTCGGCACGCTGCGCGAACGCCAGGTCGCCAACAAGGCTGGAGGCAAAGAATGCACCGGTGGTCTTCAAGAAATCCCTCTTGTTCATCGTAATCTCCACGACCGCCGTATTCCCTGCTTCGCAGTCGCGGAAGTGTAAACGATTCGCAATCATCCACGCTGGCGGAGCAGCCGCATCTGCTGCACAATGAACTCGTGAGCCCAACGAAGACCTTCGCCGACACCGAATCCCTGCCGCGCTGCACCTGGGCGCAGAATGACCCCATGATGCGCCACTACCACGACACCGAGTGGGGCGTGCCCGAGCACGACAGCCGCGCGCTCTGGGAGCTGCTCATGCTCGAAGGCTTTCAGGCAGGGCTCTCCTGGTCCATCATCCTGCGCAAGCGCGAGGCCTTTCGCAACGCCTTCAAGGGCTTCGACCCGAAGAAGGTCGCGCGCTTCACCGAAGCCGACATCGAACGCCTGATGCAGGACGAGGGCATCGTCCGCGCCCGCGCCAAGATCGAAGCCACCATCAACGGCGCGAAGCTCTACCTCGCGATGGAAAAATCCGGCGAAGACTTCGCCGGCTACGTCTGGAGCTTCACCAAGGGCAAGACCATCCACGACTCGTGGGACCAGACCGGCCCCATCCCCTGCCAAGACACCGCTCGCCGAGGTGGTCTCCAAAGACCTGAAGAAGCGCGGCTTCAAATTTTGCGGCCCAGTCATCGTCTACTCATGGCTGCAGGCCGCAGGCATCGTTAACGACCACGCCACAAAATGCTTCCGCCGCAAGGCTGTAAAAGCCGCCAGAAGCTAGAAGTGGAAGACAAGATCCGACGCCGCAGTGAACTGGTTGCGGCGCGTGCCGTTGTCATACGAGAGCCTGTCCCACGCGTGATCGAAGCGAATCTCTGGCCGTAGCTGCACCGTCGATCCAAACCAGTGGTTATACGAGAACGTGCTCTCCGAGTAGCGCCCCGCATACCCTGTGCGCTGTCCCTTCTTGTCACTGAGAAAGTCGTTGCGCAACGAGATGTAGTCATGCACGGAGAACTCATGGTTGATGTAGTTCACCGCGGCCCACTCCGGCGCAAAACACGTCTGCAACCCCAGGCGGCAGTTCGCTCCGTTGGTTCCCTTCTCCGGCGTCAGCGTGCCATGCACGCTTGGCACATCGCGTTGATACATCCCATAGCTCTCGGTCGCCATGTGCCACGTCTTTGAGAAGCGGTGATACCACGTCCCGTCGAACATCTGAATATTGTTGAACGCATAGGCGCCGTCATTGATGCCGTTCGCGCACAGATAGAAGTTGTCGTTGTTCGACTCCGTCGTCTTGCTCACACAGCCCATGAACGAAGGCTTTGCATCCGCCGTCCACGGTGCAACGTCGTGCGACGCCGACACGCCCGCCTGCACCGTCAACGTATTCGAAATCTGAATCGTCGCCAGCACGCCGGTATCCGTAAACGGATCGACAGCATAGAGCAGCGAGTGGCTGAACATGTAGTTGTTCGGCGTCAGTTGCGCCTCAATGCCGGGGATGGAGATGAACCGTCCCACGCGCAGGTTCATCCCCTGCGCCACATGCG
>CAJCIM010000052.1 GCA_903970395.1 Acidobacteriaceae bacterium
GGCCAACTACACGCTGTCGCTCTGGCAGAAACTCACACGCTTGCTCGATCACCCGGAGCTGGAACTGTCGACCAATCTCGCCGAAACTCCATGAGATCGATTGCGCTCGGACGCAAGAACTGCATCCACTTCGGCCACAAGAACGCAGGCCCAAGGATCGCCGCCATCCTCTCGGTGATCGAATCCTGCCGCAGACTCGGCCTCAATCCAAGACACTACTTCGCTGAGATCCCGCCAGGACTCGCAAACAAATCCATCCACCAACTATCAGCACTCACCCCAACAGAAGCCGCCAGACATGGATCGCTCTGACGGATGCTGTCGAGAGCGGTTGCCAGTGGCGTATGCCGCCGCATGAGTTCCCCAAGTGGCGCACGGTTCATTCCTACTTTCAGAAGCGGTCAGAGTCCGGCCCGGATGGCATCAGCGTCCTGGAGCGGGTGCTAAAAAATCGGTTGGTGAGGAGCGCGCCAAACAGGGGCGCGACTCCACGACCAGCTTCTTGATCGTGGACGCGTAGAGCGTGAAGAACACCGATAGCGCCAGCCAGAAGGGCTATGACGCAGGCAAGAAGGTCTCTGGCATCAAGCGCCACATCGCTGTCGACACGCAGGGCCTGCCGCATGCGGTGGCCGTGACCACAGCCGAGGTGACCGACCGCAACGGCGCTTTGACCACATTGGACCGCTGCGCGGACGACCTCAAGCAAGTCGACGGCGCGCTCGTCGATGCAGGCTACTCCGGCGAACCGTTCGCCCAAGCGGTTAAGGATAAGCTCGATGCAACCGTCCAAGTCGCCAAACGAAGCCAACTGCACACCTTCGCCGTCATACCCAAGCGATGGGTCGTCGAACGCTCCTTCGCTTGGTGTCAAGGGCGGCCTGGAGGTGCCATCGACCATCTGGAGAGCAAACTGGCCGAGCTTCCGCGGCGGCTGGAGAGGCTGAAGAAGAGCGGCCAGAAGAAGCTCTCGCAGAGCGACCCGGACGCCTGTTTTCTGCGCACACGGAGCAGCTTCGATCTGGGCTACACCGGCGAGATCGCGGTCTCGGATGATCATATGATCGTGGCCCAACGGGTGACCCAGAACGCGGTGAAGTGCCCGGATGCTCTCAATCAGCCCGATATTGAAATCACTTCGGCCATTGCCGGCAGCGTAGCCTTTACACCTCAAGACGGGATGCACGCCGAACTACAGCTGGACTATGAATCTTTGCCCGGCAGGATCTTCTGTAAGATACCGAAAGTCGATGAGCTTGTCGCTGGGATTGAAGATCTGGAGCAACGCCTCAACGAGAAAGGTACTTCGGGGAATGTATGACCTTCTACGCGCACTCCAGACCTGGCACTGATAAAAGCCAATGGCAGGAACTTAGAACACACCTGGAGGATGTTGCGGCACTTGCCGAGCATTTTGCGCCAGAGAGGTGGAAGGCTTACGCGCGCCTAGCTGGGCTGTGGCACGACGCTGGGAAGTATCAGCTTGCCTTCCAGCGGCATATAGAGAGCGACAGTGAAGCGTCGAACGAAGGTGCAGAGGGCCGACGCGTGCAACATGCAATCGTCGGCGCAGCACATGCCTTGCGCAATGGAATGGACTTGCTGCCGGTCGCACTTGCTGTACAGGCGCATCATGGCAGACTGAAGAACTTTGGGCTTCTTGAAGATGCCATACATAATGTGGGGGCAGTCTTGTTGCAAGATGCCAAACGCGATGGCCTGCCGCAGGACCTGCTGGAAGCTGTTTTGCCGCAGCTACCGCCTGGTTCAGAGGATCCGCTATATCTCGCGTTGGCAACGCGGTTTCTCTTTTCGTCTTTGGTTGATGCGGATTCCCTGAATACAGAGGCGTGGGAAAGGAACGAGGAGCGAGCGGCCGATTTCGAGCCAATAGGTATGCTGGCCGCCCATGTCGAGTCCGCATGCAAGAAGACATCTCAGGAAGCACTGGCACGCAACGATTCGCCCCTGAACAGGATGCGGGCCGAAGTGATGCGGCAATGCCTGAACTCCGCCTCTTTGACTCCCGGCGCCTTTACGCTGACCGTCCCGACGGGAGGCGGCAAAACGCTCAGCGGGCTTGCCTTCGCGCTCCGTCATGCTGAACTGAACGGGCATCAACGTGTCATCTTCGTCGCGCCCTATACCTCTATTCTGGAGCAAACGGTTAGGATCTTTCGCAAGGTGCTGGGCAATCGCAACGTAGTCGAGCACCACTCGAACATCGACCCAGACGAGGAGACCGACCGCAACCGGCAGGCCTGCGAGAACTGGGACGCTCCGGTGATCGTAACCACCAGCGTGCAACTCTTCGAGACGCTCTATGCCAACGACAAACGCCGTTGCCGTAAGCTCCATCGCATTGGCCGCAGCGTTATCTTTCTCGATGAAGTGCAGACCTTCCCTGAGCACCTGCTGAGGCCGATCCACTCAGCGCTCGATCTGCTAACCGGGCAGTTCGGTGCAAGTGTAGTGCACTCGACGGCGACGCAGCCCAGGTTGATGCTGCGGAATAAGAAAGATCAAGCCACAGCGCAGGTCCCGCGCGAGATTGTGCCCGACTATGCGCGGCACTTTCCGGTGATCGCGGATCGCTTTCGGATGGAGGTGCTCGGCGACGTGAAGACACCGATCAGCCTCGATGAACTGACGGCAGCGGTTGGCCGACACCAACGGGTGCTGGCCATTGTGCATCGTAGGCAGGAGGCCGAGGAGTTGGCGAGAGCGTTGGGGCCGGAGTGCCTCCATCTCTCCGCGCGGATGTGCGCGGAGCACCGGTCGGCGGTACTCAGCGAGGTGCGCGGACGCCTGGAGCGTGGCGAGCGCTGCCAGCTTGTGGCCACCCAGCTAGTTGAGGCAGGCGTCGATCTCGACTTCCCTGTCGTCTTTCGCGCGCTTGCGGGGTTGGAGACGCTCGCCCAGGCTGCTGGCCGCTGCAACCGTGAGATGCGGCTGGCTGAGCCGGGGCGGTTTATCGTCTTTCGGGCGCCGTCGAAGCCGCCGGCGAAGTCGTTGCAGCGCGGGTTGGAGGAGTCGCTGGACTTCTTTCGAAAGGGGCTGCCGGATCTCGCCGATCCCGACATCTTTGCGAAGTATACGAAGCTGCTCCTGAGCAACCTCGGACAAGACGGAACGGACACGCCCCAGGTACTTGCGCATGAGCGCGAACTCAACTTTCCTGAGGTTGCCGCACGCTTCCGCATGATCGAGGACTCCGGCCAGCCGGTCTTTGCGGACTACGGCGATGCCTGGGAGCGTGTACGCGAACTGCGCGCACCAAATGGTGTGTCGCGGCAGGCGTTCCGTCGGCTACAGCGGTATACGGTGTCGCTGCAACCGCAGGAGATCGCGCGGTTGCAGAAGCTGGGCGTGCTGGAGCCTCTGCTATATCGACAGGACGAGTCCAAGCCGAACACCTCCTGGGTGGTTAAGCAGAAGTTCGTGGGGGTCTACGATGCGCGGTTTGGCTTTGGGTGGCAGGGTGGGGAGCGGTTGGAGCCGGAAGATCTGATCCTATGAACTTTACTTACTGCACTTTGAGGCTCAGACTGATTGTAGTGTCGTTCTCGTAGACGGGAATGTGGATTGAAACATACGAACGTTCGTATGAACTTGCAAAAAGGCTGGCCCATCTATACATTGGTCTCAACATCGTCGGTACTGACGATGCTAAGGAGGTGATGTAAAGATGGGCCTTTTACGTGCTTTCGTTATCGCAAGCTGGCTGGCGTGGATGACAAAAACAGAGAGGAGCGAAGGATTATGAGGACTGTTGCCCTCAGATCTTCGGTGGCTCTGCTCAAAGATAGCATCCACCGCCGATTCCCTGGTGCATTCCCATTATGGAAACAAACTCCTCAAGCACTCACAACAAATAATTGACGCGCGCTGGATATTCGCCTAATCTTCGCCTAACACCTGCTTATGAAAAATACAGAGTTTTCCCTTCGAATCCATGGTGGCATGGCCTGTTTTACACGGCCGGAGTTCTCTACCGAACGACTGTCTTACGAGTTGATGACCCCCTCGGCTGCGCGTGGCGTGATTGAGGCCGTGCTGTGGAAGCCGGCAATCCGCTGGGAGATCACTTCCATCGCGCTGCTCCGTCCGGTGCGTTGGATCGAGTTCCGGCGTAACGAGGTGAACTCGCGCGTCTCCACACAGAACGCGCTGCGAGCCTCCCGTGGCGGCGAGCCCTTGCCGGAGTTCTTCAGCGACGAGGACCGCGCCCAGCGCAACACGCTGGCACTACGAGAACCAGATTACGGTATCACGGCGCGGCTACAAATGACCAAGCGGGCAGGCGAGGAGGACACACTCGAAAAGTTCCGCGCCATGTTCCTGCGCCGCATGGAGAAGGGCCAGCAGCACTATCAACCGTATCTCGGCTGCCGCGAGTTTCCGGCGACGATCGAGTCTTGGGATGCAGCGAAGTTTCCTCCGCTGGCCACCGAGACGCGCGAACTCGGGTGGATGCTGCACGACATCGACTTCGGTCCGCAGAACCAGGCACGCTTCTTTCCCGCACGGCTGGAGCAGGGCGTGATGCACGTTCCGGAGTGGCAAAGCTCAGTCGCGGGAGGAACGCTATGATCCTGCACGAACTGAAGGCACTCGCACGGCGCGAAGGGCTGGTGGATGACCCGGCCTTTGAGAGCAAGCCCGTGCCATGGACCATTGTGCTCGACGAGGATGGCAGCTACCTCAGCCTGCGCGACAACTACCAGGAGGTGCCGCTGCCAGAAGGCAAGAAGGGCAGGCCGAAGCGTCAGGCGTCGATGTTCAATATTCCTCGAAGGCTGGGAAGAACATCCAAAGCCGTCTCCGACTTTCTCGTCGACAAATCCGAGTATGTGCTAGGCATCGAGCCGGACGGCAAACGGTCCGAGGAAGATCTTCGCACGCGCCGAGAGATGTTCGCAGATCTGCTGCGCGGTGCCGCTGAGAGTTCCGGAAGCAGCGTAGGCAAAGCAGTCGCGGCCTTCCTTGGCAACGATGCGGAGCTCGCGAGTTGTGCTGCAGAGCTTGCCGAGCGGGGCTATGCCGGCAACGACCTCTTCACCTTCCGCGTGGACGCTGACTTTCTGCATGACGATGAGTCGCTGCGGAGATGGTGGGCCGAGCGCGCCAAGGGGAACGAGTCATCGGATGCAACGGCGCAACGTCAGTGCCTGCTGTGCGGCAACGAGCGCATAGCCGTCGATAAACACGCCTCGCTCCAAATAGCAGGCTGCGTGACCTCGGGCGTCTCGCTGGTCACCTTCAACAGCGCGGCCTTTGAGAAGTACGGCCTGGAGCGCAACGACAACGCGCCAATCTGCCGCGAGTGCATGACGGCTTACGTGGAGGGCCTGCGGCGGCTTGTCAATGCGCGTTACATCGATCCGCGCGCGGGCGACGCGTTTCCAGTGCAGAACGTGCGGCTCTCCGGCGATACGACCGCCGTCTACTGGGCCAATATTCCTGACGAGCTGGTTGGGACGTTGAGTGAGCTGATGTACGCGCCGCAGAAGGTGCGCGATGTGTTGAGCAGCCCGCATCGCGGCCAGCGCTCGACGGGTTCGGCGGAACGCTTCTTCTGCCTGGTGGTGAGCGGAGCACAGGGACGCGCCATGCTGCGCAGTATGCACACCGGTACGCTCGCCGATTTGGAGGCGAACCTGAACGCCTACTTCGATGCGATCCGGCTGGAGGGTGACCGTCTCGAACCCAAGCCACTCGGCTTTCTGCTGCGGTCACTGGTGCTACAGGGCAAGCTTGAGCGCCTGCCGCCGAGTCTTGCCGGTGAGGTCTTTCTCGGTGTTCTCTTCGGCGGCAAGCTGCCACGGCTTGTGCTCTCTGCTGCGGTACAGCGCAATCGCGCCGAGCAGAAGGTCACACCGGAACGTGCCGCGTTGCTCCAACTGTTTTTCACGAGTCACAAGATGAAGGAGGTTCCACAGATGAGTCTCGATGCTGAATCAAAAGACGCACCCTACCGGCTTGGTCGCTTGCTCTCGGCCTATGAACAACTTCAGTACCAAGCTCACCAAGTACGCTCGCCTGGCAGCAAGCTGAACCGTACTCTGGTTGACCGTTGTTTTGGTGCTGCGTCCACACGTCCTGGCGTCGTGTTCGCTCAACTAGCTCGACTTTCAATAAGTCATATCGGCATTCTGCGCCGCTATGGTCGTACGCCGGATAAGAATATTGGTGAAATCGTCGATGGCTTTGACGGAATCAGCTTCCCGTCCATGTTGACGCTCGAAGAGCAGGGTCGGTTTGCGCTCGGCTACTACCACCAGCGCCAGTCCTTCTTTCGGGGCAAGCCCAAGGACGACAACGAACCAACAACCGAAGAGACAGTTCCCACCACCGAAGGAGAGACCTACGCATGAGCCGCCCCGATTTTACCGCCAACGAACCCCTCGACAAGCGTTACGAACTCGTCCTGCTCTTCGACGTGCAAAACGGCAACCCCAACGGCGACCCCGACGCCGACAATGCGCCACGTGTTGATCCCGAGACGGGCAACGGCCTCGTCACCGATGTCTGCATCAAGCGTAAGGTGCGCAACTATGTCGGCATCACACGAAACTTTGCATCGCCACACAACATCTTCGTAAAGGAGCGCGGCATCCTTGCCAACGTGCAGCGCGACGCCCATCATGCGCTCGGCATCGAGCCCGATGGCAAGTCCATCGACAAAGCGCGCAGCTATATGTGCCAGCATTACTACGACGTACGGGCTTTCGGCGCGGTGATGACAACAGGCAAGGCCGAAAGCGAGGCCGACGCGGAAGCGAATAAGGGCAAGAAGGCCAAAGGCGCGACAAAGCTCTGGAACTGCGGCCAGGTGCGCGGACCTGTGCAGTTCGGCTTCGGCAGCTCCGTAGACCCGGTGATGAGCATTGCGCACACGATCACCCGCGTCGCGCTGACCAACGCCACCGATGCAGGCCAACAGGCTGTGACTGGCGAGGACGGGGAAGATCGTGCAGGAAGCGGGCAGATCGGTCGTAAGCACGGCATTCCGTATGGGCTTTACCGGATGCATGGCTTCATCTCGCCGTTCCTCGCCACCGATACTGGCTTCACGAAGGCCGACCTTGGTGTGCTGCTCGAATCGCTCGAGCACCTCTTCGACCACGACCGCTCGGCCTCGCGTGGCGAGATGTCGGTGCGCGGCCTCTTCCTTTTCGAGCACGAACTCAAGCTCGGCAATGCGCCCGCGCACAAGGTGCTGGAGACAGTGCAGATCGGCCATGTCAAAGCGGCTCGCCACTTCTCCGATTATGAGTCGCAGCTCACAGCTCCCGCAGACGGTACCCAGCCTCTGCCCGGGGTTACCTGCTGGCGCTATGTATGAGCATAGCTGTCTCTACCTCCGAAACCGATGACGACGCACTGCCGATCAGCGGGTTGCAGCATCTGGCCTTCTGTCCTCGGCAGTGGGCGCTCATCCACCTGGAGCAGGTGTGGGTGGAGAACATCCGCACCGCCGAGGGCCGGCTACTGCATGAGCGCGCTGACCTGCCCGGAGAAAGCCGTCGTGCCAACGTACGCACGGTGCGCGGCATGTGGTTGCGCTCGGAAAGGCTCCATCTGACAGGCCGCGCTGACATCGTCGAATTCAAGCCAGAACCATTCCCCGTCGAGTACAAGCGTGGCAAGAGCAAGCCCACCGACTGCGATACGGTACAGCTTTGCGCCCAGGCGCTCTGCCTGGAGGAGATGTTACAGGCCACGATCGGGCGCGGCGCAATCTTCTACGGCAACCCGCGACGACGTCTGGAGGTTGAGTTCACGCCGCAACTGCGCTCGCGCACGGAAGAACTCACAGCCACCATGCACCGGCTGTATCGAAGCAGCATAACGCCCGCCGCTACTCCGGGGCCTTACTGCCGCAACTGCTCGCTGGTCCACGTGTGTCTCCCTGAGGCCACGTCACAGGATGACGCTGCGCAGTGGGTGGCGCTCCAACTGCGTTCCCTGCAGCAGGATGTTTAGCTCGACTCATGCGTAAACTTCTCAACATTCTGCATGTCATGACGCAAGGCGCATACCTGCACCGTGACGGCGAGACCGTCGCAGTCAAGATCGACGACGAACTGAAGCTGCGTGTGCCCGTGCATACGCTGGAAGGGCTGGTGTGCTGGGGCCGCGTCTTGTGCAGCCCGCCGGTGCTGGGATTGTGTTGTGAGCGGGGCGTGGGCATCTCGTTCCTCTCCGAGCAGGGCAGATTCATCGCCCGCATCCAAGGCCCCGTCTCTGGCAATGTGCTGCTACGGAGGCAGCAGTACCGCATCGCCGACAAAGAGGCCTCTGCGCTTCCGATTGTGCAAACGATCGTGGCGGCCAAGATTGCAAACAGCCGCGTAGTACTGCTGCGCGCCGCGCGCGAGGTTGCGGATGAAACACGCGAAAAGGAGCTCAGGGAAGCGGCGAATCGTCTCACCTGGGCTGGGCTTGAGGCGGCGAGGGCAGCATCCATCGACGAGGCGCGAGGGCATGAAGGCATGGCGGGGCAGGTCTACTTCTCGGTCTTCGATCATATGATTGGCGGTGACCGCGAGGCGTTTCGTTTTGGCGGCCGCTCGCGACGGCCGCCCTTGGACCGTGTCAACGCATTGCTTTCGTTCGTCTATGCGCTGTTGCGCCATGACATCGAGTCCGCTTTGGAGAGCGTTGGCCTCGATCCAGCCGTAGGCTTTCTCCACACTGATCGGCCAGGGCGTCCGAGTCTCGCTCTCGACTTGATGGAAGAGCTTCGCGCCGCACTGGCTGACCGACTGGTGCTTACGCTCATCAACCGACGTCAGGTACAGGGATCGGGCTTTACAGAACAAGACGGGGGCGGCATTCAGATGGACGACGACACACGCAAGCAAGTCGTCTCCGCTTGGCAGCTTCGCAAGCAGGATGAGATTGAACACCCTTATCTGAAAGAGCGCATTCCACTCGGACTAGTGCCGTATGTGCAGGCTCTTCTGCTGGCACGTCATGTGCGTGGCGGCATCAACGCTTACCCAGCACTCTTCTGGAGATAGAACCTTGACGATGGAAGACGATACACAGCCATGATGGTCCTCGTTAGCTACGACGTAAGCACACGCGACGACGCCGGACGACGCAGGCTGCGCCGCGTGGCTCGGCTGTGCGAAGATCATGGACAACGGGTGCAAAACTCAGTCTTCGAGTGCGTCGTAGACTCAGCGCAGTGGGTTGTGCTTCGGGCAAGCCTGGTGTCGGAAGCTGATCCCGCTCAGGATAGTCTCCGGTTCTACTTTCTCGGAACCGAGTGGAGAAGACGCGTTGAACACTTCGGCGCCAAACTCTCCTACGATCCGGAAGCGCCACTCATCCTCTAATCATCAAAAACGAGACAAAGTTCATCCGCGCGAACCCTAAGCGAGCGCGGATTTTCTGGGATGTCCGCAGATCCGCTAACTGTCTTGATGACAGCGAGATGCTCTTGAGTGCTGTCTAAAGGACGCTTATTACGCGAGGAGATAGAGCCAGGATCGCATTTGTGGCAAGCTATCTATAGCGCATGGAGCTATTTACGACATGCGTCGTCGCCCCTCGCACAGGGGCGTGGATTGAAACAACGGCGAATAGCGCGGATATGCCCGGCACATACGGTCGCCCCTCGCACAGGGGCGTGGATTGAAACACTGAAGCAAAGCGCAGCGAAACAGTGCAGATTGGGTCGCCCCTCGCACAGGGGCGTGGATTGAAACATGAGCCACTTTCTCGATGGTTTAGGCTTCCCTTAGTCGCCCCTCGCACAGGGGCGTGGATTGAAACGAAGTGTGGGACATGGCCGGCGGCAAGGTTTGCGCACGTCGCCCCTCGCACAGGGGCGTGGATTGAAACGCAACCCCACAGGGTTTGGACACAAGTACTGGGAGTCGCCCCTCGCACAGGGGCGTGGATTGAAACACCGTCATGGAAGAGCTGCTGAAGGGCACACGCTGTCGCCCCTCGCACAGGGGCGTGGATTGAAACACGCGACCGTCAATC
>CAJCIM010000053.1 GCA_903970395.1 Acidobacteriaceae bacterium
GCCCACCGGCAGCACCGTCTCCGACTTCGCCACTTGGGACGGCCCCGTCCGCATCCCTGCCGTCATCCTCGAACGCCGCCGCGCCGAAGAGATCTACGCCGAAGCCCGCGCCCAGGCCATCGACCCCGGTCTGATCGAAGCCGGCGAGCGCGACGGCTCCGACCCCAAGGCCGACTCAACCTTCACCGCCAAGATCACTCCCATCCCCGCCTACGGCACCAAGCGTCTCGAACTCGAGTACCACCAGAAGCTACGCGTCGACCGCTTCACCCAGAGCTTCGTCCTCCCGCTCGCGCCCGCAGCCGACCAGCAGCAATCCGCCGCCACCATTCGCATCCACTACGAGTTGCACTCCACCACCCCGTTCACCAGATTCCAGCTCACCAGCAAGTCCTACCCTCTCCAAATCTCCAAACAAGACACGCACACCGTCATCGGCAGCTGGCAAGCCACCAATGTCGCCCTCGCCGAAGACCTCACCACCACCTGGTCGCTCGACGCTCACGGCGCCGACACCCTCGAACTCACCACCTTCCGCAACCATCACCCCACGCAACCATCACCCGGCGAAACCACCCTCGCACCACGCACCCCCGAACCGGGCTTCTTCCTCGCGCAAACCCTGATCTCCACCCCCGCAGCCGTAGCACCCACTTCTGCCGCACCACGCAACGTCGTTATCCTCCTCGACACCTCTTTATCCATGCAGTGGGACAAGCTCGAACGCAGCTACGGCGCACTCCAGGCCGTGCTTCTCAGCCTCAAACCGGAAGACCACTTCTCGCTTCTGCTCTTCAATCAGGACGTCGCCACGTTCCAACCCGCACCGGTCGCAGCAACACAACAGAACGTCCAACAGGCACTGGCCTTCATCAAGTCCAGCCGCCTGCGCGGCGGCACCGACCTCGGCAAAGCCCTCACCGCAGCAATCACACAAGCCTCCGAGCCTAACTCCAGCCTCTACCTCTTCACCGACGGCAACTCCGACCGCGGCGCTACCGTCCTCACCTCCAAAATCGCCGCCAGCTATGCACAGCAGTGGCAACATTCCTCGCATCCACGCCTCAACATCTTCGCCGTCGGCGACGACGCCAACCTTGCACTCCTACGCCTACTCGCCCAGAACGACGGCCTGCTCGAAAACGTCCTCTCCAGCGAACCACTGCAACCCAAGCTCAACAACTTCCTAGCCCACAGCAACTCGCGCCCCATCGCCGGCCTGCACCTCGACGTTTCGCCCACCAGCGCCATCCACACTATCTACCCGCTCGACGACTCCGTCTACGCCGGCTCCCTCGCCACCTGGGTCGGCGACTACACCACCCCCGCAAAGCACATCACCTTCACCGCCCGCGCCAACCGCGAAGGCACCCTGCTCAACGCCACCGCAACCACCGATCTCCCCGCCGAATCCCTCGATCACCCGCAGCTCCCACGCCTCTGGGCACAGGCCCGTGTCAACGCTCTGCTCGACCAGATCGCCCGCGACGGCGAAACCCGCACCGCCATCGACGAGATCATCGCGCTCTCTCGCCGCTACAAATTCGTCACACCCTATACCTCATTCCTCGCCGTGCCACGCTCCTTGCTCCGTCCCCGCGTCATCCGCCCCGGCGACCCCGTCCTGCGCGTCCACACCGACCCCGCCATCACCTCTGTCATCGCGCTCTTCCCCTTCGGCCTCACGCAACCGCTGCGTCACATCGGCGCCGAAGACGCACACACCGGCAAAGACGGCCCCGACGAGCTCTGGGAGACACGCTTCCTCGCACCCGCCGACATGCAGGACGGCACCTACATCGTTCGCCTTATCCTCCGAGACACCAAGGGGAACACCTACTCCGAGCAGAAGACCTTCGTCATCGCCTCCACTCCGCCCACCGTCCGTATCCACCTCGACCGCAAGCTCTACCACCCCGGCGACCCCATCCTCATCAAGGCCGAAGCCACTGCCACCACGCGCACGCTCACAGCACACCTCGAAGGCGCAGCCCCTCTCGACCTCCGCTGGAACTCCGCCGCAGCAGCCAGTACCGGTGAGTTCCGCGTCCCCACCACACTCGCCCCAGGCGACTACACACTCTCCGTCACCGCAGAAGACATCGCCCACAACGTCGGCTCACAGGAGGTGCAGATTGAAATCCTCCCCTAGCCGTCACATAGCTCTCCGCAAGAGCCTGCTCGCCGCCATCATCAGCATCGCAGCCATCGCCTTCCTCGCCCACGCCGAGCTCCCGTTCTGGATGCAGACCGCCGGCTCCGGCTCCGCCATCGAAGCCGCTCTCTATCGCACGATGGAACTCCCCGGCGTCCGCACACTCTTCCCGCGCCCACCCGCCGAGTCGCGCACACAACTCGACGCGCTCCTCAAGTCCTCACCCACCGCGCAGCTCTACGCCATCCGCGCCCACGTCGAGGAGCAATCCCTTGACTTCTCCTCTGCCGACCATGACTGGCAAGCCTACGTAGCCAACTCCACCGACAAAGCCGCCGCCAACTTCGAACTCGCCGACTACTACCAGCGCCGCAACGAGGCCCAACAGCAGATCGTCGCCCTCGAAGCTGCCGCCGCACTCCCAACACCATCATCCGAGCAGTTCCTCCCCGCCGACCAGCAGCGCGCATGGCAAGCCTACCCGCGCGCTATCAAGGTCGCGCAGGACCAGGCACTCTCTGACGACACCATCCTCGCCATCCATCGCGCATGGATCACTCGCTACCCCACCGAGCCCGCAGCACGCGCTAATCTCATCAGTGCTTTGCTCACCATGCACCGCTACGACGACGCCCACCGCGCCATCGACGACTACAAACAGGCCTTCCCGCAAGACCAGATCTTCCCAATCAAGGCCGCCGCTTTGCTCGCCTTCGACCAGGGCAACAAAGCCGCCACGCAACGCGCGCTCGACCTCTTCGAAAGGAGCTATCAACCCCTCTGGCCCTCCGATCTCACCAGTACCTACCTGCAACTCCTCGACGCCATCCGCGCACAGCACGCAATGCTCGCCGCCAGCCGCGCCGCTCTCATCACCAACCCCGACGACCTCGCCGCCGCCACCAAACTCTTCGCGTACTACCAGCAACACGGTCACTCTGAAATCGCACTCGGCATCTTCGCCGCCTACGCCGCCAGCAAGCAATCGCGCCACACCGCATGGTCCGCCGACGAACTCTATACCATCGCCACGCTGCTCGACCGCGCCCATCAGTACGAAGCTGCCGCACACTACGACTACGCGCTCGCCACCGCGCCTGGCCATCTCACCGCATCGCAACAATCGCCAGAAGAGGCTGCACTCTGCGACATCATCCACATCCTGGTCACCGCGCCCGACCAGCCCATCCCCATCGGCGCCGGCAACCTCTCCATCTACCGAGACCTCGCAACCACAGATCGCGGCCCCGGCTATCTCAACGGAATCCTCTCGCTCTGGCTCAACTCCGCCAACCCGGACTCCGAGTTCAACGACGAAGAATCCAAGGCCACACTCTACTTCCATCGTGCCAAGGCAGAAGAACTCCTCGCCATCCTCGACCAGCACTTCCCTGCCTCACCACAACGCGCCACACTCCACGCGCAGCTCATCCAGGCCTACATCACCTACGGCGATGACACCGCTATCCAAACCGCGGGCCGGCACTTCCTCACCGACTTCCCCCACGCATCCGAGCGCCTTCAAGTCGCCCTCGCCGTAGCCGACGTCGACGCGCGCACCAAAAACACCACTGCAGAGTTCGCCCTCTACGACTCACTTCTCACCGAACTCGCCGCCCCCTTGCATGGCATGCCCCTCACCGCAAGCAGCGCCACACCCAGCATTCTACCCGCAACCGCCGCACCAGACGCGGACGCGGACTCCACCCCCGCAACACCCGCAGCAACAACCCTCCTGCAACAGTCCCTGAACATCCCTGCAAACACACAACCGACTACAGCCAACGCAGCCGCATATCGCCAGATCCTCGACCGCTATCTCGACCGCCTCATCACCACCGGTCAGCAACCGGCAGCTCTCGCTGTCCTGCGCAAAGAACTCGACCGCAACCCCAACGACCCAGTCCTCTACGAACGCCTCGCCGACTTCCTGCAGCAAAATAACCTCGACGCTCAGCAGGAAGAGGTCTACAAACAGGCACTCGCGCGCTTCAACTCCGGCACCTTCTACGACAAGCTCGCCCGCCTCTACCTCCGCAAAAAGCGCCAACAGGACTTCGACACACTAACCCGCAAGGTTACCGACATCTTTCAGGGAACCGAGCTGCAATCCTACTTCGCCAACGTCGACAGCACCTGGCCGCAGGAGTATCTGCAACTCAACCTCTACGCCCACAACCGCTTTCCGCATCAGCTCGTATTCACGCGCAACCTCCTCAGCGCCTACCACACCCGCGCCACCGCCAACCCCGCCGCATACGACCAGCTCCTCCGCGAGCACTGGCAGGAATCCCCCGACCTGCAATCCGAATTCTTGGCCGCACTCGCCCGTACAGGTAAGCTCAACGACGAACGCACAGCCCTCGAAGCTCTGCTCACCGCGACTACCCCCCAACCGCAGAACACCGCCGCCACACTGGAACTCGCAGAGTTGCATCTCTGGCAGTCGCACTTCGAGCAGAGCGCTCCACTGCTCGCCTCACTCGCCGAAGCATACCCAGCCGACACCGTCATCGGTGACCAGGCCAGCAGCATCTTCCGCTCACTCGCCTACTTCGACCCCACTAAACTCACCACCGCCACCACCATCGCCAAACACCTCTCCGCAGCCGACCCCAACGACCTCGACCGCCTCGCTACCATCGGCGACATCTACTCCAACTCCACCTCCACCAGCCTCAACCTCGATACCGATCGACAGCTCGCACAGGCCGCACCCTTCTTCCGCCGCATCGCCGCCGTGCACCCCGGACTCAGCGACGGCTACCTGCAATCCGCCACCGTATTCTGGGACTACGTCCAGTTCGACGACGCTCTCGCGCAGATCACCGCCGCACGCAAGCACTTCAACGCCCCGGCACTCTACGCCTATCAAGCCGGCGCAATCGACGAAGGCAAACGCGACTACCCACACGCTATCGCGGAGTACATCGCTGCCAGTACAAACACCGGCACCGCCGATCGGCAGGACGCACACTCCCGCCTCCTCGAGCTCGCATCACGCAAGGACTACGCAGCCATCATCGACGAAGCCACCGCTCGCGTCGCGGCTCAGGACTCCACCATCGCCACCCTCCAACTCCGCTACGACATCCTCAACACCCTCCATCGCCAGCAGGACATCTCCCCTCTCGTAGAAGCTGCCATCTCCCACGCATCGACCGAAGACGCACTCGCATCGCTGGCAACCTTCGCGCAGTCACATCAACTCGACCACGCCTACATCAGCGCGCTGCAACGTCAGGTCGCCATCACCACAGACTCCGTCCACCGCATCGAGCTGCAATATCAACTCTTACAGGCCTACCTCGATCAGAAGAACATTCCCGCAGCCTCCACGCTCATCGACTCCGTCCACAACGACAACTCTCGTCTCGTCGGTGTAGTTCGTCGCACCGTTGACTTCTACTGGCAGAACAACCAGCAGCCGCACGCCATAGCCACGCTCATCCAGGCCTCACACGAAGCCAACCCCGAACTCGCCCACGACTACAGCCTCGAAGCCATCGACAAATCCAACCACAGCGGAGACTACTCCGGAGCACGTTCGCTGCTAAAACCATTGCTCACAGTCGATCCCTTCAACGCGCAGTACCTCAACCTGCAGGCGCAGAGCTTCTCCCTTGCGCACGACGCAGCCGGAGTACGCGACCTCTACGCCTCGACCATCACAGCGCTGCAAGCAACGCCCGCCAGCAATATGGACGTCGTAACGCGCCGCAACAAGATCGCACTAGCGCGCCAGGCTTTGATCCCCGCACTGACTGACCTCAAAGACTACGAAGGCGCTACCAGTCAATACATCGCACTCATCAGCGCCTTCCCTGAAGACGATGCCACGCTCTCCGCGGCCATCGCCTACGCACGCCTCCACGGCCGCGAGCAGCAACTGACCTTCTTCCTCAACAAAGTAGTAGCCGACTCCCCGCGCGACTCGCGCTTCGCCATCGATCTCGGTCGCGTCGACGTCCAGTTCGAAGACTACGCAGGCGCTCTCGCTGCATACTCCAAAGCCATCGCCATCCGCCGCGACCGCCCCGATCTCTTCATCGCACGCGCCGATCTCGAAGAGCATCAGCAGAACTTCGATGCCGCCTGCGCCGACTACGACCGCCTCTACCTGCTCACCTACCACGACCCTCAGTGGATGGAAAAAGCAGCACTAGCCCGCGCTCGCCAGGGCAAGCCCGACCTAGCCGTCAAGGCTTTGCAAGCTGCATGGGTGGACGGCCGTCCAGCCACAGCCGACAACTACTTCCGCGTCGCACAGCAGCTCGAAACATGGGATCTGCTTCCGCAGGCCGACGCCTTCGTCGCACAAGGTATCAAGCTCGCCGGTAGCGATCTGCTCACCACAGCACAGGATCACGACGGCGCCGTCCTGTACGCCCGGCTGCTTGCCCGTGAACGCAAAGCGCCGGACGCCTTCACCTTCTTCTCGCAACAGCTGCAGTCTGTAAACACATCGCCGTCGTCGCCCTCCGTTATCGCGCAGCAGGTACAGCAGCATGGGCTCGCCGCAGTCACAGACGCCGACTGGCGCAAGGCACTCATCGCCGCCCGTCAACAGCAAGCGAAATCAACCTACAAGGCAGCGATGCTCCAGATCGCCTCTGTCGTCGCCGACCTCTACACACCCGAAGAAAAGTCGCTCTTCGCAACGCTTCTCGACACACAGCGAGCGAGCAGCTCGCTGCAGGAGGTCGCTGACCTCTGGATACCGATGGCCAAAGCATCCGCACTCAGCGACCGCGAAGCCACATGGCGTCGCGATCTGCTGCTGCACGGCGGCAAGCTGGCCCCAGCGCAACTCGGTGCCTTCAACGAACTCGAAATCGCCCGTATGGACAACGTCACTCGCGCGCAAACGCTGGACGCCTATGCACTCACACTCAAACCAAAGAATCAGACCGACGTCCTCTCCATGGCGGTCAAAGCATGGCACGACACCGGCGACACACCCCACGAGATCGCCGACCTCCGTAAGCTCGTCATCGCCCACCAGCAACAGCAGTTTCAAGACCGCCTCTTCACTCTTTACCTTCGCGGCAACCGCGACGCGCTTCTGCAACTCGTCTCCGCCAACGACGCCACCTCCGAAGCCGCAGGCAACTTCGTCACAGCGCACGGTGACGAAGCTCTCGCTCTCAAGGCCGTCGCCGCGCACGCCTCCACACGCCCAACCGTTTGGAGCACCGCCAACACCGCTCTTATCGGTCTCTACTTCGGCGACAAAGCCTCCACCATCGACACCGCCTTCACCACAACACTCGGCGATCCAACCATCGGCACACAACTCACCAACAAACCCAACGAGCTCACCCAGCTAAGCGGTGACCCCTGGTTCTACTACGGCTCTCGCTATGGCCTGTTCCTAGCTCTCAACAACGCTCCATCTCACGCAGCTGAAGACTACCTCCCAGCGCAGATAGAACTCGCCTCCAGCGATCCCACCAGCTACACCGCTCTAGCGCAGACCTACCTCGACGCGCAAAACACCGCCGCGGCCATCGCGGAGTATCGCCACGCCATCGAACTCGCACCCGACGATCCAACACCCGATATCGCCATCGCGGAGGCTCTTTGGCAAGCGAACCGCCATGACGAAGCCATCGCCTCATGGAACACAGCACTCGCCAAACTTCGCTCGACGGTCGACCTACGCGCCGTGCCGGAGAGCTTCTGGACCAACATCGGCACCATCGCCTCTGACGCAGGCCATCTCCACATCGCCACGCAGCTGAAACCAGGGCTCGATCTCGTACTCACCGCATACCTCCGCAAGAACGGCTTCTACCGCGCCGACGAACTCTTGCACTCCGACTACAACGCGCTCGCGACACAAGGCCCATCAGCCGCAGCAGTCTCAGTCCTCACCCTAATCGACGCCGCCCCCACGGATGCGCGTGAATCCATTCTTTCCACACTCACCGCATCCGACGTCACCTGGCTACCCGCCGCCGAACTCGAACCATTCTTCCTCCGCTCCATCGCTCTAGTGCAGGCAAACAGAGCAAACCGCAACGGCGATGCCAACTCCGAAACGTCGACAGCGCAGTCATCGCTCGTGGCTATTCAGATCAGCTATATCGAGTGGCTATTCCATCAATCCCACACGCAACAGGCACGCAGCTTGCTCGCATCAATGCCCGCAGACCAGCGCCGCACGCCCGAGTTGCAGATCATAGCGATCCGCATTGCCGCAAAACTCTCCGGCCTCCCCTCGCTCATTGCGACATGGCGGGCCGATCCCACAAACGCGCCATCCCTCAACACCATCACTCAAGCGTCCAACACTCTCCGCTTGCAGGACGACTACAGCAATAGCCGCCAGCTCCTTGAGTACACCTTCCAGCAGCAACAACAGACCCAGACCCTCACTGCAGCCAGTTATCTGGCACTCGCCGAAGCGCGCATCCACACCAACGATCTTCCCGGCGCACTCGATCTGCTCCACCGTCTCACCCTGCAGGGCGATCTCTACGAAAACCTCGACAGCGCCGCACGTCTACTCGAACGCACCAACCACCCCGCAGAGGCCCTCCCGCTACTGACCACACTCTCCGCCGGCATACCTTGGAACGCCGGCTACCGCCTACGACTCGGCAAAGTTCAACTCGCGATCAAGCAATCGAGCGACGCACAGACATCACTCACGCTCGTAGCCTCCAGCGATCAGACCAGCTACGCCACGCGCGCTGCTGCAGCACAAGCGCTTCATGCTGCCCTCAGCAACAAGCCCTTCGCCAGCGCCGAGCTCACGCTGCTCTCCAACAGCACGCCCACCGCAGCACAAGCAGCCCAGCCGTACTTCGTCTACGCGCGCATAGTCGCCACGAGCACAGCTCCTCCAGCACAGCGCAGCGCCATCCTCCGAGCAGCCATCGCGTGTGCCCCTCCATCGCTGCGCAACTACCTCCGCATACAAATCTTCAACGCCGAGATAGCGCAGTCTCACTTCGCGCAGGCCGAAACCGCCATCGCTCCCGTCATCGCCTCACAGCCAGCGATCTTCGCCGCATCATCCGAGACGACAGATAACACCAGCTCCGAAGACGACACCTCAACATCAGCAGACAACGACGACACGGCATCCACATCCGAGAGCCCCTACGCGTTCATAACTCTCTTCGCATCCGCCGACAGCCGCAGCACCCTATTGCTAACACTCGCGACGATGCAAGAACATCTCGGCAATCCGTCGCAGGCCATCACCTACCTGCGAACCGCGCAGTCTCTCATCACCGACGGCACAAAACGCGCAGCGCTAACCCAACGCATCGCGGGCCTGCAAAGTAAGCTCGATCTCGAACAGGCCAACGCCGCCCGTCGTCCGGTCTTCCAATCTTCACTGCGACAAGCCATCAACGTCCGCCCACACCTCAGCGCGCTTACCAAGGAGGCCCGATGAAGCTCACACGCATCGCGCTCACCGCATCGCTCCTCGCGGCGCTCTGCGCTGGCGTCGTCTACGCCTGGCAATCACAGTCCGCCAAGCCAGCACCACTCGCCGCCTACGCACCCGCCGGCGCTCTGCTCTCCATCGAGTCCCCCAACTTCGCCGCTCTCCTCAACACATGGACAAGCTCCCCCGAGCAAAAACGTTGGCTCGCCAGCGGCGACTACGCCGGCTTCTCTCGCTCGCGTCTCTTCGATCGTCTCGGCCAGGCGCAGGACGAGTTCGCCACAACAGCCGGCCTGCCGCCAGACATCCGCTTCCTCCACCAGATCGCCGGCAACGACAGCCTCCTCGCCTGGTACGACATCGGCAACCTCGAGTTCCTCTACATCACCCACCTTCCTCCCGGCGAAGCCGCACACACGCCACTGCTCGCACTCCGCGCCAACTTTGAGTCGCGCCAGGCCGGCGACACCACCTTCTACGTCCGCACCACAACCGACCCCGCACACACCGTTGCCTTCGCCGTGCAGGGCAACTACCTACTGCTCGCCACACGAGAAGATCTCCTCGCCGGCGCTCTCCAACTCATGCAACACTCCGGCGACCGCACCCTGCTCCACGACTCCTGGTACAGCGGCACCGACACAGACACAGACAACCGGCCCAGCGACCTCCGCATGTCGCTCAACCTCACCGCAATCGTGCGTTCACCGTACTTCCGCAGCTACTGGGTGCAGCGCAACATCACCGAAACGAAGCAATACACCGCCTCGCGCAGTGACCTCTACCGCACCGCCACCGATCTCCGCGAAGAACGAACTCTCATCGCCGCACAACCCGAGAATGAACCGCCCAGCGCAGATCTCTCCTCTGTCCTCGACTACCTCCCCGCAAACATCGGCGTCTATCGCGCACAGGCACTGCCATCCGTGAACGAAGTCCTCGCACAACTCGACGACAAGCTCATCACCCGCGCCACCACCACCGTATCCGACACCCGCATAGCGCCTGTCGCCTCTCTCTCAACACCCATATCCGGCGACGCCTCCGACCTCGACGAGCGCATCGACACCCTGCCAGCCACAACGCCCTCACACGCCGTCACCCTCACTCCGCTACGCAATCTGTTGACATCCGCAGTACCCACCGCGATGCTCACCTTCGCCACCGCAACCCAGTCAGGCAGCAACGCCCACAGTTCACCCTTCCTCAGCATCCACACCGCCGTCGTCCTTACCAGCGCAACCGCATGGGACGCCACAGCTCTCCAGCACTCGCTCAACGAAACTCTGCTACCGCAGTTCTCCATCAACGGCAGCTCTCTCACGTGGACACAGCAACACAACGCCAGCACCGACTGGTACAGCCTCTCCGGCCCACAGCATCTCGTCTTCGCAGTGCGGGACAAATCCGTCATCCTCTGCTCCGATGAATCCACTCTCTTGCAGCTACTCGCCGCCTACGCAAGCGCATCGCATACACCGCGCACAGCCTCCGTCATCGCAGGCTTCAGTCACACTGCAGAGCGCACTCCCTATCTCCACCTGACCGCCACACTCGGTCACAACGCAACACCCGCGCAGCCTGGCGAGGACAAGCCGCCACCGTTCTTCTCCGGCAACATCGCCAGCCTCAACGACACCTTCCGCGACCTCGACACCGAGACCTTCACCGAATCCACCACACACAACCACACCATCCACCAGACCGTCCTCTACCAGTGGAAGCACTGACCACTGAGCGCCAGCTAAAACAGAGTTCCAGCTACCTCTTCCGCCGCCTGCTCCACCGCACTGCGCTTCGCATCCCTCGATAGCAACTTCGCCCCACCACCTCGCGCCGTCAGCATCAGCAGAATCTTGGTCGCACGCACACGCCCGCGAATCACCTCGCGATGCTCGCCGCCCACATCCATCGAGCATCGCCAGGCCTCATCGCCAATTCCGCGTACACCTTCTCCAATAGCGCACTCCGCAGCTGCGACCTTACCCACTTCTATCCGCAGCACGAGCGCGTCGCGTTCGACTCCGCGCGTAAACACGCAACTTCCCTCACCCACACTCACAGCATGCACCTCGCTCGTCACCGGCCCACCCAGAAGCGTCACCGCGGTTCCCTCCGTCAACCACGGACAAGCCTGTTGCGCGCGCGCGCCTGACGCCAGCACCCAAAACAGCGCACACATCATGCACATTCGCAGCATTATCTTCAGGCCTTAGCCTTCGTAGTCTTCGACGCAGGCTTCAAAGGCCCAGCCTTCAAAATCTTTCCACCCTCTTCAATCACATACAGCTGATTCACATCCAGATCCTTGATGCGATCAACCTGCCCGCTCAGCCAGCGAATCTCCACCATATCCACCCTCTTCGCCTCATCCAACCCAAAGTGCAGCCGCATATCGTTCTGCGAAAAGTAGCTCCCGCCACTGCGCAACTCTTCCGCCTGCTGCAACGTCTTCGTCGCATCGGCTCGAGTCTTCGTCGTCACAATCACGCGGCTCCCAATTCCCGACCGGTTCGATCTCGTTCCCACCAGTTTGATCTTGATCCAGTTTCGATTCAGTGTCGAATCGCACCGCAATAGCTGCGGAACAGAGTTGATGCAGTTCACCACCACATCGATATCCCCATCGTTGTCATAGTCTCCAAACGCGCACCCGCGCGCCGGCGCGTTCTCCATCACTCCCGGCCCACCCTGCGTCGTCACGTCCTCAAACCGACCATTCTGCAGGTTGCGGTATAGATACTTGTGCTCCGCATACTTCAGGTCCGCCTTCGATCTGTCCACCTCGGGATACACATGCCCGTTCGACATCAAAATATCCGGCCAGCCATCGTTATCCATATCGAAGAACCCAACGCCCCAACCCAGCAGCCGCGTGTTCTCGCCCAGTCCACCCGGATACGTATGGTCTTCAAACGTCGCATCGCCCAGGTTCGTATACAACGAATCGGTATCTCCCGCGAAGTTCGTCTTCACGACATCCATCGTGCCATCGCGGTTGTAATCGCCAATCGAAACACCCATCCCTGCCTGCGGTTTCGCCTCGGCAGATAGCGCCGCACCGGCCTCAATCGCAATATCTCGGAACGTGCCATCTTTCTGGTTCTGATACAGCGTCGCCGCCGCCGAATCATTCGCAACATAGATATCCGGCCAGCCATCGTTGTCCAAATCCGACGCCGCCACACTCAGCCCATACGTGCCTACCGCCGTCCACATGCCGCTCTTCTCACTCACGTCAGTGAACGTACCGTTGCCGTTGTTGTGATACAGAATGTTGCGCCCACCAGCCAGCCCCGGCGGCCCACACGCAACCAACATGCCCTTGTACGTACACGGCCCGTCCTCAGGTTTCGGAGCCGTCTTCAAATCAAAGTCCACATAGTTCGCAACAAACAGATCGAGATGCCCATCGCGGTCATAGTCGACAAACGTACACCCCGTGTTCCACCGAATCTTCGGTCCCGGCTGCAGCAGTCCAGCCTTCTCCGTCACATCCGTAAACGTGCCGTTGCCATTGTTCCGATACAGCGCATTCTGTCCGTAGTACGTCACAAACAGATCGTCGTTGCCATCGTTGTCATAGTCGCCCACACAACACGCCTGTCCCCAGCCTGTCTTATGTTCCAGCCCGGAGCCCTTCGTTACATCTGTAAACGTGCCATCGCGATTGTTCTTGAACAAGCGACAGTGCGGCTCCTGCCCCGCAGGAAACCCTTCCAACCGCCAGCCGTTCACCATAAACAGGTCAAGCCAGCCATCGTTGTCATAGTCATAGAACGCAAGCCCGCAGCCCGTCGTCTCCAGCAGGTACTTGTTCGTCAGCTTGCCACCGTAGATCGTCTCCTGCGTCAACCCCGCCTGCGCCGCCACATCCACAAAGCTCACACCCAGCGGCGTGCCTTCAATCGGAGACTTCGGCCCACCCGTCGGCGGCGGCGCAGGCCGCGCATCATAACTGCGCTCTTGCGGTCCAATCTTGACCGGCGTCTGCTGCTGTTGCTGCACCGGCGCAGCCAGCGCAAGGATATCCGCGAACGGTAACACCAGCGCGGTCCTGCTCAATGACTTGATAAACCTTCTTCGATCCACGCTCTTCTTCACGGTTCTCCTGCCCCACTCCCCATCGCCTGGTTCTCCGCATGAACATGCCACGGCACGCTCTCATTCGAAATCTCAGGATGCTTCCGCAAATACTCCAGCGAGTACGTCGGCGCACCCGGATCGATCCACTTCATCGCATACTGCGCCGACTCCTTCTTCGCCTGATCCTTCATCCCCAGCCTGCGATACAAAATTGCCAAATTGTAGTGCGCCGCCAGGTCATCCGGATCGACATCCTGCAACTGCTTGAACGTCGTCACTGCATCCTCCGGCCGATGCCCCTGATAGTAGCTGATGCCCAGTTCGCGCAGCGGATCCCGCGCCCGCGGATACTGCCGCACCACCTCTTCCAGGTCCGCAATCTCCGCCTCGGAGTGCCCACTCCGCCGCTCCACCAGCGCCATGTAGTACAGCGCCCGCGGATCCTTCGGAGCCAGATCCAGCGCCTTATCCAGCGGTGCACGCGCCTCGCCGTACTTCTCCCACTCAATCCTGTTCAATCCCTCATTGATCCAGCCGTCCTTATAATCCGGCCTCAGCTTCACCACCTGCTCAAACGCAGCAGCCGCATCTTCATACTGCAGTTGATCGAGAAGCCCAATGCCCAGGTTGTTCCAACGCATCCAATCAGCATTGTCAGTCGCCTGCGCCGACGTCACCGCATTCTCACCCAGGTTGATCGTCCGCGACCGCGACGCAATCTCCACCACCGGATACGCTGGATGCTTGTCCCCCAGCACATTATTCAGATACGTCTGCCGCAGGTGCCGGTACTCCACCGCCGCCTTGATCGTGATCGGCCAGCTCACTCCATCCGGCACATCGAACCGGTACCGCACCAGCGTCGACCGCCCCGACTGGATCGTGTTGTCATACGCAACCGAGTGGATCGTCCAAACCTTGTGGTTGTCCACAAACCCGCCCGCCGAGTTCACCGGCCGATTCGTAAAGCTGTGCGCCCCCGGATCAAGCGTCCCATCCGGCCGCAAGTATCCGCTCTCATACACCGTCTTGCCCGTCGCATCCGTAACCTTGAACGACACCCATGCCTCATACAGATCACGCACTTCGGGTATCAGCGAGTGTCCAATGGCCTTGCTCTGGATCACCACATACGTCTCCAGCGTCCGCTTTGGCGGAACCGTAAACGCCACCGACCCCAGCGGCGCAATCAATGCATCCGACCCCGCCACCTTCAGCCCAAACACATCCACGTTCAGGTAATTCCCCGTCTGCAAAAACTCCGTCGTCCGCTTCAACTGCTCATCGAAGCCGTAGTAGAACGGCACAGCCGTATTCCCCGCCAGCCATCGGTGCGACGCCAGCATTCCCTTCTTCGCACCCGGATCAGGTAGGTTGATCGCCTCACGCTTCATATGGCAACCCTGGCACGTCGTGTAGTCCGCGTTGTAAAACACCAGCGGATTCTGCTTCGAATACTTCGACCCCTGCCACTCGTCATACGCACTGAACGCGCGAATCCACTTGTAGTCATTCAG
>CAJCIM010000054.1 GCA_903970395.1 Acidobacteriaceae bacterium
GGTTTGTGAGGCGACGGGTAGAGCCGCTGCCGTCGCCAGAATGAGGACGGTACAGAGACTGCGCAGGCCTGCGGAGAACGTGGTGGACATAAGTGACACTCCTACAAAGGTGTTGCAGATTGGTAAAACCAATCGTGTATCGCTTGAATCTCACGGTGTGTCGTAGCACACCTGCGAGTTCAGGACGATAAAATACGGAAAATTTATTAGCGATTTAAGCATCGCCGATGGCGCTGTACGTGTCAATCAATATGCAGAAAACAGCGTGTTTACATATATTTTGTCGCAGGGGGATGCATCGCCTTGAATCGTCAGGCGATGGGATTGCGGTGAACAGTAAACAGGTTAGTGCAGGGTTTTGGGGATGACAGCGTGCTCAAGAAGCGTCTCGAATGGGACGATTTCGAGGGTCGCCTCGTGGGTGGATTCGAGGACAACGGGGCAGGCCGCGCCGGCCTGGACAACCTGCAGCCAGCGGTTGGCGCAGACACACCAGTGGTCGCCCGGCTTGAGGCCGGGGAATCCGAACTGCGGCATGGGGGTGGAGAGGTCGTTGCCGAGCTGCGCGGAGGCGGTGAGGAACTCGGCGGTGACGACACAGCAGACCGTATGGACGCCGCGGTCGTCGGGGCCGGTGTTGCAGCAGCCGTCACGATAGAAGCCGGTGAGAGGGTCGAAGCCGCAGGGTTCCAGCGGTTGACCGAGGACGTTTTTCTGGCGGGCGGGCTCGGACTGGCGGCTGTTCATAGGGTGATTGTAGCCCCTGACAGCGATGGAGTCAGGCCGGGGTGTCGGCGGGGCTGGCGTCGCCGTTTTGGGAGACCGGGAGAGTGATACGGATGGCGGTGCCGTGGCGCTCAGCGCCAGTGGAGCTGCGGAGCTGGAGCTTGCCTCTCTGCTCTTCCACCATGCCGCGGGTGACCCAGAGGCCGAGGCCTGTGCCGCGCTCGCCCTTGGTGGTAAAAAAGGGCTCAAAGACGCAGGCGAGGTTGGCGGCATCGATGCCGTGGCCGTTGTCGGCTACGAGGACGGCCACGCGATCGCCAGCTACACGGGCACGGATGTAGATGGCTCCGCCACGTGAGGCCATGGCCTCAAGTGCGTTGGCAACGAGGTTCGCGAAGACCTGACGGAGACTGGGATCGTAGTGCGCGGATTCGATACCCGGGACGTAGCGGGTGAGGATTCGGACATGGTGCTGCTCGGCGCGCGTGGCGAAGAGCTGCACGACCTCATCGAGCATAGCTCGAAGATCGAGGGTACGGCCAGGCACCTTGCGGTAGAAGCTGAGCGTGGAACGAGTGATATGGCCGACACGTTCGAGCTCGCGGGCGCCTATGGCGAGCAACTCCTGCGCCTGCGGCGTGAGGGACTGCTCCTGCAAGAGAAAGAAGATGTTGGTGAGGGCTTCGAGCGGGTTATTGATCTCATGTGCGAGCGTATTTGCCATGCGACCGGCGGCAGCGAGCCGCTCGGAGTTGATGAGCCGCTGCATGAGGTCTGCGGTCTCCTGCTCGGCGACCTTGCGGGCAGAGATGTCTTCGACGACCCAGAGGACGGTTGTGGCGGCGGTGCCGTCGATATCGCCATCGTGGACGAGCATGGAGACGGTGAGCTGCGCGGGTAGAGTGCTGCCGTCGGAACAGACGATGGTGCGTTCGACACGATAGCCGCTGCGTTTGCCCGCGAGGAGCTCCGCATAGAGATCGGCGTCGATCTCATTCTCGGTAGGCATCAGGAAGTCGTGCAGGCGCATCTCGAGGAGCGTATCGAGCGGTGCGTTGAGGCACTCGGCGAGGCGCTGGTTGACGAGCAGGAAGTGGCCTTCGGGTGAGGTATGAGCCATGCCGACAGCGGCCTGGTTGAAGGTGGCGGAGAAACGCTGTTGGGCGAGGCGCAGCTCAGCTTCGGTGCGCAGGCGCTCGGCACGGCGTTCGGCGTCGGCCAGTTCGCGTTCGATGGCAGGAAGAAGGCGTTCGAGGTGGCCCTTGAGGACGTAATCGTGAGCGCCGGCACGCATGGCGCTGACGGCGGAGACCTCGTCGATGGTGCCGGAGACGATGATGAAAGGGATGTCCGAGCCGCGCTTCTGGATGATGCTAAGCGCATCGCGCGCGCCGAAGCTGGGCAGAGTGTAGTCGGCGAGAACGAGGTGCCAGGGGGTGGGCTCGTCGAGAGCGGCACGCAACTCGGCAGCCGTCTCGATGCGGCGGAAGTCGACGTCGTAGCCAGCGCGCTTGAGGTGGCGCTGCAGCAACAGCGCGTCCTCCTCGTAGTCTTCAATGACGAGGACGCGCAAGGGCCGGGAGTTCGGAGTTAGATCGCCGGTGGGCATTGATTCAGGAGGAGCCAGTACATGCCGAGCTGCCGTGTGGCCTCAGCGAAGTCAGTAAAGTTTACAGGTTTGCGGATGTAGCTGTTCACGCCCAGCCGGTAGCTGGAGACGATGTCGCGCTCCTCATCGGAGGATGTGAGCACAACGACGGGCAGCAAAGCGGTCTTGTCGCTAGCACGGATGTTGCGCAACACTTCGAGGCCGTCGATCTTGGGAAGCTTGAGATCCAGCAGTACCAGCTGCGGTGGATTGCGCGTGCCGGCGATGATCTCCTGCATGTAGGTAATGGCTTCGGCACCGTCGCGAGCGACGGTGATTTCATTGGCCACATTTGCTTTGCGAAGGGCGCGGATGGCCAGCGCTTCGTGGTCCGGGTCATCTTCGACAAGTAAGATCATGGGCATCAGTCACGTTTCTCGTAGAGTTCTATAAAGCGCTTGCATTTTACCGGCAACACTTTCAACCGGCGAGGGTAAAGTAAAACGTCGCTCCGCGGCCTGTCTCGCTTTCGGCGCGGATGGTGCCGTGATGGCGACGGATGATTCTGGAGACCGTCGCCAGACCGATGCCAGAACCCTTGAAGTCGCGGTCACCGTGCAGCCGCTGAAAGGCGGTGAAGAGGCGATCGACGTACTGCATGTCGAAGCCCGCACCATTGTCCCTAATGAAGTATACGGTTTTGCCGGCTTCATCTCCGCTGCCCGGCTGGCTGCCGAACTCGATGCGGGGTTCGGCGACCTTGGAGGTGAACTTCCAGGCGTTGCCCATCAGGTTTTCAAGCGCGATCTTGAGCAGACGACCGTCACCGCGAACCCCAACGCCAGGCTGGACGACAGTGACGACAGTGCGGCCCGGATCGGCGGCCTGCAGGTCCTGCAAGACAGACGTTGCGAGCTGCGAAAGGTCAACCTCTTCGGCCTGCAACTCAGAGCGCGTAACGCGGGAGAGCTGCAGCAGAGCATCGATCAGGGTGCCCATCCGCTGGACTCCGTAACGCACACGGGTGATGTAATCGCGCCCCTCGTCGGTAAGCTCTGCGGCGAAGTCTTCCTGCAGGGCCAGCGAGAAACCGTCGATGGTGCGCAGCGGTGCGCGAAGATCGTGCGAGACGGAGTAGCTGAACGCTTCGAGTTCCTGGTTGGAGATCTGAAGATCGCGGGTGCGGAGAGCGACGCGGTTCTCTAGCTCGGTGTTGGCGAGCTTCAGCTCTTCGTTGAGCTGTTCGATCTCTGCGTTATTGGCGGCGATGATCTCGCGCTCCTGGCTGAGTCGAACGAGAAATTCAAAGGCGACGACAAGCAGGACGAAGTCCAGCAGGAAGGCCAGCACAAAGGTGACCCAGACCTGGCGGCGCGCGCGATCAGTGTCTCTGGAACGGAGCACCAACAGGCGATTTTCTTCGCCGAGCATGATGCGGATGGTGGCCTGCACGCCCTGCACGCGGTCGGGTGTGTCGTTGATCACGCCAGCCAGCAGGTCCGCGTCAATCGCTCCGTGGGGGTGGCCGTGGCGCTCGGCCATGCTGTCGTCGAGCACCGTCATCTTGGCGGCGACCTGGCCACGCAGAATAACTATGTTCCGCTGCTGAACAGAGTTGTCGCTGGTCAGCTCCTGCAGCTGATCGATGCTCTGCTGTATGCGCTGACCGGCTTCGTTGTACTCCTGCTCAAACTGCGGCGAAGCAGTGAGGACGTAGCCACGAGCAGAGGCTTCCGCATAACGGATGCGGGCGAGCAACTGCTCTGTGGTGATAATGACGTCCTGCGAGTGCGAGAGCCAGTGCTGCTGGTAGAACACTTTGCGCAGCGCATTGGCCGCGAGAAACGTGTTAAGCAGAACTATAACGATCGCCCCAACGAGAGCGAGCCTGTATACATCCCTCTTCCGCATAGGGGCTCCGTTGAGGATGGATGCGGCTCTGCTGGCAGGGGTTGCCAGCCACGAGGTCAGGCCGCCACCTTGAGCTTGAGCGGGCGTACCGGCTTCTGCTTCTTGTGAGAGGCCTGATAGAAGTTGTAGTTGTTCTGCATAAGGAACCAGATATCCGGCTGGCCCTGACCGAATGCCTGGCTGATCCTGATGGACATCTCCGGAGTGAGACCAGCACGGCCATTGAGGACGCGAGAGAGCGTGACCCGTGAGACACCGATGTGCGCGGCAAAGTCCGTCACGGTCATCGGAACAGACTCGAGAGCTTCTTTCCCAATTTCACCGGGATGAGGCGGGTTGAACATCGGCATGAAAGTTGCACCTCAGATCACACTCTTGCGGCGCTGCTAGCTGTATACAACCAGCTTTAATGAAAGGGGGTGGAGTAATTCTGCCTGACTCAGACCGTCGGGGTCCTTCGACTCCGCACAGGATGATAGGGTCTTGGGTGCTCCAAAATTACTTTGCCGCCATGGCGAGCTGCTGTTGGTACTCCTCGTACGGGCCTTTGTGGTCGGTGATGTGGAAGTCGGTGGGGCCGCCTTCGAAGTGCCAGATGCGGGTGCCTGCCTCTTCGATCAAGTCCTGGTCGTGGGTGACGAGGAAGACCGTCCCCTCGTACTTCTGGATGGCCTGATTGAGTGCGTTGATGCTCTCAAGGTCAAGGTGGTTGGTGGGCTCGTCGAGAACGAGGACGTTGGGCTTCTGCAGCATGATCTTGCAGAAGAGCAGGCGCGCGGCCTCGCCGCCGGAGAGAGCGTCGGTCTTCTTCAGGCCTTCTTCGCCCTTGAAGAGCATCTGGCCGAGGATGCCGCGGATGTCCTCCTTGGCGGCCTTGGGATCGTACTGATGCAACCAGTCCTGCGCGGTCATTCCGAGCTGGATGGAACCCTTGTGGTCCTGCGCAAAGTAGCCGATCTGGACCTCGTGGCCCCACTTGACGGTGCCGGAGTCAATGGAGACATCCTTCTCTTCGATGCCGGGGCCGTTGGCGAGCAGAGCCTTCAGCAGCGTGGTCTTGCCCTGGCCGTTGCGGCCCATGAGGATGACCTTGTCGCCACGATTGACGAGGGCCGAAAAGTTTTTGATGACGTGCTCGGTCTTGCCGTCGGGCTGCGTGTAGGACTTGTTGACGTTCTCGAACTCCAGAACGTTCTTACCGGAGGGGCGCTCCATCTTGAAGGCAATGTAGGGGCGCGCGATGTTGGAGCGGGCGAGCTCGCTGGTGGCGAGGCGCTCGACTTCTTTCTTGCGCGAGTTCACCTGAGACGAACGCGTGCCGGCGGAGAAGCGCGCGATGAACTCATTGAGCTGCGCGATCTTCTTTTCGCGCTGCTCGTTCTGGCTCTCGATACGGCTGCGAACCTCGGTCTTCTGCAGGACCATCTCGTCGTAACCACCGGTGTAGACGATGATCGTCTCGTAGTCGATGTCAGCGATGTGCGTGCAGACGTTGTTGAGGAAGTGGCGGTCGTGCGAGATGGTGATGACCGTGCCGTTGTAGCGCACGAGGAAGTCTTGCAGCCAGTGGATCGATTCGAGATCGAGATAGTTCGTGGGCTCGTCCAGGAAGAGCGCACCCGGGTTACCGAAGAGAGCCTGCGCGAGCAGGACGCGGACCTTCTGGCCGCCCTGAAGCTCAGACATCTTGCGCTCGTGGAGTTCGTCGGGGATGTCGAGGCCCTGGAGCAGCACGGCAGCGTTGGCTTCAGCTTCGTAGCCGTCCTCGTCGCCGACGATGCCTTCGAGCTCGCCGAGACGGGAGCCGTCTTCGTCGGTCATCTCAGGCTTGTTGTAGATGACCTCGCGCTCCTCCATCGCAGCCCACAGAGCCTTGTTGCCCATGATGACGGTGTCAAGGACGCGGTAGGCATCGAACTCGTACTGGTCCTGCTTAAGGACACCGAATTTCTTGGGGCGGACGACTGTGCCCTTCTGGGCATCGATCTCACCCGTGAGGACCTTCATAAAGGTCGACTTGCCAGCGCCGTTAGGGCCAGTGAGGCCGTAGCGCCGGCCGTCGGTAAAGGTGACGGAGACGTCTTCAAAGAGGAGCTTGGCGCCGTAGCGCATCGTGACATTAGAGACAGAGATCATCGCTACTATTTTCGCATGGCGGACGCCAGCGGGGCAGTAGCGTGGCCCAAACGACCCTCAGAACGAGGGTCGTTAGATACAGTCGCCGCAGGGGGCGGAGTCGTCGTTACGCTTACGGGACTTGGTGAAGAAATACTCCGCGGTGACCAGAGCTACAGGTATAAAAAAGAAAAGGATTTCCATGGCTCGCTCCAGACGAGATTCATTAGGGGTTAAGTTGTTGATCTTGTGGCCGGTTGCCAAGGCCGCATAGCGTTTCTGCGGCGGGGTTTCCGTAGTCTATAAGACGCCCGGGGGCGAATAAGGTTTCTGAAAAATCCAAATACGACGGAAGTGGTTTTTTCAGGGGCAACAGGCAACCCACTGCCCCTGAGGAAAGAGTTAGCGCAGGCCGCCAGCGGTCTGGAGCAGGGCTCCGGTGACCCACTTGGCGTCGTCGGAGACGAGGAACGAGACGACTGTGGCGACGTCATCGGGCTGACCGACGCGGCCGAGCGGCGTACCGGCGATCATGGCCTTTTCGAAGTCGCTGCCTTGCACGCCGGAGGATATGAAGCCCTCCGTAACGATGGGGCCGGGGTTTACAGCATTGACGCGGATCTTCTTCGGGCCGAGCTCCTTGGCGAGCGAGCGGGTGATGACATCTAACGCGCCCTTGGTGCCGCTGTAGACTGAGGCGTTGGGGGAGCTGCCTTCGCTGGCCACAGAGCCAACGTTGATGATGTTGCCGCCGGTGGCCGGGAACTGCGCCACTGCTGCCTTGGTCGCGAGCAGGAGGCCCTTCACGTTGATGCCGAACATCCAGTCGATGTCTTCTGCGGTGATGGCTTCGATGGGGGCGAACTTGTAGACGCCTGCATTATTGACGAGGATATCGACGGCGCCAAAGGCCTTCTTCGCCTCGGCAAAGAGGGTATCGATGCCCGCGGCGTCGGCGACGCTGGCACCAACCGCGATGGCCTTGCCGCCAGTCTTGGAGATCTCAGCGACGGTCTTCTCCGCTCCGGTCTTGTCGGAGGAGTAGTTGACGACGACAGAGGCGCCGTCGGATGCGAGCTGCTTTGCGATGGCCGCGCCGATGCCCTTGGAAGCCCCGGTGACGATGGCGACTTTGCCCTGTAGTTTGCTCATGATGTGTCTCCTTTGGGAAGCCGCTCGAACCGGTCCAGGCTTCGCTTTATATTTCGACAACCATCGAATTGATGTGGAGAGGGGGCACGACGATTCAAAACAGTCCGAGAAATTTATCGGGGATTTATGAAGTTGTCGCTTGACAAGAGGCGGTGCGAGGCATATTTAACTCGTAGGTTATATAACCTAAGGGTTTAATACAGATGACAGACGCGATCAGCACAACCTTCGCAGCCCTGGCCGACCCCACCCGGCGCGCGATACTGGCGCGACTGGCGCTGGGTGAGAGCTCCGTGACGGAGTTGGCTGAGCCGTTCGAGATGAGCCTGCCGGCTGTGTCCAAGCACCTGCGGGTACTGGAGAACGCCGGGCTGATCAAGCGCGGCCGCGAGGCGCAGTGGCGGCCGTGCAAGTTGGAGGCCGCTCCGCTACGACAGGCCGCGGACTGGCTGGAGTTCTACCGGCAGTTTTGGGAGCAGAGCTTTGACCGGCTGGAGGAGTATCTGCAGCGTGTCCAGAGCGAGCAGCAAACCGAGCCACGCAGCAAGAACGGGAAACGTAGATCAACAACACGGAACAGCAGCAATGGGAACGGCAAGCAGGCAAAGAGCGGACATTTCAACGAAAGGGAGAACTGAGATGGCGCAGTCAGCAGTGGAACAGGCAACAACGACGGCAGAGCGTGAGATTGTGATCTCGCGAGTCTTTGCAGCGCCGCGGGCGATGGTGTGGGCGGCGGTGGCTGACCCGTGGCAGGTAGGCCAGTGGTGGGGCCCGCACGGCTTCACCACCACGATCACAGAGATGGACCTGCGCGCCGGTGGCAAGTGGAAGCTCGTGATGCATGGACCGGATGGCACGAACTATCCGAACGAGATGACGTTCACCGAGGTGGTGCCGCTGGAGCGAATTGCGCTGGACCTGGTGGGCGGGCGCGAGGGTGCAGAGCCTGTGCGGGTCAGCAAGGTGATGACCTTTACCGACGAGGACGGCGGCACGCGATTTACCATCACGCTGATCTACCCGACGGCCGAGGCGCGGGAGAAGAATGTCCGCGAGTACGGCGCTATTGAGGGTGGGAACCAGACATTGGCCCGTCTGGATGCGTTCCTGGCCGAGCGTGCTGCAAACCCGCTGGAGAAGCTGGCGGGCGGCCCGGCTGCGACGCATGAGTTGCGGATCACGCGCAGCTTCAACGCTCCGCGCGAGCTGGTGTGGCAGGCGTGGACCGATCCTGAGCTCGCGCTGCAGTGGTGCGGGCCGCGGCAGTTCCCTGCCTTCCATGTGCAGCGCGGCGAGAAACCGGGCGATCGGTGGCGGATTGGGTTGCGTGGCAAGCGGCCGGGCACCGATACCGAGGTCGAGCTATGGCAGGGCGGAGAGCTGAGGGAGATAGACCCGCCGAAGAAGCTGGTCTATACGTTCAGCTGGGATGACCGCACAAACGTAGGACTGCCGAAGGAAGGCAATGAGACGCTGATCACGGTCCGTTTCGAGGAGCACGACGGCAGGACGACGATGCACTTTCTGCAGGAGTTCTTCGCGACGGTAGTCGAGCGCGATGGACACAATGGCGGATGGAGCTCGGCGTTTGAACGGCTGGTTGAGCTTGTCGAAGCCATGGCTGCAGAGGAGGCGAGATGAGCGCTATAGTCCCTGCCGTTCCAATGGAGATGGAGCTGACGCGGTTTTTCCGCGCACCGCGCGAACTGGTTTGGCACGCATGGACAGATGTCGAGCAGCTGAAGAAGTGGTGGGGGCCGAAGCTCTTTACCAATCCGCGCTGCGAGGCCGATGTGCGTCCAGGAGGGCTGATCCACATCGACATGCGCGCGCCCGATGGCACGGTGTATCCGATGGGCGGCGAATTCGAAGAGGTTGCTCCACCGGAGAAGCTGGTGTTTCTGGCCTGGGCGCTCGATGCAGAAGGTGACCCCATGTTCACAAACCGAAATACTGTGCTGTTCAAAGAGGTGCACGGAGGCACAGAGATCGCGCTTCATGTGAAGGTTCTTAGCGCGACAGCTGCGGCTCCGCAGTACTTGAAGGGCATGCGCGAGGGCTGGAGCGGCAGCTTCGAGAAGCTCCACGAATTTCTTGGGAGACGATAGCGCGCCGCGGATTGAGCGGCGTATAACAACCACGCTGTAGAAACCATGAGGAGAGAGTGATGAAGACTGATCTGCACCTGGTATTTTCCGGCAAGTGTCGCGAGGCGTTTGCGCTTTACGAGAAGACGTTCGGCAGCAAGATCCAGATGTGCATGACCTATGGCGATGCGCCTGAGGGCTCGCCGGTACCGCCTGAGGCGAAGGATCAGGTGATGCACATGTCGATGCCCCTGGGCAGCATGCTGCTGATGGGTTGCGATGATCCGCGGAACCCGGATGCCGGGCCTAAGAGCATTCAGATTTCAGTGAGCGAAGAGAACGCTGATGAAGTTGAGCGGATCTTCGACGAACTTAAGGAAGGTGGCAGTGTGCAGATGCCGCTGGGCAAGACGTTCTGGTCGCCGCTGTTTGGGATGTGCACAGACAAGTTCGGCGTGGGATGGATGGTGAGCGTGCCCGGACCGCAGATGTAGCCAGAAATTTGTATCGTGCGGGGTGCATTGTCTGGTAGTCTTCGCGAGATCACCATGGCCACGCCCCCGCTGAATTTTCAACGCGCAATCTATGAAGGCGAGTCCCCTGCGCCGGACGAGTGCGCCTACTGTAGACGCGGCATTACGAACGAATACTTCCGCGTGGACGGGCACATGGCCTGCCTGGCGTGCGCGCGGCAGGCGGAGAGCCTGACGCCTCCGGATGCACACTCCGTGTTTGCACATGCGCTGGGCTATGGGGTGCTGGCTGCGATCGTGGGATGCGCTGGCTACGCGCTGATCGTGATTATGACGGGCTGGACGATCGGGTATGCAGCTATCGGCGTGGGTTACCTGCTGGGCTGGGCCATGAGGAAGGCCGCGAAACAACACGGCGGACGCCGCTACCAGTGGGCGGCGGCAGTCCTAACCTACATGGCCGTGGCGGTGGCGTTTGTGCCGATCCAAGTTCACTTTGCGAACGAGCACCGGGCCGAACGCGCCAGAGTTACGCAGGGTGAACCGATGAGGTCAGGCAGTAGACCCTACCCGCAAAATGACGCAAGCCGAGAACACCCATTCCCCGAGGAAGGGCGACAATCACCTTCCGCACAACAGAGCCAAACGACAACACCTCAACCAAACACAACGCCAGTGAACTTTATCAAAGCCTTTGGCATACTGCTTGGATTGGGTCTAATTTCGCCGTTTCTGGAACTGACCGGGTCGATCGCTGGTGGATTGCTGAACCTGTTCATCATCTTTATCGGCGTGCGGTTCGCGTGGCAGATGATGGCGGTAAAAACTGTGAGCGTGGAGGGACCGTTTGAAGCGGCGACGCCGCAGAGTCCCTCCACGCCCTGAACACGGGTTACGCCATCGGTTTCTCGGCAGCACCCGCTTGCTGCGGGATTTCAGCGAGCACGGCGACTTCGCAGTTGTGGCCGAGCCAGCTGCCACCCTCCGTCCACTGCATGGTGAACATGATGCTGCCGGTCTGGTCCGCTGCGGTGGCGACATCGATGTAGCTGCCGAGGCGGCCTACCTGGCGGGACTCCACCAGGTGCTGCGTAGCCCAACCGTCGATGGTGTAGAGGAGGTGGAAGGGCTTGGCATCCATGACGCGGAGCGTACCGCCCTGTACTACGCAACCGATGGGACGAGTGAGTTGGAAGACCTCCAGGCGACTTTCGAAGTGGCGCTGGTCCTTGGGCACAGCATAGCGCTCGGCGACGACAGAGATGCGATCGAAGACCTGCCCGTCAATGACGGAGCGGAGGAGTTTGAGGTACTCCGCATGAGCCCAGACGAGAGGTTGCGCGGAGCCGGCCGAGCGACCGAAGTACATACCGCGCTCGGGCAGATCGGCGTGGTCCCACACCTGTTCCGGCAACATACCACCGAAGGAGCTGAACTGCTCCAGCGCCTTGATGTAAAGGCTTGCGTCCTTGCCAGCCGCGATCTCGTAATGAGCGCGTTCACCGGTCATAATGGGCCATGCGCGGCCTTGTCCCCAACCCAGGTAGGGGCCGCCGTCCTTACGCTGGCCGTAGCCATCGTGGTTGTAACGACGCCAGCAGGGACCGTAGGGCGTTTCGATCTTGAGGGTCTTGTCGACGACCTTGAGCGAGTCGATGATGAGCGGATCGTCGGCGCGGCGCACGCCGTAGCGAACGAGTTCGAGGAAGCCGGCGTCGACCACCTCGCGAGCTTCGAAGGCGAACTTTTCGCCGGGCTCGCGGTTGGACAGGTGCAGCATGCCGGGAGCAACGTCGGGGTTGTGGAACGGTTCGCCTTCGGCCGGCGGACGGATGCGCATGTAGTGATAAGGAACCTCGGGGTCGAGGATGCCGCGTTTGGTGGTGGTCCACTCGTCGAGGTGGGCTTCGATCCAGTCGGCGTAGTCGAGGATGAACGCACCGAGTTCAGCTGCGCCGTTCGCAGAGCAGATATCGGCGGCGCAGACCAGCGCGGAGATGACGGCAGCGAGCGTGGATGGCGAGTAGCCGGCGTTCTCTTCCCAACGCTCCTGCTGCGTAACCGGCGCAAAACGTACCAGGAACGAAGCAGCCGCGATAACGCAGGGGACGATATCGAAGTTGCCGAGGCCGTTGGCCTTCCAAAGACGCCACGCGAGAATGATCGGGAAGGCCACCTCGTCGAGCTGGATGCCCTGCCAGTAAGGACTTCCGTCGATCCAGAAGTTCTGCGCGAAGCCGCCGTCAGGATGCTGGGTGCAGGCGAGGTAGACGAGCGCGCGGAGCGCTGTATCCACGCGGCCACAGGCGAGCATGGCGGTTGCCGACTGGACCATGTCACGCGTCCAGACGAGGTGGTAGCCGCCGAGGTCGTCATCGGACTTGGACGCTCCCCACGGTATGGACGCCGAAGCGATGAATGCGCCGGAGAAGGTCTTGTCCTCGTGCGTGAGGATGACGGCGTGCGAGACGCGCATGAGGCGGCCGCCGTCGCTGGATGCCGGCGCGAACTGCACCGGCGGAAGAGCACGTTGCCATTGGCTGATGAAGCGCGCGCGGTGCTCGGCATACGGTGTTGCAAGCGTGGACATCATCTGCGCGAGGGCGGAGTGGAAGCCTTCGCCGGGGGCGATAGCGATGGTGAACTCTGGGTTCTTGCTGATGTCGATCTCGCCCATCATGGCGATGTTGCCGTTGAGCGCCTGACCGAAGTTCCAGGTCATGCTCATATGCTGCAGCAGGTCCTGGTAGCCATCGCTGGCACCCACAAAGCCGCAGCTGCTGCGCGAGAAGCCGCAGTCAGCGCCGAAGGCTAGAGAGACGCCGTTCTTCCATGCCAGCATGCAACGCTTGCCTGCAATATCAAGCGACCGCGCCGAGTTGCCCGCGCCGCCGACATCAAGATGCGGGGCGAGCAGCGCATAGCACTTCAGTCTCGCGAGCGTCTCCGGGTCGCCGGTGATCTTGACGTTCATCAGAACAACGGGGTGGTGCGGGTCGGTGATGAACTCCTTGACGACCTTGTAGCGACCGCCGCGATCGCTGGCGGTGGCGCGGATGGCGAGCGCGTTCTCGTCGATGTAGTGGAAGTCGTAGTCGAGATCGCGCTTGTCCTCATGAAAGAAGCTGGTCTCGTCGGTGAAGAGCAGCTCCATGTCGCGCGTTTGCGGGCGATCAATGGTGGGGTAGTAAATCTCATTGAGGATGCCGTGCGAGGTAGTGAACCAGATGCGGCTGGAGGCGGCATAGGCGGTCGCAACTGCGTCCTTGCGGCTGGAGGTCCAGCGCGGTTCAACGCCAGGGCCGCCAAAGGCCGGGCCGTCATCGTCCAGCCAACGATAGTTTCCGTTCGGTTCGCTCATGCGCACCATGAGACCACAAAACGCAGATTCGCGGGTGGCCATTCCTCTCTTGTCTTGCTTTCCAAGCTTTGATGCTTCATCGCGAGATTCGGATCTCGACCATCATCAGACATCCGCTGAGCGAAACGGTTACGGGGTTGTAAACAAACCGGCGGGCAGGCGGCGGTGCTAAGCTCATCTCTGTGACACCTTGAGGATGCGATCGTGCATCCAACCGGTGTGTAAGCCCGGCTTGGGCTGATTTATTCTGCGGAATGCAGCAGCAACCTTCCGAAACAAACCGAACGAACAAAGGAGCAATCCCGTGGCCTTCGAACTACCTCCCCTTCCCTACGACTATGCGGCGCTTGAGCCGACCATCGACGAAGCGACGATGAAGCTGCACCACGACAAGCACCACCAGACCTACGTGACCAACCTGAACGGCGCGGTGGAGAAGTACCCCGACCTGGGCAAGAAGACACCCGAAGAGCTGGTAGCAGACCTCGGCAGCATCCCCGAGGATGTGCGCGGCGTGGTGCGCAACAACGGCGGCGGCCACGTAAATCACACCATGTTCTGGGAGATTATGAAGCCGGGCGGCGGCGGCGAGCCGACTGGCGACATCGGCGAGCAGATCGCAACTGACTTCGGCTCGTTTGCGGACTTCAAGAAGAAGTTCAACGAGACGACTGCGAAGCAGTTCGGCTCCGGCTGGGGCTTCCTGGTGCTCAAGGGCGGCAAGCTGGAGATCGTGACCAAGCCGAACCAGGACTCACCGATCTCCGATGGGTTGTATCCGATCCTTGGCAACGACGTTTGGGAGCATGCCTACTACCTGAAGTACAACAACCGCCGCCCGGATTATCTGGCTGCATGGTGGGACGTTGTGAACTGGGAAGAGGTGAACAAGCGTTTCGCCAAGGCGAAGAAGTAGTTTCATCGCAACGCACAGAGGCCGCCTCATCGGGCGGTCTCTGTGCGTTGCGGAGACTATTGCAGGCGCGCAATCACGGATTGCCCCTGCAGATACTCATGCGCGTGGGCGAGTTCTGGACTGGCTGAGTCGGCGTTGCGCCAGGCGTCGAGAAACTTTACGTATTCGTCGCGGGCGATGCCCGTTTTATGGGCGGCTTCGCTGGCCCGGGCCATACCGAAGAGAGCGAAGCCAGAGTTCGGCCGTTCGGCAAGCGCAGCGGCGTAGGCTGCGTGCGAGCCTTCGGCATCACCGGCGCGCAGCAGAGCGAGGCCTTCGGTCTCGCCGACGGGGCGGATGTACGTGGGCGGCTCGCGATAGCCGAGTTGCTTTTCTTCCAGCGCAGCACGGGTGAAGAGTTTCTTCGCTTCAGGCAGGTCCTTCTGCGCTGCGAGCAGCGACCCGCGCAGCTCCAGCGACATGATGGAGAGGCTGGAGAGCAGCGGCTCGGGCATGGCATCCGGCATTACGGCTGCGGTCACCGGTGCGCCCGGTTTGGGAGCCACGGGTATGGACTTCGCACCATCCTTTACCGCCTGCGTCTTCTGCCACAGCGCGGCGTCGAGCGCGTTGGACGCCTGCTTCGCGCTCTCATAATCACCGCTATCGACGGCAACCATGCCAAGGGCAAAGTCCCTTAATTCACCGGAGAGAAAGATCAGATTTTCGAGCTTCGCATCTGGTTTACTGCCGACGAGCAGCGCATCTACTCCTGCCCAGTTGCCGGTGCGCAGAGCGATTGGCAGCAGCGTGTTGACGCGCGTGATGCTGTCGCGCGGAGCGAAGATGTAGAGTGTGTCCGCAAACTTGCCGCGCGCGCCGGCCAGTTTGCCGGAGAGCACGGTCGCCTCCTGCAGCTTGCCCTCCTGCATCAGGTTGTCGATGGCGTACATCAGGTTGTGGACATAATTCCAATCGTCGTCCACACCTACTTGCTGTGCGTGCATATATGCCTCGTCGACCTCGATGGAGGCTGCAAACCAGTGCTCGGCCTGCGAGTAATCACCGGTGCGGTAGAAGATGTGGCCGGGCATGTGCACCATGTGGCCGGAGTTAGGGGCGAGCGCTGCAAGCTTCTTTGCGCTCTCAATCGCGCGCTCAGGGTGATTGCTGGGCTCCATTGCGTGAATCCAGTAGTGGTTCGCGGCGGAGTCGTCCGGCGTGTCCGTAAGCACGGCTTCCAGGATGGCGATTCCCTTCTTTGTGCCAGCCTTTGGCTCGCCTGCATCATCGAAGCCGTCCATCAGCGACTCGGCCAGGAAGATCTTTGCCTGCGTGTCTTTCGCATCCTTCTTGACGACCTGCCGCCAGAGCGCGGTAGACTTCGACTCGGCGTTCGGGTCAGCCTGCGCACTCTCCGCTGCAGCCGGTTCGGCTCGGTTGGCGGCTGCGGCTTCGATGTAAAGCTGCTCCTTCTTACTGACGCGACCCTTCAGGGCGACCGCCTTGTCGAGTGCAGCACCGGAGTAACCGCCACTAAGGCTGTGGTAGTTCTTCAGCGAAGCTGAAAGCCCCCAGTAACACATGGCGCATTTGGGGTCGACACGAATAGCCTGCTCGAATGCGCGTGCCGACTCGTAGTCCCAGAAGTCGTGCAGCAGGTTCAGTCCCTGATCGAACCACGCCTGCGCCTCGGGCGTAGCCGTGATACGGAGATGACTGTTGCCGATGCCGGTCATCTTCAGAGGAGGAGGCAGCTTCTCTGGCGGCGGGACCTCCGTCATCGCACCCATGCCATGGCCCGACATATTCATCTGAGCGGATGACGTAGTGGTGGAAATATATAAGAACGCAATCAGCAGAACGATCTTCGCCATCAATCGACCACAGAATTTTGAATCGAACATGAAGCCTCATTTCGACCAGAGTGAAACTGAAAGACCAGACTCAAGGAAGAAGCCTAATGGTAGCGGATACACTGGATCGATGAGGATTCGACATCGTGTGGGTTGCCAGCTGGCTCTCATATAGATATGTCGCTAACCGAACGGATTGGCCGAAAATGAGAGTCTTCGCGAACGTGTAGCGCGTCTCATTCCTGAGAGTAACTCTCAACCTTAGAGGTTGCTATGTGGATCGTACGGCTGGCGCTGCGCCGCCCCTATACCTTTGTCGTCCTGTCCATGCTCATCGCCATCCTGGGTATTGGTTCGGCGATTGAGACACCAAAAGACATCTTCCCGTACATCGACATTCCGGTGGTCAGCATCGTGTGGACGTACTCCGGGCTAACGCCACAGGAGATGGACGGTCGCATCGTGACGGTGTGCGAACGCGCGCTGACAACTACGGTAAACGACATCGAGCACACCGAGAGCGAGAGCTACCAGGGCATAGCGGTCGTCAAGGTGTATTTTCAGCCGGGCGTGAAGGTGGATCTGGCAGTGGCACAGGTGACGTCCATCGTGCAGACGATTCTCCGCATCCTGCCGCCGGGGTCGTTCCCCCCATTCGTAATTAAGTATGACGCGTCTTCGGTGCCAATCGTGCAGTTGGCGCTGAGCGGCCAGGGGTTGAGCGAGGCCGACCTGTACGACGACGGACTGCAGTTTGTGCGGCCACGGCTAGCCAACGTGAAGGGTGCTAGCGTACCGCTGCCGTTTGGCGGCAAGGTGAAGCAGGTGATGGTGGACACCGAGCCCCAACTGCTCTTCGCGCATCACTTGTCAGCCACCGATGTTTCCACTGCTATCTCGCAGCAGAACCTGATTCTTCCGGCCGGCACGGCACGCATGGGCGACCGAGAGTATGTCGTCAAGACCAACTCCAGCCCGCTGGTTCTCGACCAGTTAAACGACCTGCCCATCCGCGCGGCGAACGGCTCGGTAGTCTACGTGAAGGACGTGGCGCAGGTTCACATGGGCTACGCGGAGCAGACGAACATTGTCCGTGAAGACGGCCAACGCGCGGCCCTGTTGACCGTGCTGAAAAACGGTGAGACTTCGACGCTGGACATCGTCTCAGAGACCAAAGCGATGGTGCCGCGACTGACGGCTGGACTTGGCAATCTGAAGATTACTCCGCTCTTCGATCAGTCGATCTTCGTGCGCAGCTCGATCAGCGAGGTAGTCCGCGAGGCAACAATCGCTGCGCTGCTGACTGGATTGATGATCCTGCTATTCCTCGGCTCGTGGCGCTCGACGATCATCGTCTGCATCTCCATTCCGCTTTCGATCGCGACCTCTCTCATCATCCTGACTGCGATGGGCCAGAGCATCAACGTGATGACGCTGGGTGGGCTCGCGCTGGCAGTCGGCATCCTGGTTGACGACGCGACCGTAGAGATTGAAAACACGCACCGCAACATGGCGGAGAAGCTGCCGCTGACCAAGGCGATTCTGCACTCCGCTGAGCAGGTAGCCGCGCCGGCATTCGTGTCCACGCTTTCGATCTGCATCGTCTTTGTTCCGGTGGTACTACTGACCGGCGCCGCGAAGTTTCTATTCACTCCGCTGGCCGAAGCTGTCGCCTTTGCGATGATGGCGAGCTACTTCCTCTCGCGCACACTGCTGCCCACGATGATGCACTACCTGCTCGGTAGCGAGATCAAGCTGTACCAGGACCCCAAAGCGAGCGAAGAGGAAGAGAAGCACAGTTTCATCTGGCGCTGGCACTCAAAGTTCGACCGCCAGTTCGAGAGGTTTCAGCATAAGTACTCCGCACTGCTGGGCTGGTGCCTTAGCAACTCGAAGACGACTCTGACGCTGTTCGGTCTGCTGCTACTTATCTCCTTGCCGATGCTGCTCTTCATCGGCAAGGACTTCTTCCCGTACGTTGACTCCGGCCAGATGCGTCTGCACGTTGCGCCGCCGCAGGGATTGCGGATTGAGGACTCGGAGCAGTATTTTGCTGCGGTGGAGAAGGAGATTCGGACGCAAATTCCCGCTGAGCGCATCGACCTGATCCTAGACAATATCGGGCTGCCCAGCAACGGCATCAACCTTGCTTTCGGTGGCGAGGCCACTATCTCCAACTCCGATGGCGACATCCTGATCGCGATGAAGCCAGGACCGAAGGACACGCAGGAGTACATGCGCAAGTTGCGCGCCGATCTAGCTCAGAAATTCCCAGACGGCACCTTCTTCTTTACGCCCGCGAACATCACCAACCAGATCCTCGACTTCGGATTGACGGCACCGATCGACCTGCAGGTGATCGGCCGACCCGCACCGGGTGGCAAGAGCAACTATGAACTCGCTGCGGACCTGGCAAAGCAGATCTCTCAGATTCCCGGTGCCGTAGACGTACACATCCATCAGCAGGTGCAGTATCCAACGCTGGAGGTAAACGTCGACCGCACCAAGGCGCGGCAGATTGGACTGTCACAGGCTGACGTCGCGCAGTCAACGCTGATCTCGCTGACTGGAACGGGGCAGACCTCACCGAACGAGTGGTTGAACCCGGCGACGAACGTGAACTACCAGATTGTGACGCAGACGCCGATCTACCGGATCGACAGTCCAGACACACTCGCACAAACGCCTGTGACGACGGCCTCGGGCATCGCATCGCAGCAACTCGGCAACCTGGCCACATTCAAACGCGAGAGCTCCGCGATCATCTCCGACCACTACAACATTCAACCGGTCTACGACGTTGAAGCCAACGTGGACGAACGCGATCTCGGCGGCGTCTCCGGTGACATCCAGAAGATCATCGATCGAACGGAGCCGACTCTGCCCAAGACGACGCAACTGCAGCTGCGCGGCGAGGTGAAGACGATGAATGATTCGTTCCTGCGACTCGGCATCGGCATCGTCTTCGCCATCGGACTGGTCTACCTGCTGATGGCAGTCAACTTCCAGAGCTGGCTCGATCCGCTGATCATTCTGATGGCTATTCCCTGTGCGTTCTGCGGCATTCTGTGGATGCTTTACCTGACGCAGACGACCTTCAGCGTACCGAGCCTGATGGGCGCGATCATGACCATCGGCGTTGCCACCGCGAACTCCATCCTGATGGTGGTCTTCGCCAACGACGAACGCCTCGCCGGTAAGGACCGCATAGAAGCCGCGTTGAATGCCGGCCATACACGTTTGCGCCCGGTGATTATGACCGCGCTTGCGATGATTCTGGGCATGCTGCCGATGGCTCTGGCCTTTGGTGAAGGCGGCGAGCAGAATGCGCCGCTGGGCCGCGCCGTCATTGGCGGTCTACTCTTTGCCACGGTGGGCACGCTGTTCCTGGTGCCTACAATCTACGCCCTGCTGCGCAAGGAGACGCCGATCGACTACTCGAAGGAGATCGACGAAGAAGAACACCAGGGCGACCCGAACTGGCATCACAACAACCCTGCGCCCGAGGCGAACTAGGACGGACACATGGCCGACGCACAGACACAGTACGAAAACCAGCAGCCCAGCGGCAATCGCAAGCTGTTCCTCTTCATCTTCTGCTTTGCAGTGCTCTTCATTGTGGTGCTGCTAGCAGGTTGGGTGCCGCGGCACCTGCGCGACGAACGCACTGCAAAGCTCGCCGAAGCCCAGAAAGACGACAAGCCGCTGGTCGAGACGGAGACGATCCAACCCACGAAAGGCAGCGGTGGAGCGCTCTCCATTCCTGGGACGACGATTCCTGACAATGTTGCCTACGTCTACGCGCGCTCCAATGGCTATCTGAAGCGCTACTTCGTGGACATCGGCCAGCGCGTCAAGCAAGGCCAACTGCTGGCCACCATTGACGCTCCCGACCTTGATGCGCAGGTTGCGCAGGCCCGTGAACAGCTAGCGCAGTCTGAGCAGCAGCTGGTGCAGCAGCAATCGCAGCTGACGCTCGCCACTGTTACGGTAAAGCGTTACCGGGTGCTGGTGCAGAAGGGCGTCTTTTCTCGCCAGGACGGCGACACGCAGGAGGCCAACTACTCCTCCGCGGATGCCAACGTTGCAGCAGCACAGCGCAACGTGGACGCCTTCAAGGCAAATCTGAACCGCGTGCTTGCACTGCAGGGCTATGAAGAGGTGCGGGCACCGTTTGCTGGCGTAATCACGCAGCGTAACGTCGATACCGGCGCGCTGATCTCTGCTGGCGGATCAAGCTCCGGCGCAGACAACGCACCGCCGCCGGTAGGACAGAGTTCCAGCAGCGGCGGCTCCGCGCAGGCGGCTTCAGCAAATAGCGCTGGAACTTCGGGAAGCACCAGTGGCGCAGCGACATCGGCACAGTCCCCCGGACAGGGCGGCCCACTTTTTGCCGTCTCGCAGGTGGGCAAGTTGCGCATCCTCGTCTCGGTGCCCGAGGGCTACGCGAGCGCCATCCACGTCGGCGAACAGGCGCCTGTAGATTTTCAGGAGTTGCCCGGGGCAGGTCTGAAGGCTACGATCACTCGCACCGCCAACTCCATCGACCCGAATACACGCACGCTGCTGACGGAACTGGAGATCGACAACGCCGGTGGCAAGCTGATTCCTGGCATGTACGCAATCGTCAACTTTCCGCCGCTGACTGGCGCAACGGCACCGCTCACCGTCAGTGACGACGCGATCGCCATCCGCCATGACAAGCCTCAGGTCGCCACAGTCATCAACGGCAAGATCCACTATGTGCCAATCACCATCGGGCGCGACTTCGGCAACGCCTCCGAGGTACTGGTGGGCCTCAAGGCCGGCGATGTTGTCGTGACTCAGCTGAACGATAACGTTGTTGAAGGTGCGGAAGTGAAGATTGCGCCGAGGCGCGTGACGCCATGAGAGCCATGCGTACACTGCAATTCGAAATCGCCTTGACGGCGCTACTTGCGGCCGCAGCTGCAGGTGCGCAGGCACCGCCGCAGCAACCGGCCGCGAATGTCCCTCCACTGGCGGGCCATGTGAGCACCCCGGATGCGCCAATGCCGCAGTTGCGTCACGCGGAAGATACCAACACCCAGCCCACGCGCGAGGCTGTCAGTGGATTGACGCCGTCGTTCCTGCACTTTGCTGGGCCGTTTCGAGCACCAACGGTGCCGCAACTCTTTGCCGGCGATGCCACGCGGCTGAAGAGCCTCGTTCGCGACGGCAAGTTGTACCTGTCGCTGCAGGACGCGATCGATCTTGCGCTGGAGAACAATCTCGACGTAGAGACAGAACGCTACAACATCGTGCTGGCAAATGCCGATACGGTGCGCGCTGCCGGCGGCGGCAACATTCGCGGCATCGACTTCAGCGTGCAGCTACCTCCTAACGGGGTCGGCGGTCCAGGTTCACCTCTGCTGACCGCGGACACGACGAACACCAATCCAACGGCTCCCGTCGTAACAGACCTCACTAGCCTCAACTCGACCGCGCAACAGACGCAGTCACTCGCGGAGACAGGTGCAGGACTCACCTACTCACTCGGGCCGAACATACCGCTCTTCGATCCGCAGATCATCGGCGACGCGGGCTATCTTCGCCGGTCGGATGCAGTCGTGCTCGGCGGTTCGACAGGCTCGGGTATCACTGCGTCCGATCCAGAGCCGGCGGACTTTACCACGCTGAACGTCTCGTATCTACAGGGATTTTCAACCGGTGCTGAAGTTGAAGCAATCGTCAACAATGCAGCGCAGGTGAGTTTTGCAGGTGGCTCGCAGCTCAACCCCTTTCACAGTCCCACCACCTCCGTCACGCTGACCCAGCCTCTGCTTCGCGGCTTCGGACGCGGTGTCAATCTACGCTACCTGCGCATCGCTAACACCGACAAGAAGATCTCGCGCCTGCTCTTCGAACAGCAGGTGATGAACACCATCTTCGGCACCTCGCGGCTCTACTTCGATCTCGTCTCTCTGGGTGAGAACGTGCGCGTGAAGCAGGACTCCCTGCGCGCAGCTACGAAGCTGCGCGAGGATGACGAGAACCAGGAGAAGGAAGGCACGCTTGCACCCATTGAGTTGACGCGGGCGCGGGCGCTTGAGAGCGCGAGCAGCTTCGACCTCATCCAGGCGCAGGGACTCTATCGCCAGGAGGAGATCATTCTTCGCAATCAACTCGTGCGTGCCGCCTCGCCGGTCTTCCAAGCCGAGCTTGGGAGCTTCACCGAGGTTGTGCCGACCGATACCATCAATGTGCCTGACTCGCTGAGTGCACTTGATGTGCCCTCGCTCGTCACTCAGGCGCTTGCACGGCGTCCCGATCTCGCGCAGGCGCAGCTGCAGGTGGAGACAGGTAAGATCAGCGCCGATGCCAGCCGCAACAATGCGCGACCGCAACTGAATGTTTATGGCAACGTGCAGACACGCGGCGCGGCTCAGCAACCGTACGAAGCACTCGGTTCTGCTGGGACAGGCATTCCTGCAACACCGCAGGAGCTCAGCTTCGGTGGCCAGAAGGTTTCGACCATTTATCAGGCTGGTGTGCAGTTGAACCTGCCGGTGCGTAACCGCGTGAACGAGAGCGATGCGGCACGCGACGCCGTACAGCTGCGCCAGGTGCAGGCTCGTACAGAGAAGCTTGCAGCCAATGTGCGACAGGACGTTGAAACCGCCGTAGTTGCACTGGAGACCGCACAAGCAGCCTACACAACCGCCCGCGAGAGCCTCAACTTCCAGTCGCAACTGCTGGATGCGGAGCGCGACAAACTGACGGTTGGCCAATCGACTGAAGAGGCCGTGCTGCAGAACGAAGCGTACGTGGCACAGGCGCGCTCTACCGAGATCGCCGCCCGTTCCAACTGGATCAAGGCGCGCATCGAGCTTGACTACGCGCTTGGCGACCTGCTCGAGAAGAACCACATCGAACTGGATGACGCGATCAAGGGCACTCTGCCGTAGTCACCGATCTCCCCTCCATGACAAAGGCCCTCCGCGATGGAGGGCCTTTGTCATGGAGGGGTCTCTTGCTTACTCGACGCTTTGGTTCTTCTTGGGGCGACGGTTGGCCTGCAGCACCTTTTTGCGCATGCGCAGAGACTTCGGCGTTACCTCGACAAGTTCGTCGTCGGCGATGAACTCGATGGACTGCTCCAGCGTAAGGACCTTGAAGGGCACCAAGCGGACTGCATCGTCGGAGCCCGAGGCGCGCATGTTGGTAAGCTTCTTCTCGCGCACGCAGTTGACGTCAAGATCGTTATCGCGCGAGTGCTCGCCGATGATCATGCCCTCATACACCTCGACGCCGTCGCTGAGGAAGAGGATGCCGCGCTCCTGGATGCCATCGAGCGCGTACAGCGTCGTGACGCCCTGGCGGTCAGAGATCAGCGCGCCCGAAGGACGCTGCGGGATCTCACCCGTGTAAGGGATGTAGTCCCCGGCGATAGAGTTCATCACGATGGTGCCGCGAGTCTCCGTGAGCATCTCGTTGCGCAGGCCGATCAGACCACGCGATGGGACCTTGAACTCCATGCGCACACGACCGGATCCGTGGTTGGCCATCTTGGTCATTTCGCCCTTACGCGGCCCGAGCTTCTGGATCACGGTGCCTGAAAACTCCTCAGGAATGTCGATGGTAAGGACTTCGGAGGGCTCCATCAGTTTGTCGTCGACGCGCTTGGTGACGATCTGCGGACGCGAGACCATCAGCTCAAAGCCTTCGCGGCGCATCATCTCGATCAACACTGAGAGCTGTAGTTCGCCACGACCCAGCACCTTGAAGTTATCCGGGGTGCCGGTGTCCTCAACGCGGATGCTGACGTTGGTAAGCAGCTCGCGTTCGAGACGCTCCTTGATGTTGCGCGAAGTGACAAGCTTGCCTTCGCGGCCTGCGAATGGGCCGTTGTTCACCGAAAAGACGATGGCGATGGTCGGCTCGTCGATCTTGATGATGGGCAGCGGCTTAGGGTTCTCCAGCGCGCAGAAGCTCTCGCCGATGGTGATGTTGTCGATGCCGGCGACGGCGATGATGTCGCCAACGGTGGTTTCTTCGGTGTCGATGCGCTTCAGGCCGTCGTAGGTGAAGAGCTTGGTGATCTTCACGGTTTCAAGCTTGCCGTCGATGCGGGAGAGGTTGATCTCCTGGCCCATCTTGAGGGTGCCGTTGAAGACACGACCGATGGCGAGACGGCCGAGGTAGTCAGAGTAGTCGAGGTTGGTGACGAGCACCTGGAGATCACCGTCAGCGGTACCAGGCGCAGCAGGGATCGTCTGGAAGATGAGCTCGAAGAGCGGCTGCAGATCTGTGCCTGGCGTGGCGAGGTCCAAGGTTGCGGTGCCGGCCTTACCGTTGGTGTAGATGACCGGGAAGTCGAGCACGGACTCGTCGGCGTCGAGATCGATGAAAAGGTCGTAGACCTCATTGAGAACTTCCTGCGGGCGAGCGTCCGGGCGGTCGATCTTGTTGACCACAACGATCGGCGTCAGTTTGGCTTCGAGCGCTTTGGAGAGCACGTAGCGCGTCTGCGGCAGCGGGCCTTCCGAGGCGTCGACCAGCAGAACGACGCCGTCGACCATCTTCAACGCGCGCTCAACCTCGCCACCGAAGTCGGCGTGGCCCGGGGTGTCGACGATGTTGATCTTCGAGTCCTTGTAGTGGATCGCGGTGTTCTTCGCGAGAATCGTAATGCCACGCTCTTTTTCGAGATCGTTCGAGTCCATGACGCGGTCGACGACGGCCTCGTTCGTGCGGAAGGTGCCGGACTGGCGCAGCATGGCGTCGACCAGCGTGGTCTTGCCGTGGTCGACGTGCGCGATGATGGCGATGTTGCGGATGGCTTGCGCGGTGGAGGGGACAGCCGTCTGGGTGCTCACTTCTTGTGTTCGTCCTGTTCTGTGGAGAAGGGTGCGCGCTACCGTGCAGTCGCCGGAGTGAAAATGCGCTTCTGTTTCAGTTTAGCTCAGATGGCTCATCCGACACGCGACTGAGCGTATGCAAATCTCGCTTACAGACTAGCGGACAGGCTGTCATTGCAACATTCCTTCTTTGATTGACGATCGTCACACCGTTTTCGTGTTACAGTGACTCAAACTACATATAGATGGTGCTGTACTCTTCTGATGGGGAAAATTACACGAGCAGCATCATCTAAACACAGGTATGGCGTGCTTCTGATTGTCGGTTCGCAAATTTTCGCACAACAGGCTCCGCCGGTGCGAATAAGCAATGAACTGCTGTCAGCCGATGCCTCCAACTATGAGGAATACCGCAACGGCGCAACTGCGGACGAGATGATTGCGCAGCATACTCACTATGACAGTGAGAACAATGCGTACGTCATAGCTTTTCATCCCAATGAAGAAAGGAGTCTTCATGGAAATCAACGTAGAGAAGCTGTATCACTCATCCGGGAGCTTACCTTTAACAGCGACGCAGTTGTTCTCGGCACACCGGTATTACGTAGATCTGCGCTGACGGCATCTCATCACTTCGTCTTTTCAGATTACGAGTTCAGGGTAGACAGTATATACGTTGACAGAAAAAAGATGATTGGTGGTGCTCGGAGCATCATCGTGTCGCGTGCCGGCGGACAAACAGTACTGAACGGCAACAGCATCCGCGCTATCGAGACGGACTTTCCCCTCTTCCATCTCGGTGAGCAATATATCTTCTTTTTGAATCGGAATGATGATTCAGGTAGCTATTCAGTAAGATCCTCAGCAGCCTTCCACGTGGAAGGTGAAACAGTGGAGTCAGCACGATCCCACCCGAACCATGATCAGTTGCCTGGAATCTTTCGTTTTGAGCAGATAGTGCACGATGCAGCCGCCATAAACCCGAGGGGGGCACGATGAACACGTCTGCGTGGAGTCGATTTAGCATAAGGCTTATGAGATTGTCGGGGTTTGCTTTTGCTTTTACCGCCATTGCTTATGGTCAGTGCTCTGGCGGTCAAGCACCGTCGGAGACGATGAAGGAAAATTCCTCCGTGGCGCTCTTTGTGGCCCCCGGACAAAACTTCCATCTCAACGTGACTGCTCTAAGCCAAGGTTTTCCACTCAAGAAGCATCTGACATCATCACTGGCATACAGCGTTGGGCCGGGGTAAACGGCATTACGTTCGATTATGTTTCTGCGCCGCCCGGTTTTGGTGTAATCACCTTCAGAGCTGGAAGTGGCCTTGGCTCCGTCGAGTATGCCACCTACTCTTACGGAGGTACGGGCAACGCGACTAACCAAATTACGGGCGGCCTAGTACAGTTCGATTTGAACTACATCTACTCGGACTCATCGACTTCGTACCGCGTGTACGACCCCAGTGCCCCTATCAATACAGCAAATTCGGGGGGGCGGCAGCGCGCCAGGCGATGGTGGTGGTGGAAGTGCTCCGACTGGCGGGGATTGCTCGGAAACTTCCTACGAAGAATGGGATGACGAGAACAACAATATAACCGCGTACTACGAGGTCGTCTGTTGATCACGGCTGGTTGCAACAAGACGGATAATACTCGCCGTGCGTTGCGGTAGAGGTGCTTTCCGCTATACTCAGACTCTCCATGCAACCCGCTCAAACGAAGCAGCTCGATCTCGCGGCCTTGAAGAACTATCTGCTGGATCACGCCTACGACGAGATGTTCGCCGGGCCGGGGCAGCTGCACGACCACTATGGGCCGCTGCTCGAACACTTCTCTTCTCTGCCCGGCGACGAGCTCCAGCGCCGCAAGCAGGCGGCCGACCTCAGCTTCCTCAATCAGGGCATCACCTTCACGGTGTACGGGCGCAACGAGGGCACGGAGAAGATCTTTCCCTACGACCTGCTGCCGCGCATCATCACCAGCGCCGAGTGGGAGAAGGTCGAGCGAGGGCTGGCGCAGCGCATCACCGCGCTCAATCTCTTCCTCAAGGACATCTACACCGAAGGCCGCATCCTCAAGGACGGGATCGTCCCGCGCGAGGTGGTCTATAGCTGCAAGCAGTTCCGCCGCCAGATGGTCGGCCTGCAGGTGCCGCGCAACGTGTACATCGCCATCTGCGGCACCGACCTGATCCGGCTGGAGAACGGCGAATTTGTCGTCCTGGAGGACAATTTGCGGGTGCCCTCCGGCGTCAGCTATATGCTGACGAACCGGCGCGTGATGAAGCGCATCTTTCCGCAGCTGTTCCGCGGCTACAACGTCCGTCCCATCGAGCAATACACGCAGCTGCTGCTCGGCACGCTACGCTCCCTCGCTCCTGAAGGCCGCCCCGAACCGAACATCGTGCTGCTCTCGCCCGGTGTCTTCAACTCCGCCTATTACGAGCACGCCTATCTCGCCCGCCAGATGGGCATCGAGCTGGTCGAAGGCCGCGACATGGTGACGCACGACAACATCGTCTATATGCGGACGACCAGCGGTCTGCGCCGCGTCGACGTCATCTACCGCCGCGTGGATGACGATTTCATCGACCCGCTGGCGTTTCGCGGCGACTCCATCCTGGGCGTGTCCGGTCTGTTCAATGCGTATCGCGCGGGGAATGTGACGTTGGCGAATGCGTTCGGCACCGGGGTCGCCGATGACAAGGCTCTCTACGCCTACGTTCCCGACATCATCCAGTACTACCTGGGCGAGGAAGCCGTCCTCAAAAACGTTCAGACCTACCTGATGTCGCGCCCCAAAGAGCGCCAGCACGCGCTTGCCAATCTGGACAAGCTGGTGGTCAAGGCGGTAGGCGAATCCGGCGGCTACGGCATGTTGATTGGCCCGCAATCGACCGCCGCGCAGCGCGCCGACTTCGCCAAGAAGATCGAAGCCGACCCCCGCAACTACATCGCCCAACCCACCATCTCGTTTTCGCGCGCACCGTGCCTGATCGGGGACAGCCTGGAACCTCGCCACGTCGATCTGCGCCCCTATGTCCTCTACGGCGACAAGGTGACGATCGTCCCCGGCGGCCTGACGCGCGTAGCCCTGACACGGGGGTCGCTGGTTGTAAATTCAAGCCAGGGCGGAGGCAGCAAAGACACCTGGGTGCTAAGCCAATAGTTCATTTCCGGCGCGAAAGGGCAGTTGTATTTTCGCGCAGCGAGTCCAGCGTACGCAGTACCGCCCGCCCGGCGTCAGGGCGCACTTGCTGTTGTCTCTACTGAAAACGCGAACGAGAGGAAAAAACGGCTCACCGGGCAGACAGTCTCTTGAAGAATGCTTCAAACCGCGCGTCTACTGC
>CAJCIM010000055.1 GCA_903970395.1 Acidobacteriaceae bacterium
TGGCGGTGATTGACCTTTCGACAGGGGAGTTTCGTGCGACTGAGTTTGCCGGTACTCATGCGTGGGCTCTGGCATTGGATGAGTTGGCTCGGATGCGACCTGCGGAGGTTATCTTCGCGAAGGGTGCGGGGTTTGGCGGGACGAGCCTGAGCGTGCGGCAGGGAGTGCTTACGGAGGCCCAGGAGGCATCGCACCCCACTCATGACGATGAAACTGCCATGAATGGGGTACCCGAACTGAGCGGCGCGCGGACCGAGGTCGAAGAGTGGGTGTTCACCGAGGAATACGCGGTGCCGTTGTTGAGGCAGCAGTTGAAGGTGCACTCCCTGGATGGGATGGGATTGGTGGGGCACGCTGCAGCGGCGGTGGCTGCGGGTGCGGTGGTGCACTATCTGCGTGCAACCAAGCAGGGGGCTCTGGAGCATATCGACGGGCTGCGGTACTACGAGCGCCGCGACTGCCTGGAGCTGGATGCGGTGAGTGTGCGGAATCTCGAGTTGGTGGAGCCGCTGTTCAGCGCGGAGGGGCCGCAGACGACGCTATTCTGGACGCTGGATGCGTGCTGCACTCCGATGGGTAAGCGGATGCTGCGTGCGCAGCTGCTGCGTCCGATGCAGTCGCTGGATGCTATCAATGCGCGGCTGGATGCGGTGGCGCTGGCGGTGGCGGATATTCGGCGGCGTGAGGGTGTGCGGAGGGCGATGGATGGAGTGCTCGACCTGGAGCGACTGCTGGGGCGCGTAGCGATGGAGACGGCTGGGCCGCGAGAGGTTGTGTCGCTGGGGATGACGCTGGCTCGGCTGCCTGGGCTGCGAAAGGCCACTGCAGAGTTTGCCAAAGATGGTGGGCGATGGGCAGAGATTGCGGCGGCGTTCGATGCGCTCGAAGACCTGCAGGAGATGATCGCGCGGACGCTGGTGGAAGAGCCTGCTGTGTCGCTGAGCGATGGTGGCGCAGTGCGGGCCGGTGTGGATGCGGAGCTGGATGAACTGCGCGACATATCGCAGAGTGGTCGACAACGCATTGCTGCGATTGAAGAGCGTGAGCGCGAGCGGACTGGGATTGGATCGCTGAAGGTGCGCTTCAATAGCGTGTTTGGCTACTACCTTGAGGTGACGAAGGCCAATGCAAAGGCCGTGCCTGCGGACTATGAGCGCAAGCAGACGCTGGTGAATGCGGAACGATTTACGACTCCGGAGCTGAAGGAGCTGGAGACGAAGATTCTGACGGCGCAGGAGCGCAGTGGCGAGATTGAGCGCAGGATCTTTGCTGAACTTCGGCGGCAGCTGCTGACGCATGCGGCACGGGTGCGGGAGACGTCGAGACAGGTGGCGGAGATTGATCTGCTGGCGAACTTCGCGCATATGGCGGCGTTGCGGGCGTGGACTCGGCCGACGCTGGATGCGAGCGGCGTGCTGGAGTTTGTGGCAGCGCGGCATCCGGTGGTTGAGCGCAGGTTGGAGGAGCAGGGTGCGGGGCGGTTTGTGCCGAACTCACTGAGTTTGTGTGGTGGAGATGAAGAAGGTCGAGAGCCTTCCCTGCTGCTGATTACCGGGCCGAATATGGGAGGTAAGAGTACGTATCTGCGGCAGTCGGCGTTGCTGACGATCATGGCGCAGTGCGGGTGTTTTGTACCGGCGGAGCGGATGCGGCTGGGGATTGTCGACCGCGTGTATACGAGGATTGGCGCAAGCGATAATGTGGCGCGGGGGCGGTCGACGTTCATGGTAGAGATGACGGAGACAGCAGCGATTTTGAATACAGCGACGGCTCGGAGCCTGGTGTTGCTGGATGAGATGGGTCGCGGAACGGCGACGTATGACGGGCTCTCGCTTGCGTGGGCTACGGTGGAGCATCTGCATGATGCGGTCGGCGCGCGTACGCTGTTTGCGACGCACTATCATGAGCTGACCCTGCTGGCGGAGCGGTTGCTGCGGTTGAAGAATGTGCGCGTGACGGTGAAGGAGAACGCAAACGGGATTGTGTTTCTGCATACCGTAGAGGCAGGCGCAGCGAACAAGAGTTATGGCATCGAGGTCGCGCGCCTGGCTGGGTTACCACAAGCCGTGATCGAGCGGGCCCGCGCGGTGTTGAAGGTGCACGAGAAGGCCGAGACGCAGCAGGTGCGTGAGGCTGTTCCGGAGAAATCAGATTTGCAGATGACGATGTTTACGCCGCTGTCGCAACGGATTGTGGATCGAATTGAAGAGGTGGATGTGGATGGACTGACTCCGCGAGAGGCATTGCAGTTGCTAGCGGAGTTGCAGCGTGAGTTGAAGGGTGGCACGGCATGATGGACGCTGCGAAGACGCCGAGTTCGGCGAAGGCGATGATTGTGGCCGGGGTAATGAGCGGGACCTCGGCGGATGGTGTGGATGTGGCGATCTGCCGCGTGTCGGTGGGGCGCAATGGCGTGTCTCCGGTGAAGGTGCTGGGGCATAGCAAGTTTGCGTACGGCAAGAAGCTGCGCGCGATGGTGCTGGCGGCGGCGGGTGGCACGAAGATGAGTGCCGCAAAGCTGGCGCAGCTGAGCTGGAAGCTCGGCGAAGAGTATGCTCTGTGCGTGGAGAAGGCTGCGAAGGAGCATAAGCTGAAGCCGGAGCTGGTGGCGGTACATGGGCAGACGATTCTGCATGATGCTGATGAAGGGATGACGTGGCAGATTGGCGAGGCGGCGGTGATTGCCGAGCGGCTGCGGCTACCGGTGGTGAGTGATTTTCGCCCGGCGGACATGGCTGCGGGTGGGCAGGGTGCTCCGCTGGTGCCGATGCTGGATTGGTATCTGTTTCGGCATGAGACGAAGAATCGTTTGCTGCTGAACCTGGGTGGGATTGCGAATGTGACGGCGCTGCCTGCGGGTGAGGGTGTCGACGATGCGATGGCGTTCGATACGGGGCCAGCGAATATGGTGATCGATGCAGTGATGCAGCGGTTGTATGGGCGCGAGTATGACAGTAGTGGACGGACCGCCGCGCGGGGCAAGGTGCTCGATGAGGTGGTGAAGCGGATGCGCGCAGTACGATACTTCAATGCAAAGCCACCGAAGTCGTGTGGGCGCGAAGAGTTTGGTGAGGCATTTGTCGACACGCTGATTGCGCTTTGCGAAAAGGCCGACGCAGACAACGAAGACATTGTGGCGACGGCGACGGCGCTGACAGTTGCGACAATTGTGGATGCGTACAGCAAGTTCTGTTGGCCGCATCTAGGGCAGAATGCGGCGGGAGCGAAGGCTACGGAGATGTTTGTTGCAGGTGGTGGCGCGAAGAATAAGACGCTGATGAAGGGGTTGAGCGAGAAGTTTGGAGCGCTGGGTGTGAAGGTAGCGACGACGGAGAGCGCAGGGTTGGCTGTCGAGGCGAAGGAGGCTGCGGCGTTCGCGTTGCTTGGGTGGCTGACTTGGCATGGGCTACCGGGGAATGTGCCGACTGCTACGGGGGCGAAGCGGGCGGTGGTATTGGGGAAGGTGGCGTATGGGTAAGTCATCATCGTTCATCCGATCTAAGCGCGATAGAACCGCGCGTAGATGGTGCATCCAGCTTCTGTTGGCGGCGACGGCGCTTGCGATGACAGCGTGCGAGCCTGCGCTGAACGATTCTTCTACCCTGAAGTTTCTGATTGAGAGTTCGCCGAACAGTTTGGACCTGCGGCAAGGTACGGATTCGCAAAGTGAGCGGATTGGTGGGCTGATCTATGACCCCTTGGTGCGGAAGGATGACCACTTCAACCTGCAGCCATGGCTGGCGACGAGATGGGATCGGCCGGATGCGCTGACATGGGTGTTTCATCTGCGCAGTGGGGTGCGGTTTCATGATGGCAAGGCGATGACGGCTGAAGATGTCGCCTGGTCGCTGAAGAGCATGACGAATGGGGCGATCCTGACGGCGAAGGGTGGGGCGTTTGCCGATGTTGTCGATGTGAGTGTGCGCGATCCGCTGACGGTGGTGGTGACGACGAACAAGCCCGATGAGAGCCTGCTGTTCAATGTGAGCGATGGATTGTTTGGGGTAGTGGAGAACGGTGCTGGACGCGATGAGGGGCTGCATCCAGTGGGGACAGGGCCGTTCAGGTTTGTGGATCAGGTGCAGGACAAGGAGGTTGTAATTGCGCGCAACTCTGAGTACTGGGCGGGTGCACCGAAGATTGAGCGTGTGCGGTTTGAGGTGACTCCGGACAACATTACTGTGGCGCTGGAGATGCGAAAAGGGTCGGCGGACGTCGAGAGCAATGTGTTGACGCAGGATATGGTTCATGCATTGCAAGGTGCGCAGGGACTGGTGGTGGAGAGTGGGCTTGGGGCTCGGGTCGACTATGCGACGTTCAATGTAAACGATGCGGTGCTGCGGGACAAGCGGGTGCGGCAGGCGATTGCCTGCGCAATCGATAAGGATGCGCTGATTGCGTCGCTGTGGCGTGGGCGCGCCGAGAAGGCGGAGACGCTGCTGCCGCGTGGACATTGGGCCACGGCAACAGATGCAGATCTGGCGCAGTATCCACATGATGTGGAACGGGCAAAGCGGCTACTGGATGAGACGGGGTTGAAGCCGGACAAGGATGGTGTGCGACTGCGGTTTACGTTGAAGACTTCGACCGATGAGACGACCCGGTTGGAGGCGCAGGCGATCCAGGCTCAGTTGCGTGAGGCAGGGATTGCGCTACAGCTGCGACCGGCAGAGTTTGGAACGTTCTACTCCGACATTACGAAGGGCGCGTTCCAGATGTATATGCTGCGGTGGATTGGGTCGAATGAAGATCCGGACATCTTTCGGTATACAAGCGCGACGGCTAGCTTTCCGCCGAAGGGTGCGAACCGCGGGCGATTCAGCGATGCTCGCGTGGATGCTCTGTTGAAGCAGGCAAGCGAGGAGACCGATGAGGTCGTGCGCAGGCGTGAGTATGTGCAGGCGCAGCAGATTCTGACGGATGAGTTGCCAGTGATTCCGTTGTGGTATCCGGACAATGTGGTGGTGCATTCAGCGCGACTGACGGGAGTCGTGCTGAATGCGGGTGGGAACTTTGATTTTCTGCGAACGGCTGAGCTGCGGTAGTTAGCGGCCCGACGCGACCGCTGTTGACGGCGTGTCCATGAGTTTACGAGTCAGATAGATGTAGGTTTCAGCGTAGGTGCGAGCCTCTTCGTACAGGTCTGCGCCGGTGCCGTGACCGCCTTCGGTGATCTCGTCGTAGAGGAAGGGTTCGTGGAACTCTTCCATCTTTGCCGCAAACTTGCGGGCGTGCTGTGGGCCGACGCGATCATCCTTGGTGGTGGTAAAGATGAGCGGCTCAGGGTATTTCACGTCGGGCTTGAGCTGGTTGTAGGGCGAGATCTTTGCGAGGAACTCACGCTCTTCGGGAACATCAACGGAGCCATATTCGCCGACCCAGCTGGCTCCGGCGGCGATCTTTTCGAAGCGGAGCATGTCGAGGAGCGGGACCTGGATGACGATGGCGTTCCAGAGGTCGGGATGCTCAGTCATCTCGACACCCATGAGCAGGCCGCCGTTGGAGCCACCCATGATGCCGAGGTGCGGGGTGGAGGTGATCTTACGCGTTATGAGGTCTTCACCGACGGCAGCGAAGTCGTCGTAGATGCGTTGGCGGTGGGTCTTGAGACCTGCATCGTGCCATGCGGGGCCGAACTCGCCGCCACCGCGGATGTTGGCGAGAACGTAGACGCCTCCGTGCTCGAGCCAGAGCTTACCCATGTAGCCCGAGTAGTTGGGCGTCTCCGAGACCTCAAAACCACCGTAGGCATAAAGGAGCGTGGGGTTTTGGCCGTTGTAGACGATGTCCTTGCGGTGAACGACAAAGTAAGGGATCTTGGTGCCGTCTTTGGAGGTGGCTTCGAACTGCTCGACGACATCTTTGGACGTGTCGAACATGGCGGGCTGGGTCTTTTCCTGCTTGATGGTGCCCTTGGCCGCGTCACCGAGCCAGAGCGAAGACGGAGTGAGGAAGCCGGTGACAGCGAGGAAGAAGTTGTCGTTCAGGTCGTCGGTAGAGACGATGCCGACGGTGACGTTGTCCGGCAAAGCGAGGGGATTCTTCGACCAACCTTTGGCTGTGGGCGTGTAGATGTAGGCGCGGCCACGGACGTGGTCGAGCGTGGTGATGATGAGGCGGTCCTTCGTGGTGCTGGAGCCCTCAAAGAACTCCTGCGAGCTGGGCGCGAAGACGACGGTGGGCTTGAGGTGCGCGGGGTCGGCGATAACGTCCTTGAGGTCCATCTGCAGCAGTGAACCCTGCGTGTAGGTGGTCTTGCTGCCATCAGGCGTCCAGTTCTGGCGGATCTCGAGTAGCAGACGGCCGTCGATAAGGCCGGCGATGTTGGCCTTCTTCGGGAAGGCTAATTGGTCGATCTCGCCATCAAGTCTATAGATGTAGTACTCGTTCTCAAAGAAGGTGACGCCGCGGTGAAGGAAGGTGAGGGAGTGGCCCTGCGCGTCATGAAGTGTATAGGCAGCAGCGCTTAAGTCAGTTGGGCGGCCACGGAAGATCTCGGTGGCAGAGTCGAGCGGTGTGCCACGCTTCCAGAGCTTGATGATGTATGGGTAACCGGAGGCAGTCATACTGTCAGGCCCCCAATCTCGGGAGACGAGGAGGTTGTCTTTGTCGAGCCAGGAGACATCCTGCTTGCTGTGCGAGAGAGCAAAGCCACCCTCGACGAATTTGCCGGTCTTGAGGTCGAACTCGCGTTGCGAGTCGGCGTCCTCACCGCCGGCGGAGAGATTGACCATGCAGTACTGGTCACCGGGGTAGAGACATTCGAGGCCGTGATCGACCCAGCTGACTTTCTCTTTTTGGCCGAGGGCGTCGAAGTCGATGACGGTGTGCCAGTCGGGATGCGCTGTGAGGTAGCTGGCGAGCGTGGTCTTGCGATAGAGGCCGTGGGTGTGGGTGGCATCGCGCCAGAGATTGTAGACGTCGTCGCCGCGCAGGCCGGGGACAGGAAGACGGTTGGGGTCTTCGGCGATCTTGAGGGCGTCGGCGTCATACGCAGGGTAACGCGGATCGCCTTCGAGTACCTTGGCAGTGGCGGCATTGTGCTGCTTGACCCAGTCCATGGAGCGGGTGCTCGATACGTCTTCGAGCCAGATGTATTTGTCGTCTTTCGTCGAGTCTGGGGTGGTGGAGTCCGGCTGCTGGGCGCGGAGGGCAAGGCTGGTGGTGACGGCGAAGAGAGCCGAGATGGCGAGGGTGCGGGAAAGCGACGAACGCATGAAGCCTCCGAAACGGGTGAATAGAAAGCCAGTGTAGCCGTTACGAGGAGGACGGTAAATGAGAGGTTTTGATGAAGCCTAACGGGTTGTAGGCACATGCCCATAAAAATGCAAATGAATTCGCATTTTCATGGGCGTGTGCAGGACGTGACGTGACGCTGGTTATTTTTATTTTTCGCTGGCGCTGGGGGGCGTTATGTTCTTAAGGCGCATATACGTAGCGAGTTGGGCGTACTGCTCGTTGTCGTGCGAGACATTGCCCCAGAGCAGGCCGATGCGTGAGCGCTGGGCCTTGCCAACCGTGAGGAGCTCGGTTGCGTTGGTGTCGGTGACGGATGCGTAGGCCTTGTCGCAGGCATCGAATGAGGCTTTGAGGGAGGCGACAATCTCGGCCTTGGAAGCGGTTTCGGCGGGGGTCTTAGCCATGTCGGCCGGTGCCGTACCGTTAACAATGCCGCAGCTACGAACCTGGGCTTCAATGACGTGCGTGAGAATGCGGGCAAAGACGCGGATGTCTGGAGTGGGCTTGTAGCTGTACAGGTCCTCCGGCATCTTGTCAGCGGACTTGAGGATGTTGTCCTTCAAACCGTTGTAGCTACGAAGAACTTCGGGGCCGACGCCGGGCGTGGGCGGTGTGGCGGGAGCTTGCGCAAGAACCGCAGTGGTGGACAGGGAGAGAAGTGCCGTTGCCAAAATTGTTCGCATGGTGATGAGATCCTCGCTTCAAGAGTACGTAGTAGCGGCGCGGACAACAAGTGGAACTTCTACGTAGAACTTCTTCACCCCTGCAGGTCTCCCTGTAGGGGTGAAGGCGAAGGAGCTACTCAATCGACAGAAAGGTTCCGCCGAGTTTCAACGTAAAGCGGATGCCAGCTTTTCGTAGTGTAGCTTCTCTGCAGTCTCCAGTGGGGTGTGTCCATCCGGATCTTTGGCGTCACGTTTTGCACCAGCGGCGAGCAGCTGCTGCACCACTTCAGTGTCTGCGTAATCGACCATCGAAGCATAGTGCAGCGGTGTAAGTCCGATTCCATCCGGAGCATTCACATCTGCCCCCTTGGCGATCAGCACGGCCACGACATCCTTATAATTCGATAGGACTGCCCGCGACAGTGGGGTCAGACCACGCAGATCGCGCTCGTGTATGTCCGCACCTGAATCGATCAAGAGCGCCACCATCGGGGCATCGCCCATATCAATGGCATTGATCAAGGGGGAGTACCTTCCTTCTCTGCGCGTCCACTTCTCGTTGACTCCATCGCCGTGGGCAATCAACAACCGCGCCTTCTCGATCTCACCCGTGCCTGCGGCCAGGAACAGTGGGAAAGGAACAGTCGTGTCCGTGGTTCCACGCGCTATCGTTGCGCCATGATTCAAAAGCACTCGAACGACTTCGGTTGTTCCGCGATAGTTCGCTGCAACAGTCAGCGCTGTGAAGCCATTTTGGGTTCTAGCGTTAACATCCGCACCACGATCCAGCACCAACTTCGTCTTTTCGACATCAGTTGCGACCAATTGCAGTAGAGGAGTGCCTCCCGGTGTCGCGGCGTTTGCGCTCAGGCCCTTATCGAGCAGCGTCTTCAGCTCGTCGGTGGTCCCAAAGAGCGCCGTCTCTATCCATACATTGTCCGGTTGCGGGCCAGTCGGGAAGAGTCCGCTGTCCTCAGCCGCCGTGTAGAGCTGCTCTACGTGTTTTGCCATGGGCTCGGTCAGAAGGAGCGCCTGGGCAGCCCACTCGGTACCAAAGATGGAGATCACGTCGTCATCGCCATAGGGAAATTTGAAATCAAAGGTAGGCGGGCTCAACTCTACGGGCGCAACCAGCCGCGTTTTCACGTGCCATGAACCGTCTTGCGCCTGTGTCTGGAGCAGATACGCTACTCCACGCCGGTAGGCGGGATCCTTCACGCTGAGTTCTCCTGCCTCATGCAGAGCCACCAGCGCTTGACCGGTGGCGTACGCGTCACTGTCACGCGTTGGAATCTGGGCCCATCCGCCATCCGCCCTCTGCTCCTGGATCAGCCGCTTTGCAATCGGCTCCATCTCTTTCCGTGATGCACCTGCGGATGTAAGCCCAAACAGTTGCATGCTCTCATCTTCTGTCCCACGGGGCGCGGCGGTGAGCAGCCACGATTTGGCACGCGCAATCACCTCTCGCTTTTCAGCGGCAACACGCTCCGGAAGGTAATCGCGAATCGCTTCGACGGCATAGGCAGTTGCACTGAAGTAGCTCTCTGACTCAGGCGGTCGCCGGTCCGAGGTCACCCAGTAGCCTGCGGGTGTCTGCAGCCGCTCCACTCGTTTCGCATACGCAGCCAGATATAAGTTTCCCGGCACACCCAGATCATGAAGTGAGGCCAACTGGATGCCATCCACAATCGGGGCATCGACGAAGTAGGTGCCCTGCACCGCGTAGTCCAGACTTCCGATCGCCTCGATACTCTTCGGACCAAGAACCTTCCGCAGATCTGTGTTCGTTGCAGCACGGTCGACCGCGATGCCATGCTCCGCAGCAAGATGATCCAGCCGGAACTTCACTCCCTCGTGATGGCAGTTGTAGCAGTAGGCCTTGTCCACCCACGCCTTCTCGCTGACGTCCAGGAGGTCTTTGGCTTGATGGATCGCATGCAGAACCTGCTCATTCGAGGCGTGCGCGGGTAGCTGAGCTCCAGCTACAGCGGTCGCAGCCAGCGAGGCTGACAGGATGAGGAAAGTGAAGAATTTCATGGAATCTCCGGTAGGCTAATCAAACAGAGTAAAGAGCACTCCGTGCCGGATATGAAGACAGATTGGAACTCGCTTCATCGGGTCAGCTAAAAAAGAACCCACTCGGCACAGAGCCTGAGCGGGATTTGAGGTCAGGATGCAACTTTGCCTTTGGTAAGGCCTCAATGAGAGTGCATCCACGTTCCGCTCAGGGCAGGATAACAACGACAACAGCGCCCTGAAACAGGAACTGTAACTATATAAAGATGCTATTTTCTGGCTCCAAAGGGAGTCAATTCTGCCGCCTGTTCCTGCTGGCGGATTTTGCCAGCACATCAAAATAACGTTGCTGCCTATCAAAAAGCGAACGACCCTCAGATAGATATGAAGGCCGTTCGTTTTGCGTGGGTGAGAGATTAGAAGTAAGCTCGCACGCCATCTGCGGCTGGCGTGCAGACGCAGATGGCGGTATCGGGCGGGTTCGATCCAACGTTACCGCCGCGGCTCCGGCGAAGGTTGTTGGTTGGGCGACCCAGTGGCAGGTCCAGTAACGACGGTCGACTTGGGAAATGCGACCTCGCCGGTTGAGGTCGAGGTAAGGCCGATTTTGGGATTGATGTAGTGATCGAGGAAGGCGAGTTCCTTCTCCCAGGAGTCGATTTTGTGAGGGGCCGTGCTGACCCAATGGAGTTCGTTGGGATAGGTGAAGTAGAAGACGGCCTTGTGATGTTCCTGCATGGCTTTGACGAGTAGAGCGGCATTGCCTGGCGGGACCTGTGGATCGTCCTCTCCATGCAAAACAAGCAACGGCGTCTGGATCTTGTTGACCTGCGCGATGATGTCGGCGCGACGGTAGACCTCGGGTTTCTGCGCAGCAGGACCACCCATCTTCATCTGCCAGCGGATCGCGGAGTTCGGATTCGTACGCTCGTTGAAGAGAGCACGATCTGCGACGCCGGCAAATTCGATGGCGGCGGCGTAGAGATCGGGGTAGCGGACGAGCATGTATAGCGTCATGGTGGCACCGTGGCTGATGCCACCGATGGCCATGCGTTTGGGATCAACGAGGCCGCGTGCGACAAGGTACTTTGCGCCAGCGGCGACATCCTCGACTTCGCCACCGCCGGGGTCCTCGACGTTTAGGTTGCGGAAGACCTCCCCGTATCCGCTGCTCCCTCGATAATTCGGCTCCAGCACGACATAGCCTGCGCCAGCGAGATATTGTGCCCAGGAGTCGCCCCGGAAGGTATCCTGACCTTCGGGACCACCGTGAACCCACTCGACGAGCGGGAGTGATCTTTGGGGATGCTCGCCAGGGGGCAGATAGAGCAGGCC
>CAJCIM010000056.1 GCA_903970395.1 Acidobacteriaceae bacterium
GCATATTCGCGAAAACCTGCGGACGCCGGAGCTGCGGGACGAGTTTGCGACGGCGAACAGGTTTCGGGCGAAACGATAGAAAATAAGAGCGATTGTTTCAGGACAGCCACGTTGTGTGGCTGTTTTGCTTTAAGGAGGCTCGGATCAAGTCTCTCCGGGGCTGAAGCCCAACGAGTGTATCTCTGCAATTCAGGACATCACCCTGAAGCGCGAGATCGTTTCGCAGCTTTCAGTGATGAAGGACCCGACGGCGTATATGGAAGAGCTGCTGAAGTGAGGCAGGGAGTAGGAAGTAGGGAGTAGGGCATAGCGAAGGTGAAAGTAGGGTGCTAAGAGAAGTCTTGCTGGGGTTGTGGTGTTGGCGGTGCTGAGTGCCGGTGAGTGCTTGGCGCAGCAGCGAGGGCTTCCAGGCGGTGTCGTCGTTGCTGAAGAACGACAAGGACGATGCGCTCCGCGAGAAGCTGGTCTTCGATCTGACGCTGGTGAAGGGAGCATCGAAGCCTGCGGCAGTGGATGCTCTGCTGGTGGCGGCGAAGAGCGATCCGACGCCGAAGGTGCGGAGCCAGGCGTATTTCTGGCTGGCGCAGATCGCGGGCAAGAAGGCCGAGGTGGCAGCGGAAGCCGATCCTCGGATTTTGAAGACGCTGGGCGATGAGGCGCAGAGCGATCCGAACGCGTCGATACGGAAGTCGGCGGTGTTTGCGCTGTCGCGACTGCCGGAGGACCAGGGAGTACCAAAGCTGATTGAGGTGGCGAACAGCTCGGCGGACCTGGCGACGCGACGTGAGGCGATCTTCTGGCTGGGGCGGTCGAAGGGCCCGCGCGCGTTGGAGTATCTCGAAAAGATCGTGAAGCAGTAGGGGCTTTGTACGGATGCAAGGTAGCGGGGATGTGAGTAATCATTTTGGTTGCGAAGACGCAGGGACCGTCGAAGCGGGCATTGGTGACTTGCTATTCAGTTGATCGAGCCGCTTCTTCTGAGCATCGACGGAGGAAAGGCCAAGTTTCTCACGCAGAGAGTCAGAAATGAGGTCGCTGGTGTATGGCTGCTGCGTAATTGGGGGGTGATCGAAGTGGAGGAACTGAGTGCCGTAGATCTGCGGTTGCTGGATGGACTGAAGGTAACGGTCGAGGGTGGCAGCGCTGAGCCAGAGGCAGGTCTTATCGCCATCTCCTGCGCAAATGACGGCGAGAGTGTGAGCAACGAGGTAATCCGAACTGATTGGACTGTGCTGCAGGACAAGGGCAGCATGAAGATAGTCAGCGGTGCTGTGGATCTGATCATGAGCGATCATCTGCTTGACGATGACGAGGCGGTCAGCGTCTGAGCGGGTAATCTTCGGCTCATCTGGCCCGAGCGGTTTGGGCTGACGCACGCGCTGGTCTTCCTTGAAGATATGAGTCAGCTCCGGGTTATCGCTGTGGTTGTTAGGACTCGGATTTCCCGGGGCATTTTGAGCGGTGAGGGAAGACACAAGGAAAAACAAGACGGTTCCGACGCGAAATAGCATGGCGAGGGTATCTCTCTGCTGCCAGTGCTTATTGACAGCTCTTTGTTGAGGTTGCTTCCTATTTCTAACGTCTTCGACGAAACTTTTCCTGTTCAGTTAGAGCAATGGCGCAGTCTATCAGTGGCTGCCGCCTGCTCAGCAGGAGTGCATCCATCGAAAGTTGGCGCAGCGGAGCATCCTTGCCGGAGTCCCTTTGGCGATCAATTCGATAAACGACCTTAAATGACATATTGTTCATTAAATATGGGACCGTAATGGTCTGAGATGCGTTATTCTTGCATTGCAGACCAATCAGGTCGGATATCTATACCCAGATATAGGACTATTTTAGACCTATATCTGGGTTGAAGTGGCAATCTGCTGCTGTGGCGGCGATGAACCAAGGAGAGTGAGATGTCAGGAAAGAAGTTCCGGAGTGCGCAGGGCGTGAGGCTTGTGGCGTGGGCGACGGTGGCGGCGTATGGAGCGCTTGGTCGCATGGACGCGCTGGCGCAGCAGGTGGCGGGCGAGGTGAAGGGGACGCCCTCCGCAGCGGAGCTGGCGGTGCGGCGGTTTGGCATTGCGGCGGGGCCTCTGGATGGAGTGTTGAAGGAGTTTCGCGAGCAGAGCGGATTGCGGGTCGATGTTGGGATTCCGATTGAGAAGCTGGCGACGCTGAAGAGCGCCGGCGTGTCGGGGCTGTACAGCGATGACGTGGCGCTGAAGCAGGTGCTGCAGGGAACAGGGCTGGGGTACAAGTTCGATGGCGCTGGCGCGGTGCAGGTGGGGCTGCGGGAGTCGCAGTCGGTGAGCGTGACGGCGTCGGCGCTGGCGGATTCGACTTCGATGTCGAAGTTTACAGAGACGCTACAGGAGACTCCGCAGACGATTGAGGTGGTGCCGCGGTTTGTGCTGGAGGACCAGCAGAATCGCACGCTGATGGATGCGGTGCGCAATGTGCCGGGCATCAGCCTGGCGGCGGGTGAGGCTGGCGCGCAGGGAGACAACCTGACGATTCGTGGCTTTACGGCACGCAACGATATCTATCTTGATGGCATTCGCGACTTCGGCAGCTACTACCGCGACAGCTTCGACTTCGACCAGGTTGAAGTGCTGGAAGGACCGGCAGGCGTGCAGTTCGGACGCGGTTCGACGGGCGGGGTGATCAACCAGGAGAGCAAGGTTCCGACCACGGACAAGTTCCTGCATGTGGATACGCAGTTCGGTACGGACCTGACGCGGCGTGTGACGCTGGATGCCAACGAGCCGTTGCAGGATGTGGCAGGCGGTGCGTTCCGCGTGGCAGCGATGGGAACGGAGGCTGGTGTCGCAGGGCGTCCTTATGACGAGCTTCGCCGCTTTGGTGTTGCGCCTTCGCTGAGCTTTGGTATGAACTCGCCGACACGGCTGACGGTGAGCTACTTTCACCTGACGGAGAGCGACACGCCGGATTACGGTCTACCGTGGTTTCAGAACGGGTTGGCGCACGGCGTGAACCGGCACTCGTACTTCGGATTTCCGGATGAGAACTTTTTGCGCACGAGCGACGATGTGCTGACGCTGAAGGCGAGCCACAGCTTCGATTCGAACGACAACCTGGACCTGCACACGATTGGCCGCTGGGCGAACTATCCGCGCAATGCGCAGATTACTGAGCCGCAGATCTGCAGCAACGTGGGCATCAGCACGCCTGTGGGCGGCTATGTGGCGACGCTTCCGACGAGTGCTCTGAATACAAACGTGACGTGTCCGTATACGGCGTCGACGCCTGCTTCGCAGATTACGGTGAACCGCAACCAGATCCAGGTGAAGAGCGTGGAAGGCGACCTGTGGGACCAGACGGAGCTGACGGCGCACGAGAAGATTGCAGGCGTTCGAAATGACATCGTGATCGGCGTGGAGGGCGGGCAGGAGATATCGAACCCGATCCGTTACAGCTATACGGAGAACAAGATCGACAGCGTGATGCCGACCAACCTGGCGAACCCGAACCCGCATGATGTGTTCTCGGGTACCGGGTATATCTCGTCGGTAACGCATGTGAAGTCGAAGAGCGTGGGTGTGTACTTCCTGGACACGATTAAGTTCGACAAGTGGCTTGAGGTTTCGGGCGGCGTGCGCTGGGACTACTTCAATACGTTGTACAACCTGTATGCTCCGCCGACGGGTGTGGCGGGAGCGAGTGTTTCTGCGGCGATTCCGTATATCGATCAGACGGTGCGGCAGCCGAGCTATCGCGCGGCGGTGGTCTTCAAGCCGAATACGCATGGCAGCGTGTACTTCGACTGGGGCACGAGCTTCAACCCGTCGGCTGAGTCGCTGAGCTTGAGTGTCAGCTCAAGCGTGCTGCCACCGGAGGAGAACGAGAGCTACGAGGCCGGCGCGAAGTATGGGTTCTTCAACCAGCGGCTGGAGATTGAGGGTGCGTGGTTCCGCACAGAGCAGGACAATGCGCGTGAGACGAGTCCGACGAACAGCAACCTGATCGTGCTGAGCGGCAACCAGCTGGTGCAGGGTGTGCAGGCGAGCGCGGTAGGACGGCTGGGCGGTGGCACGGACTTCGTGTTTGGCTATGCGTACCTGGACAGCGCGGTGATTGCGTCGCAGTTTTTTCCGACGTCGATTGGCTACCAGCTTGCGAATGTGCCGAAGCAGACATTCAACGCGTTCATTGCGCACAACCTGCCGTGGCGTTTGAATGCAGGCTTTGGCGGGAACTATGTGGCGTCGCGTGCGGCGAGCTCGACGGTGCCGTACGTGCCGACGGGGTACTCTGCTGCGCAGGCGTTTGCGAGCGCGGCGGTGAGTCCTTGCGGTGCGGTTACGTGCTATCAAGTGACGCGCGTGGCTCCGAAGCAGGTGCCGGGATACTGGGTGTTCAATGCGATGTTGAAGCGGCCGGTGACCGACAGGATCGAGCTGCAGGCCAATGTGTACAACCTGGCGAACCGGTTCTATATCGATCAGCCGCATCCTTCACATCTGATTCCGGGAGCGGGATTGAGTGCGCTGATTGGGGCGAACTGGCGGTTTTAGAGGCAGAGGAAGAGGAGTAGAGAAAAGACGATGTTGATTGCGATTGAGAAGGTGTTGACGGCAGAACAGGTCGCGGTGGCGAGGCAGAAGCTTGCGGTCGCCGAGTGGGTGGATGGGCGTGTGACGGCCGGCTACCAGGCTCAGGAGGTGAAACGCAATGCGCAGGTGAAGGAAGGCACGCCTGCTGCTCAGGAGCTGAGTGAGCTGGTGTTGGCTGGGTTGGCGCGAAACCCGCGGTTTATGGCGGCGGCGCTCCCACTGCGGGTGTATCCGCCGATGTTCAACAGCTATGCGGGCGGGCAGACGTTTGGCACGCATGTGGATACGGCGATCCGGCAGTTAGCGACGACAGGGCAGCGGATTCGCACCGACCTGAGTGCGACGCTGTTTCTCACCGATCCGAGTGAGTACGACGGCGGCGAGCTGATCGTGGAAGATGTCTACGGCGAGAAGAGTGTGAAGCTGGCGGCGGGCGATATGGTGCTGTACCCGGCGACGAGTCTTCATCGCGTGGAGCCGGTGACACGCGGGAATCGCGTGAGCTCGTTCTTCTGGATACAGAGTATGATCCGGCAGGATGCGCAGCGGACGCTGCTATGGGAGCTGGATGAGTCGATCCAGCGGCTGGCGCGCAGCGAACATGCGGCCGATCCAGAGGTGAAGAAGACGTCGGTGCAGATGACCGGGGTGTATCACAACCTGCTAAGGCAGTGGGCGGAGATGTAAGAGGCAGAGGAGTAAAAGAGTGGAGGATTTGAGGCAAAGGCGGGGTGTCGGTTAGTCTGGTGGAGACGGTTGCGGATGCAGCCTACGAGGAGGAAGCAGCGATGAGTGGACACCATGAGAAGACGAAGTGGATCGACCGGTGGTGGCCGCTGCTGCTGATCCTGTTTGCGTCGACTGGGATCGCGACGTTTATTCTGTTCCATCCGGTTCACTAAGAGATTAGCGATGTAAAGGCGAACGACCCACGGAGTCATCTCCGCGGGTCGTTGCTGCTTGAACGTGAGGATCAGTCGCGGATCAGCGCGAGCGGGATTTGGCGCTGGGCGCGGGTGGTGGGTAGTTGGGCTTGCGCTTGGCAGGCTTTTCGATGGCAGGTTCGGCTTTGACGGCTGCGGGGTCGATGATGCGGTGGGTTTCTACAGCATCGGCGAGCGCGTACTTCAGGGCTTCGATGCCTTCGCCGGAGACTGCGCTGATCTGATAGAGCGGGAGCTTCTTGCGCTTGGCGAAGGTAGTTAGCTTCTTCAGCTTGTCGGGGTTCGCGGAGTCGACCTTGGAGGCCACGAGGATCGTTGGCTTGGCGGCGAGCGTAGGGTCGAAGCTCTTGAGCTCGGCGGTGATGACCTTGTAGTTCTCGACCGGGTCGGCTGTCTCGCCGGGTGCGAGGTCAGCCTGGGCGGTGATGGCGGTGTCCGAGACGTCGATCAGATGGCAGAGAACGCTGGTGCGTTCGATGTGCTTGAGGAACTGGATGCCGAGGCCTGCGCCGAGGTGCGCGCCTTCGATGAGGCCGGGCATGTCGGCGACGGTGAAGCTGCGCTCGAAGGGAGCGTCACCGATCTGGACGACGCCGAGGTTCGGCTCAAGCGTAGTGAAGGCGTAGTTGGCGATCTTGGGCTTGGCGGCCGAGAGGCGTGAGATCAGCGTGGATTTGCCGACGTTGGGAAAGCCGACGAGGCCGACGTCGGCGAGCAGGCGCAGTTCGAGGCGGTAGTTGCGGGCCTCGCCGGGGCGGCCGAGTTCATGTTCCCGAGGTGCCTGATGCGTAGAGGTAGCAAAGTGCTGGTTGCCGCGTCCGCCGCGTCCGCCGCGAGCGATGACGATCTCGTCGTTGGGACGGGCGAAGTCGTGGATGAGCTCGCCAGTGTCGTCGTCGTAGAGCAGGGTGCCGACGGGGACGTTGAGAGTGAGGTGCTCACCGGCGGCGCCGGACATATTGGAGCCGAGGCCGTGTCCGCCGCGCTCGGACTTCCACTCCGGATTGAAGCGGAAGTGGACGAGGGTGTTGTGGGAGAGCGAGCTGCGCATGAGAATGTCGCCGCCGTGACCGCCGTCGCCGCCGGAGGGGCCGCCACGGGGTACGAACTTTTCGCGCCGAAAGGCCATGGCGCCGTTGCCGCCGTCGCCGGCTTTTATGCGGATTCGTGCTTCATCGATGAACATG
>CAJCIM010000057.1 GCA_903970395.1 Acidobacteriaceae bacterium
GTCTCGCTCTCCTTTTGAACAGCAATTTCTCGAGGCTGCCACACAAATCATCACCAACGAGTTCTCTAAGAATAAACGTACGCCCACATAACGGCGAACATTGAAAGCACCCATCGTCGAAGCTGATTGTAATGGTGCCCTCTTTCTGGCGACTCCATCGGACGTATCTCATGACGTCGGGGCGAGAGGCTGGAACCACCGTCCCTACATGGATATGGTCACCTCTGCACAAGTTCTACGACTACATTCTGTTTGATTAATCTGATAGTTGGAGGGTGATGGTTGATGAATCAGCAGACATTTTCGTCGCAGAGTGGATTTGATAAGTACGGCCGGAAGAGCCGTCGCGAGCTATTTTTGGATGAAATGGAGTTGGTGGTTCCGTGGTCGGAGTTGGAGTCATTGATCAAGCCTCACTACGCTAAGGCGTCGAGACTTAAATGGCATATTTTCAAATCGCCTTAGAGGCCGTTGTTGGTAAGAATCAGAATAATCAGATCTGGCCTTGCTGGCCGCATGCTCGCCATTTCTGGTTCATCGTCCCATTTTGAAATACGACTCGGTCAACCCGAAGGTGCTTCGGCCTATAAACACACAAATAGCAAAGGCAGCGCACAGTGGATTTCTGAGGGCGATATCCGTGGCTGTCTCGACAACAATAGCCACACTTGAATGCTCGACCACATTCCCACGGATAAGGAGGTGCTGCACAAATGGCTGAAGGCGGGCTTTATAGAGGATCGAACGCTGTTTCCTACGGAAGCAGGTACCCCGCAAGGCGGCATCATCTCGCCGATGCTGGCGCACCTGACACTGGATCGGTTGGAGCGGCTGCTTAAGGACACACGGCTGTTTCAACTTGCGCGTGATGTTGATCACAACCCGGTCGTCTCCAACCGAGTTCGCTGACAGATATCAGCGGAGGAAAGATTCTCCGACGATTTCCCTTTAGCAGATTGCGAGCCTCACATTCGGCGGCTTGCAGAAAAGGTCTGGAATCCTTCACAAGCAAATGCGCGTTGGGGCCGGACGGCAGTGCTCAAACTGAAACGAAAGAGTTCAATTCGCTCACTCGTAGCCTGACGCCACCAAATGTGCCCATTACGTTTGAGGATTTCATAAACTTGGTCCGCATCTTCTCCGCGACCATCTGCGTGACAACTTTGGGTGCATCGAATAGTTCAAGGGCTTCATCGCCATAACTTTTGTAAGCGTTTGGTCTTCCCATCTGGCGCGTGTGCCGATGTGGGCCTGACGATAAGTGGATGGAAGCTCCTGGGGTGTTGGTCCGGCAGGTCCGGAAGCGTCGTTCTGCTGCTGAGAAGCGGCTGATTGTGGAGCAGGCCTTGGAGCCGGGTGCGAGCGTTTGACGAGTGGCTCGTGCTCACGGACTGAACGCGAACGTGGTGTTCAACTGGCGTCGCTTGTATAGCGAGGGCAAGCTGTCCGTCGAGACGGCTCAAGCGACCAAGCTTCTGCCTGTGAGCCTAGAGGAGCGCGAAGTCGTCGACCCACCGGCAGAAGAGGCAGTCACTCCGAGTTGCGGTTCGATCCATATCGAGCTCCGGGGCGAGGTCCGGATCAGTGTGGAAGGTCATGCCGCCCCCGCCGCGATCCGTGCGGTGCTTGAGGTCCTGCGAGGGTGATCGACCTTCTCGTGAAGGAGCAGGGCGCGGGCACGCGGATCTGGATTGCGGCAGGTGTGACGGACATGCGTCGCGGCTTTCAAGGCCTTGCGGCCCAGGTGCAGACAGCGCTTGAACAGCAGCCCTACTCTGGTCACATCTTCATCTTTCGTGGGCGGCGCGGCGACATGGTGAAGATGCTTTGGTTCGACGGCGACGGACTCTGCCTGTTCCAGAAGCGGCTCGAACGAGGACGTTTTGTGTGGCCCCAGGCTTCGAGTGGTACAGTCTCTCTGAGCCGTGCCCAGTTGTCGATGCTGCTCGAAGGGATCGACTGGAGAGCGCCTCTTCGCACCGCCGAACGGGTGATCAGTGTATAAGGTTTCATCCAGTATTCATGCGGGTTTTCTTCTGTTAACTGAGGCGTGATTGTGGCATACTTCGTCCATGCCCGAGACGCTCATCTTGCCCGATCTGGACGTCTTGGATGTAGTGGCTTTGAAGGCTTTGGCTCGGGCACAGCACAAGCAGTCCCAGGAACAACAGGATCTGATCAAGGCCCAGCAGGAGCAGTACCTCGCGAGCCTCAGCTCGCGTGCCAGCGAGATCGCTCACCTCAAGCTGCTGCTCGACAAGCTCCAGCGGATGCTCTTCGGCGCCAGGAGCGAGAAGCTCGTCCGGCAGGTCGCGCAACTGGAGCTTCAGCTCGAAGAGCTGGAGACATCGCGTGGCGAGGAAGAAGTGTCCGCGCACCTGCCGTTCCCAACGGAGACGCTGCAGGAACCGAAGCAGTCTTCCCGTCGCACGCTGCCGGAACATCTGCCCCGCGAGCTAGAGACGCATCGTCCGGAGACAAGCTGTTGCCCTGGTTGTGGGGGCACGCTGCGCGAGTTCGGTGAAGATGTCTCTGAGGTCCTTGAGTATGTGCCTGAGAGCTTCAAGGTCATTCGTCATGTAAGGCCGAAGTTTAGCTGCGGCCGTTGCGAGACGGTGGTCGAAGCGCCAGCGCCGTCGCGGCCCATTCCGCGTTCGTACGCAGGACCTGGTCTGCTGGCCCATGTGCTGGTCGCCAAGTACTGCGATCACACCCCGCTCAACCGGCAGTCCGAGATCTATGCCCGCGAGGGTGTCGACCTTGATCGCTCCACTCTCGCCGGCTGGGTTGGCGCTTCAGCCGCCCTGCTCGCGCCGCTGGTCGAAGCGGTGCGCACTCATGTGCTCTCGGCCACGAGGCTTCATGCCGACGATACCCCCGTGCCGGTACTCGCGCCGGGCAACGGTAGAACGAAGACCGGACGGCTCTGGACCTATGTACGCGATGGCCGTCCATGTGGCGATGCTATTCCGCCTGCGGTCTGGTTCGCCTTCTCGCCCGACCGCCGCGGCGAACATCCGCAGACCCACTTGAAGAGCTTCCACGGAACCCTCCAGGCCGACGCCTATGCAGGTTTTCATCCACTCTATGAAGGAGGAAGGATCGTCGAAGCCGCATGCTGGGCGCATACGCGGCGCAAGTTCCACGACATCTTCGCCGCTACCGCGTCGGCTACCGCTTCCGAGGCCATCCGGCGCATCGGCTTGCTCTACGCCGTCGAAAAACAGGTGCGCGGAAGCCCGCCAGAGATCCGACACGCAGTCAGACAAGCACGTGCCAGGCCGGTGATGGAAGAACTTCGCGCATGGCTTGATCAAATGCTTCAGACCCTCGCTGCCAAGAGCGATATGGCCGGAGCGATTCGCTACGCTCTCTCTCGTTGGGTCGCGCTTACACGCTATCTCGACGACGGCACCGTCGAGATCGACAACAACGCCGCCGAACGCGCGTTGCGCGTCGTCGCGCTCGGCCGCAAGAACTTCCTCTTCGCAGGTTCAGACTCGGGAGGAGAACGCGCAGCAGCCATGTACTCGCTGCTCGGCTCCGCCAAACTCAACGGCCTCGACCCCGAGATCTACCTCCACCACGTCCTCGAACGCATCGCAGACCATCCCATCAGCAACATCAACGACCTGCTGCCCTGGAACCTGGTACTGTCCACGCCGCCCACACCCTCATAGCTTATGTACC
>CAJCIM010000058.1 GCA_903970395.1 Acidobacteriaceae bacterium
TCCTCACTCTCGCGCTCGCCTACCTCATCGGCTCCATCCCCTTCGGCTACCTTCTCGTCCGCTTCTTCCTCAAGCAGGACATCCGCGCCGTCGGCTCCGGCAACATCGGCGCCACCAACGTCGCGCGCTCCGGCAAAAAGGGCCTCGCCATGCTCACCCTCGCGCTCGACGCTCTCAAGGGATACTCCGCCGTCTACGTCGCTCTCCTTATCGCGAGGCACGTTCGCCCTGAGATCACCTTCGCCACCAGCACCCTCGCCGCCTACGCCGCGGTCGTCTGCGTGCTCGCGAATATCTTCCCTGTCTGGCTTCGCTTCAAGGGTGGCAAGGGCATCGCCACGGCCCTCGGAGTCTTCCTCGCCATCGTCCCCGCCTCCGCGCTCTCTTCGTTGGCTCTCTTCATCGTCGTCGTGGCGGTCACCCGCTACGTCTCGCTCGGCTCCATCCTCGCCGCCACGTCGATCCCCATCTTCGCCTTCTTCTTCACGCATCCACGCAGCGTCGTCCTCGTACCCTGCGTAGCTATCATCGCCATCGTCTGCATCTGGCGTCACAGCGCCAACATCGCAAGGCTCTTCCAGGGCACAGAAAGCCGCCTCGGCCAAAAGAAAACCGCCGCATAAAATGGGTGCCCCATTCATGACGGCATCATCGTCATGAGTGGGGTGACGAACTCCCACTCACCAAAAGTTAGAAGCTAACCACTACCTCGAAGGGGCACGGCTTCGGCCGTGCCAATCCAGCCACGACATTCATCTGGGCTTAAGCCCCTGAGGGACGCCTGGCAAGCTCCCCACAAGAGGAAACATCATGAGCCGCATCGCCGTCATCGGAGCCGGATCCTGGGGCACCGCACTCGCCATCTCACTCGCCCGCCGCGGAGGCCACACCCTCAGCCTCTGGGCTCACTCACCCTCGCACGCCGATGACATCGCCGCCACCCGCACCAACACGCGCTATCTCCCCAACTTCCCCATCCCTGAAGACATCCGCATCACCGCATCCCTCACCGACGCCATAGCAGACGCCGAGATCATCCTCTGCGTCACGCCATCGCAGGCCCTTCGCGCCACCATGCAGCAGATGGCCCCCGCGCTCCAGCCGCAACAGATCCTGCTCTCCGCCAGCAAGGGCGTCGAAGAAAAAACCTACCTCCGAATTTCAGAGATCATGCGCGAGTTCGGCCCTAACCCCGTCGGCACCCTCGGCGGCCCATCTTTCGCGCAGGAGGTCGCCGCAGCGCTCCCCACCGCCATCACCATCGCCACCGAAGCCCCTTCCATCGGCGAGCGCCTCCAAAACGACTTCTCCTCAGCATCCCTCCGCGTCTATAGGAACGACGACGTCCCCGGCACCGAACTCGGCGGCGCACTCAAGAACGTCATCGCCCTCGCCGCCGGCGTCGTCACCGGCCTCGAGCTAGGCAACAACGTAACCGCCGCCCTCATCACTCGTGGCATCGCCGAGATGACGCGCCTCGCCATCGCCTGCGGCGGCCAGCGCGAGACCATGTCCGGCCTCGCCGGCATCGGCGACCTCGTACTCACCTGCACCGGAGGCCTCTCCCGCAACCGCACCGTCGGCGTCGAACTCGGCAAAGGCCGAAAGCTACCCGAGATCATCGCCTCGCTCAACGGCAAGGTCGCCGAAGGCGTCCGCACCACCACCGCCGCCCTCGGCCTCGCCCACCGCCACAACGTCGAGATGCCCATCACCGAGCAGATGCACGCCGTCCTCCACGAAGACAAGTCCGCGCAGCAAGCCATCCACGACCTCATGACCCGCCCCGGCCGCACTGAATAGTCGGCGCTGCTCTAATTCCCCGACGCCGGCTGGTTCGTCAACAGGCTCACGTTGTACTTCGTAATCAGCGTGCTGCCGGTGTCCACAAACGCCGGGAACGGCGCCTGCTGGTCGGTGACATACGTGCTCTTCAGGTCATGCGACGGCAGATGATGCGCATCGTCCAGCGCCTTTAGACCCAGGTAGCCCATCGTGAACGGCTTCTGCGCAATAGTCGAATCGATCGACCCGTCCGCGACCAGCTTCAGCGTATCTTCGTTCGCATCCATCGCAATGATCAAGCGATCGGTCGCGCCCGACCGTTTCACAACCTCCGCCAGCGCCACGCCCGACGACGACTCCAGCGACACAAACGCATCAATCTTGTTCGCTCCCGTCGCGTGCATATACTGCTCAGCCTTATCGAACGCCGTTCCCGCATCCCCGCCCGTCGCCACCACATCCACAACCTTGATGCCCGGGCTTCCTGCCAGCACATCCTTGTAGCCCTTCAGCCGCTCATCAAGGTTCGGCTGCCCCGGTATGGACCAGAACACCACGTTGCCTTTGCCATGTAGCTGATCCACCAACCGCTTGCCGCCCAGCCTTCCTACCTCCAGGTTGTTCGTCCCGATGAAGTACAGCCGCGCGCTGTTCGGCGCATCCGAGTCCACCGTAATCACCGGCACACCAGCCGAAATCGCCGTCGCGATATCGTCGCGCAACGCCACTGCATCCGCAACCGACACCAAAATCCCCGCCGGATGTCGCGCCACCACCTTCGAGAACGCATCTGCCTCCGCCTTCGGGTCATAGGTGTCCGGCCCAGTCACATAGGTCGAAACCTTGTACTCCTTGCCCGCCGCCACAAAGCCGTCCCGCACCGTCTTCCAGTACGTAAGGCTCAGGTTAGGGGCCACCAGGTAGTACGCATCGTCCTTGGAGCGGTACTGACATCCCACCAGCTCCGCCATCCCGACCACAACCAGCGCTGCCGCCATCACTTTGCATAGTCCACGCATTACCGCCTCCTTTAAAACTCATTGGAGCCCGAACCTGCTGTGTCCGCCCGCGCCCACCATCGAACCGCTCCGGCAGGCGGACGGATTCTATACCCCTCCTTCGATCTTCGGCGAGTGGGCCTCATCAAAGCCCGCCCTACCCACTGCGACTTTCGGCCCGCCTCTCGCGTAATAATGAGAACGTCACCTCTTTAAGGCCCACACACTGCAACCGCGCGCAGAGCCGCCTACATAGCCTCACCCCGAAAGGACTCCACTTGAAGCCCCTCCTTACGTCTCGTCTTCTGTTTCCGGCCTTGCTCGTCGCCGCGTCGTCTCTTTTCGCCGCGCAGGAACCCGCCACACCCAGCACCACCTTCGACCCGCGCGTGACCTTCGCGCCGCTCACCCTGTCCGGCCCGGTCAACGCCTATCGCTCTTCCAACGGCGCACCCGGCCCCTCCTACTGGCAGAACGAAGCCGACTACGAGATGCACGCCAGCATCGACACCGACAAAAAGATCCTCACCAACTCCGAGATCATCACCTACACCAACAACTCTCCTGACATCCTCACCTCGCTCTGGATTCACCTCGAACAGAACACCTACCGCGAAGACTCCCGCGCCCACAACCTCGGCACCGCCCCCAACGCCATCGCGCTCCGGCGTCCCGGTAGCGCCAACCCGCCCCGCGACCGCGGCAACCGCGGCGAACGCGCCACCACCCAGGGCATCGAGTTCGACTCCGTCCAGATCGAAGACCTTCCCGGCCATCTAACCAAGGCCGACTACCTCGTCTCCGACGCCCGCATGCAGATCCGCCTCGCTACGCCACTCAAGCCCAAAGGCGCGCACCTCCGCATCCACATCAACTACCACTACACCATCCCCGGCGTCTGGGGCGGACGCACATCGTGGGGCAAAGCCGAGCACGGCGAGATCTACGACATCGCCCAGTGGTACCCCCGCATGTGCGTCTACGACGACATCCGCGGCTGGGATACGCTCCCCTACATCGGCTCCGAGTTCTACCTTGAGTACGGCCACTTCGACTACTACGTCAACGTCCCGTGGAACTTCATCGTCGCCGGCTCCGGCGAGCTCGTAAACGAGGCCGACGTCCTCACCAAAACCGAGATCTCCCGCCTCGAACAGGCCCGCCACTCCGACGCCACCGTCTACATCCGCAAGCCCGAAGAGACCACCGACCCCGCCAGCCGTCCCAAGCAATCAGGCACGCTCACATGGCACTTCCACATGGACCACACCCGCGACGTCGTCTTCTCCGCCTCGCCCACCTTCGTCTGGGATGCGGCCCGCATGAACGTCAAGCGTGAACATCTCCCCGGCGAATTACTACCCGGCAAAGTCCAGCTCGCCATGTCCGTCTACCCCGTCGAAAGCGTCGGCGACAACGCCTGGACCCGCTCCACCGAGTATGTCAAAGACACCGTCGAGAACATGTCCAAGCGCTGGTATCCGTACCCGTACCCCGACGCCGTCTCCGTCGCCGGATTCTCCACCGGCATGGAGTACCCCGGCGTCGTCTTCGACGGCATCACCGACAAGGACGACTTCCTCTTCTGGGTCACCGCCCACGAGATCGGCCACGACTGGTTCCCCATGATCGTCGGCTCCAACGAGCGCCGCTACGCCTTCATGGACGAGGGCTTCAACACCTTCATCGACATCTTCGAGTCCGAAGACTACGCCCACGGCAAGTACGCCCCCAAGCGCGACAGCGAGTACTCCGCCGGCGGCGAACCACCTGACACCATCCTCAAGGTACTCGACGACACCAAGGCCCCCGTCATCCTCACCCGCGCCGACGCCTTCCCCGGCAACCTCGGCCACCCTGTCCAGTACTTCAAAGGCGCCTACGGCAACGTCCTCCTCCGCGAGCAGATCCTCGGCCCCGAGCGCTTCGACTGGGCCTTCCGCAAGTACATCCGCGACTGGGCCTTCAAACACCCCAGCCCATCCGACTTCTTCCGCGAGATACAGAGCGAAGGCGGCGAGGACCTCGACTACTTCTGGCGCGGCTGGTACATCAATAACTGGACCCTGGACCTCGCCGTGCAGGACGCCAAGTACGTCGACAACGACGCCTCCAAGGGAGTCATCGTCACCGTCGCCAACCTTCGCCCACTGGTTCTGCCTGCAGCACTTGAGGTCGTCTACACCGACGGCACCAAGGACCGCATCAAGATCCCTGCCGAAGCCTGGCTGCAAAAGGGCATAGCCAACTTCACATTCCGCACCGGCAAACCCGTCACCTCGGTCACGGTCGACCCTGACCACGTCCTACCGGACGACAACCGCACCAACAACACCTTCAAAATGCCGTAATAACCAAGATGTCGTAATAACCAAGATGCCGTAATAGCGCAGACGCAGATTCCCTTCCGGTTTGTCATTCCCGAAGGGAATCTGCGTTTGCACTTGTTGTTTGTTTTCCTTCGCGACCTTTGCGGGCTTCTCCTTTGCGACCTTGGCGTGAACGCCTTTACTTCCGCGAAAGCCGCAGGCGCGAGCGTACCAAAACAAATGCCCACTCGCCTTACTGCGGATGCGCCTGCGTCGGCTGACTCTGGTTCTGATTCGGCTGGGTCATCCCACCGGCATTTGGCCTCATCGCCAAAAAGAAGATCGTACCCAGCAGCACCGCGAGCACCATCACACCCAGCAACGCAAACACGGTACCGTTCGGAAACCGCTGCAACCATCGATCTGCCGTCCTGTCATGACTCGGAACCATTGGAAACCTCCTGACGGCCACAAACGGCCACTCTCGAGTACGATGCCGAATCCTCACCTGCCGGGTGCTCCATGACTCGCGCCTGTCAACCCCCAACACCCTCAACCAACACCGCAACCCCAACAATCCAAACCACTAAGCTCTCAAAAATGAAAAGCACATTCTCCGTCCCCACCCCCTATACTTGAATTAGGGAGCTCTTACACCTCTCCCCATGAGCAGGCCCCAACCCAACCACGACAAGACTCTGCGAAACACTGCGCTCTTCATTGCTTACTCTGCGTGAAAGCCTTTCGCCCGCACCCGCAACCCTTTTGCTTTCAATATCCAGGCCGTAACCCAAACAGAATCAGGATCCTACCCGTTAGCTGCAGCACAACTCATTGATTCCAATGGATAAACCGATCAAAAGTACAGGAGGGGAGGCCCCCACCCAGCATCACCCTCACGCCCCTCCGCTACACTGAAAGGCGATGGCTTTCTCCCTCTTCGGCAAGCGCGAAACACCGGCAACACCCGAACCCGAGCCGCAGCAACCTCGCGGCCTCTTCGACCGCATGAAGCAGGCGGTCAC
>CAJCIM010000059.1 GCA_903970395.1 Acidobacteriaceae bacterium
AGGGCCAATCTCGGTCCAGGTGTTGGCGATGCCGATGATGGGCTTGTGCAGATCGTCTTTAGTGAAGCCGACGCCGCGGAGCATGGCGCGGGCTGCGGCGCGCGAGGGGCCTTCGGTGAGGACGACGGAGTTTGTCTTGCCGGGGATGGACATCTACATTCCTTTTCTAGAAACAACTACAAAGGCAAAGGCGTTCCCGCAAAGTTCGCGAAGAAAAGCGCAAAGTTTCGCAACGGTATTATGCTGCGGGCTGAGACTTTGGTGCTGACCAGAATTCCTGGTTGTGGCGGGATTCGTAGGCGTCGAGTTTGTCTTCGTGGAGCAGGGTTAGGCCGATGTCGTCGAGGCCGTTCAGCAGACAGTGTTTTCGGAATGGGTCGATGTCGAAGTGAGCGGAGAAGCCCTGGTCGTCGGTGACGGTCTGGGCTTCGAGGTTGATGGTGATCTTGTGCGCCGGGTTGATGGTGCTGCGCTGGAGGAGAGTTTCGACCTCTTCTTCGGTGAGGCGGCAGAGGATGATGCCGTTCTTGCCGGCGTTGGAGAAGAAGATGTCCGCAAAGGTGGGCGCGATGACCGCGCGGAAGCCGTACTGGTTGATGGCCCAGGCGGCGTGCTCGCGCGAGCTGCCGCAGCCGAAGTTGCGCTCGGCGATGAGGATCTCGGAGCCCTTGTACTCGGGTTTGTTGAGGACAAAGTCGGGGTTGGGTATGGTGTTGCCCTTGTCGGCTCCACTTCCCGTTGAATTGTCTAGAAAGTTATACCGCCAGTCGTAGAAGAGGAAGTCTCCGTAGCCGGTGCGCTCGATGCGCTTGAGGAACTGCTTCGGGATGATCTGGTCGGTGTCGATGTTGGGCAACGGTAGTGGAACGGCGGTGCTGGTTAGAATGTTGATCGGTGTCATGATGATCCTCGGCGTTACCGGCATCCGTGGGGGCATACCTTGGGGCTAAAGCCCGAAACTTTCTGCGGTTATGAGACCCGAGGCTGAAGCCTCAGGTTCCCTGATCGTGCGTTAGGACTTCCACTTACGGATGTCGGTGAGGTGGCCGGTGATGGCTGCGGCTGCGGCCATCTCGGGTGAGAGCAGATGGGTGCGGCCACCGCGGCCCTGGCGGCCTTCGAAGTTGCGGTTCGATGTGGAGGCGCAACGCTCGCCGGGGGAGAGGATGTCGGGGTTCATGCCGAGGCACATGCTGCAGCCGGGTTCGCGCCACTCGAAGCCGGCGGACTTGAAGACGAGGTCAAGGCCTTCCGCTTCTGCCTGCTTCTTTACATGCTGCGAGCCGGGGACGACCATTGCGCGGACAGTGGTTGCGACGTGGTGCCCCTTGACGATCTTTGCGGCGGCGCGGAGGTCTTCGATGCGGCCGTTGGTGCAGGAGCCGAGGAAGACGGCGTCGACGGTGATCTCTTCGACGGGTGTGCCGGGCTTGAGGTCCATGTACTCATAGGCGCGAGTGAAGCTCTTGCGGTCGGCTTCGGTGGCGGCGTTGTCGAGTGTAGGAACGGTGCCGTCGATGGTGGTGACCATGCCGGGCGAGGTGCCCCAGGTGACGGAGGGCGCGAGCTTCGTGGCGTCGATGGTGAGTTCGCGGTCGAAGGTTGCGCCGGGGTCGGTGGGGAGCCTGCTCCAGTGAGCGACGGCCTCGTACCATGCTGCGTCCTTAGGAGCGAAGCGTCGGTTCCTGAGGTAGGCGAATGTGGTTTCATCGGGAGCGATCATGCCGGCGCGTGCGCCTGCTTCGATGCTCATGTTGCAGATGGTCATGCGGCCTTCCATGGAGAGGGCACGGATGGCGGAGCCGGCGTACTCGATGACGTAGCCGGTGGCGCCGTCGGTGCCGATGCGGCCGATGATGTCGAGGATGATGTCCTTGGCGGTGACGCCGAAGGGTACGTCGCCTTCGATGTTGATGCGGAAGGTCTTTGGCTTGGACTGCGGAAGTGTCTGCGTGGCCATGACGTGCTCGACTTCGCTGGTGCCGATGCCGAAGGCGAGTGCGCCGAAGGCTCCGTGGGTGCTGGTGTGCGAATCGCCGCAGACGATGGTCATGCCGGGCTTGGTGGCGCCGAGCTCGGGGCCGATCATGTGGACTATACCCTGTGCGCTGTCCTGCACGTCGAAGAACTCGATGCCGAAGTCGGCGCAGTTTTTGCGCAGCGCATTGACCTGCGCGTTGGCGATCTGGTCGGCGATGACGAGACGGTCCTGCACGGAGGTGGTGGGGACGTTGTGATCAACCGTGGCGATATGACGCTCGGGATGGCGCAGCTTGCGGCCAGCGATGCGCAGGCCCTCGAACGCTTGCGGGCTGGTGACTTCGTGGACGAGCTGCAGGTCGATATAGAGAATGGTTGGTTCGCCTGCGGGTTCGGCGACGACGTGCTGCTGCCAGACTTTTTCGAAGAGGGTGCGCGGTGTATTGGCGTTGCTCATATGGTTGTCGGTTCTCAGTTATCAGTTGATTGCGGTGTTACGGTGTCGATCTGCGGTGCGATGGTGTTGGCGCCGATCGCTTCAGGGCTGAGGTTGTGGGGTGATCCATTGGGCTCGACGAGCAGAGCCTTCGTGATGTACGGGACGAGGCGGTGAGCGGCGGCGAGGCGGATGTTCCAGTCGGAGATGCTCTCGGCAAGTGCTGCGGGCATCGCGTCGGGATTGAGGTCGTGGTTGGAGAAGAGCCACAGCTCGTAGGCGGCGCCGGGCTGATTGGCGGAGCGGTTTTCCGCGATCCAGCTGGTGGCGGCGAAGACCATGAGCGGGCCGGTGCGAGACTGCGGTTGGCCGAGGTCGATCCATAGCAGACCTGCGGATGGGCAGAAGCTGGGCACGCAGCCGTCGACGGTTACATAGCGGCCTTCCTTTGAGTTGACCGCGCCGTATTGCGTGAGAAAGAGCGGAATGATGGTTGCGAGCGTGGGACGGTGAGTCGGGTTGGAGCCCCACATGGCCTGCGGCTGCTTGAGTTCGCGCGTGAGCATTGCCTGGAAGCGAACGTCGATGCGCAGGTCGTAGGCGCGGCCATTGGGTGTGGGGCGTGTGAACGGCCATAGCCATTGCAGATCGTCGTTGATCTGCAATGGCTGATGGTGCGGCGGTGGCGGCGGTGGCGCGATGAGGTTGTTTGGATTGCTGACCTGCGCACCGCTGCTAGCTGCTGAGAGCAGAGTGATTGCGGCGAGTTGGAGAGCCGTGCGCATGGTTTAGATTGTTCATCCCACCTTAGCGACGATGAAACTGCCGCGAAGATGGGGCACCCAAAATTTGTGAACTAAACGGCGTGGAGCGATTGCTGTCGGTCAATGGATTCGGCGAGTGCGCTGTGGACGAGTTTGCCCATCTGCTGCGTGGTGACGTTGGCGCTGGTGTTGCCACGTGCGATGTCTGCGGTGCGGTGGCCGGCGTCGAGGACTTTGACGACGGCGGCTTCGATGGCCTTGGCTTCCTGCTCGAGGTTTGCAGAGTGGCGAAGGACCATGGCTGCGGTGAGGATGGCACCGAGCGGATTGGCCTTGCCCTGGCCGGCGATGTCGGGGGCGCTGCCGTGTACGGGCTCGTAGAGATTGACCGTGCCGCCGATGGTGGCCGAGGGCAACATGCCGAGTGAGCCGGTGATGATGCCGGACTCGTCGGAGAGGATGTCGCCGAAGAGGTTCTCGGTGAGCACGACGTCGAAGTTGCGCGGCACGTTCATCAGGTGCATCGCCATGGAGTCGACGAGCTGATGCTCGACGGTGACGTCAGGGTAGTCGGCCTTGAGCTCGTCGACAGTGGCGCGCCAGAGCTGCGAGACCTCGAGGACGTTGGCCTTATCGACCGAGGTGAGCTTCTTGCGGCGCTTCTGCGCGAGCTCGAAGGCGACGCGTGCAACGCGCACGACTTCGGACTTTGTGTAGCGCATGGTGTTGATGGCTTCACCTGACTCTTTGTTCCACCAGCGCGGCTGACCGAAGTAGAGGCCGCCGAGGAGCTCGCGGACGAAGAGAATGTCCGCGCCTTTGGTGACCTCGGGACGCAGCGGCGAGTTTTCGCTGAGCGCAGGGTAGGCGACCGAGGGGCGCAGATTGGCGAAGCCGCCGAGGACCTGGCGAATCTGCAGCAGGCCGGCTTCGGGGCGCTTGTCGGGCGAGAGCGCGTTGAACTTGTTGTCGCCTACAGCGCCGAGGAGGACGGCGTCCGAGTCGAGGCAGATGTCGATGGTGGCCTGCGGTAGCGGAGTGCCGTGGGCCGTGATAGCGACACCTCCGATGAGTGCCTCGGTGAAGACGAACTCGTGGCCGCCGGCTTCGGCGACGGCGGTGAGGATGTTCTGCGCTTCGTGGGTGACTTCGGGTCCGATGCCGTCGCCGGCGAGGGTTGCGATCTTGAGCTTCATGAGTAGGTCCAGTGAGTAAGGGGTAATAAGTAAGGAGTAGTGGATCGCAAACTATGCGACGGCTGGCTCGGACTTCAAGAGGGCCAGGATGTCCTGGTCGTAGATGTCTTTCTTGCGGTCGGCCAGTGCGGTGAAGCGCTCGTAGACGACGCCGATCTCTTCCTTGGACAGCTTGTGGCCGAGCTCTCCAAGGCGATGCTCCAACGCGCGGCGACCGGAGTGCTTGCCGAGCACGATGTGCTGACCGTTGTAGCCAACCGAGGCTGGGGTGAGGATCTCGTAGGTGAGAGGGTTGGCCAGCACGCCATGCTGATGAATGCCCGAGGCGTGGGCGAAGGCGTTGGCTCCGACGATGGCCTTGTTGGGTGCGGCGCCGAAGCTGATGTAGCGGGAGAGTTCCTGGCTGGCAGGGAAGAGCTTCTCCATCACGATGGAGTTCTCGTAGTGGAGCTTGTCTTTGCGCACCATCAGGATGGCAGCGATCTCTTCCAGCGCGGCGTTGCCGGCACGTTCGCCGATGCCGTTGATGGCGCATTCTACCTGCCGCACGCCGGCTTCAATCGCGGCGATACTGTTGGCGACGGCCAGACCGAGGTCGTCGTGGCAATGTGCAGAGAGGACGACGTTCTCGATGCCGGGCACCTTCTCTCGGACGCGGCGGAACATGGCGCCGTACTCTTCCGGCAGACAGTAGCCGACGGTATCGGGCAAGTTGAGCGTGGTGGCTCCGGCCTGGATGGCAACCTCGCAGACCTTCAGGAGGAAGTCAGGGTCGGTACGGGTGGCGTCCTCGGGAGAGAATTCGATGTCGGCGCAGTAGCTCTTAGCGAGCGCCACCATCTCGGCGATCTGGTCGATGGCTTGTTCGCGGGTGATGCGGAGCTTGGCTGCCAAGTGCAGGTCGCTGGTGGAGAGAAAGATATGGATGCGCGATTTTTCTGCAGGCTCAACTGCCTTGGCGGCAGCCTCGATGTCCTCACGCTTGGCACGGCCCAGAGCGGCGATGCGGGGTCCGCGAACGGAGCGGGCGATGGATTGAACAGAGTCGAAGTCGCCGTGTGAGGCGATGGGGAAGCCAGCCTCAAGTACGTCGACGCCGAGATCCGCGATGGTGTGGGCCATGCGCAGTTTCTCGTCGTGGTGCATGGTGCAGCCGGGCGATTGCTCGCCGTCGCGCAACGTGGTGTCGAAGAAGATGACCCGGTTGTTTGAACTCATGGACAATTTTCTCTCCATCCGTACAGCGTATGGACATAAGCATAAACCGACCTTATGCTAAGTGCCAGACGTATACCGATTTCTAATGATGGTATAGGCCGTTGACAAGAACGTAACGGTGGCGGCGAGGAAAGGCTTGAATTATGGACCTGTTTCAGATGGAAACTTTCCTGGCCGTGGCCGAGGAAAGGAGCTTTTCGCGGGCGGCGACAAGGCTGCACCGGACGCAGCCGGCGGTGAGCCAGGTGATCGCAAAGCTGGAGGCCGAGCTGGGCGAGACGCTGCTGGAGCGTACGGCCGGCAACCTGACCGATGCCGGTGAGGTGCTGCGCGAGTATGCGCAAAAGATGTTGAACCTGAGGCGCGAGGCCGAGTCTGCGCTGGTGGATCTGCGGTCGTTGCACACGGGCCGGCTGAGCGTGGCGGCCAACGAGTACACCTGCCTGTACCTGCTGCCGGTGCTGGATGCATTTCGAAAGCAGCATCCGCGGATCAAGGTAGCGGTGCAACGGACGTTGGCGAGCCGGATCTCCGATGAGGTGCTGTCGCACTCGGTGGAGCTGGGCGTGGTCAGCTTTCGGCCGGAGGATGCGCAGGTGCGGTCGACAGTGGTGTATCGCGATGAACTGGTGTGCATTGTGAGCCCGGGTCATGCGCTGGCCAAGGCGCGAAAGGCTACGATTGCGCGGCTGGGCCGCGAGCCGTTCGTGGCGCACAATGTGCCTTCACCTCTGCGTCAAAAGGTGATTGCCAGCTTTAAACGGCACAAGACGCCGCTGCAAATGGAGGTGGAACTGCCATCACTCGATGCGATCAAGCGTTTTGTGCAGCGCGGAAATGGCATTGCGCTGGTGCCGAAGCTGACGGTGGAGAGCGAGTTGGAACACGGCGCGCTGGTGGGCATCGCGGTGCCGGAGCTGATGTTTGAGCGCAAGCTAAGGCTGGTCTATCGCAGGCAGGCGGCGCTGTCTCATGCCGCGCGATCGTTTTTGCGCGTGGTAGAGTCGCACGCGGCTGAGCATGGCGACCCGTTCTGCTTCCTGAGTGAGAGGACGGATGGCGGCGCTTGATGACGAGGCGTGCGCAGCAGCGTATCTCGCCTCAAGAGGTAAAAGAAAGTGGTCGGATCTGGGAACACTTTGCTGGCTGCGCTCGTCTCTTGGAAGAAGTGAAATGACGTGGCTGTTCGAGCCACCCGAACCCAGCAGGTGAAGCGGAGTGCAGACGATGACAAAGCAGATGAAACGGATAGGATTACGCGCGGCAGTGCTGTTTTGCGGCGTAGGGCTGATGATGGCATCGGCGAAGGCAAGAGCACAGGATGCCCCGCCGCCTCCGCCGCAGGGTGGCCAGCAGCAGGGACCACCGCCGGGCGGCCGCGGTATGCGTGACCCAGGTGCCCGGGCTGCGCAGTTGCAGCAGCAGCTGGGCTTGACCGATGACGTGACGGCCAAGGTGAAGACGATTTTCACCGATGGGACGGCGAAGATGCAGGCTCTTCGTCAGAGCGGTGGCTCGCGCGAGGACATGATGGCGATCCGCAGAGATGAGACGACCAAAGTGAAGGCCCTGCTTACTCCAGACCAGCAGACCAAATACGACACGCTGCTGGAGTCGCAGCGTGGACGCGGTGGGCCTCCGCCGCAACAGTAGAAACTCTTCAAGAGGCCCTTTCGGGGGCCTCTTACTATTTAAGAGAAGGGGCCATCTTTCCTTTTTCGACCGGCACCGTCCAACGGATATGCCGCAGTTTTCTGATGTTGATGAGAGATTCCGTCCGACGAAATTCAAGGGCGGGCAGCAGAGAATCGCGGTAGTGTGCGTTCGATGCACAGCCTAGCGGGTACAATTGATCGAAGAGTGCGTTGCGGCCCAGGGATTCTGTACTGAAGCACGAGGATCCGGGTTTTACGTGGACTGCCAGCGCGAATGCGAAGGGATTTCAGTAAGCATGAAGAAGATGATGTTGCTGGGCGCGTTGCTGGTTTGCGCCGCAGGTGTGGGACACGCGCAGGAGAGCCGGCAAGATGCCAGCATTAGTTTTATTGGAGTCTTAGCGCCGGACGTATATGGGCTTTCCGTTGAGCCGATGCACACTACCAAGACCGGCGGCGTGCTCGTCAGCTATCGGTATGATCTGACGCCGCGTAGCCAGTTGGAGGTCAACTACAACTTCGCACAGAACTCGATTGCGTATCACAGCGCATCGTTTCCGCAGGGCGAGGTACACACGCGTCAGCAGGAGATCTCCGGCGCGTATGTGTATACACGCGCCTACCATAACTGGAATCCGTTCCTGGAGGCCGGTGTTGGCGGCTATATCTTTACGCCGATCCTGGACTCCGGCACCCATGAGTTTTCCACGAAGCAGAACACCAACATCGGTGCGCTGTTCGGCGGCGGTGTGGCGTACGAGGTCAGCCCCAGCTTCGACGTCCGGGTACAGTACCGCGGCTTCCTGATGAAGACTCCTGACTTTGGCCAGGAAGGCTTCAAGACGAACCGGTACTACGTGCTGATGACACCGGCGCTTGGAGTGGCCTACCACTTCTAGTCCAGCAGCAGATGGTTTTGCGAATGGGTTCCGACTTCAATGCCGGAACCCATTTTCGTGTTTGTCAGAGGGGGGCACCCCCTCCTTGATTTTGGGGCTAAGATCCGCAGCGTACTTAGCACTTCCGTTACAAAACAGACCGGAGACATGGTTTACAGCGGAGCGCGACGGCTACGAATACTCAGCATTTGGCACACACGACGATGTTGTATGCCCTGGAAAGAGAGTCATATCGTGGATCAACGTTTGCAGTTCTTGTCGAGTTATCAGAAGGAAGAGATGTCGGTAGCGGACCTGTGTCGTGCGTATGGGATCTCGCGTCCAACGGCCTACCGCTGGATCAATCGCTACAACGAGGCGGGTCCGGAAGGGCTCCTGGATCGAAGTAGCCGCCCGCACAGTTGCTTACACGCGACGCTAGAGCCCATGGAAAACACTATTCTCGTGCTTCGGGCGAAGCCTCCGTCCTGAGGCGCACGCAAGCTGAAGGCAAGGCTGGAGATGCTACAGTCAGACGTGGTTTGGCCCGCAGCTAGTACCTTCGGCAACATCCTGAGCCGCGCGGGCCTGACCAGTCCTCAAAAGAAGAGAAAGCGCACCACGCCATGCTCAGAGCCGTTCTCTCTAGTGACTGCTCCGAATCAGCTGTGGTGCATGGATTTCAAAGGCTACTTTGCCACCGGCGACGGCAAGCGCTGCGATCGGTTCACCATCACCGACGCACACAGCCGTTATTTGATTCGTAGTCAGATTGTCTCGCGTATGGACCTTAGCCAGGTTCGGGCAATCTGCGAAGCGGCTATGCGAGAGTACGGGATGCCAGCGCGGATCAGAACAGACAATGGCGCGCCATTTGCGGGCACTGGTCTGCTGGGGCTGTCGAAGCTTTCCCTAGGCTGGAAGAAGCTGGGAATTGTGCATGAGCGCATTCAAGCAGGCCGACCGCAACAAAACGGTCGTCATGAGCGGATGCATCGCACACTGAAGGAAGACACGACGAAACCGCCTGTGGCATCTCTTCGCGCACAGCAGAGTCGCTTCGATAACTTTCGCTACGTGTTCAATAATGAACGCCCCCATGAGGGACTGAATAACCAGGTTCCAGCGAGCCTTTACCATCCCAGCTCTGTCCGGCTGCCACGCAAGTTGCCGGAGTTCACATACCCGAAGGGTCTTCTCCTGCGAAGGGTAAACAACAGCGGTGACATCAGCTGGCACAAAAACAGAGTCTTCATCAGTGAGGTATTCCGTTTCGAAGAGTTGGCATTCGAACTGATCACACCGGGATGCTACAGAGTCTTCTTTCGAGACATGGAGATCGGAGGCGTAGATACGGAAGAACTTCGCTTTAGAGCTGCGCGAAGAATGGTCTGAGGTCGCCGATGAGCGCACTGGTCTGTACGCAACAGTCGAGAGCATCTTGCTTCATCTTTGAGTCATGAAATCAAAGGGCGAGTTGAGCACCCCGCTCGTTACTTCATGACCACAAACCGGGGAGAATGTTTCGGGTAAAGCAGGTGCCAAATATCAACTTCTGTCGTTAGCAGATTGAGGGCATCGCGGAAGTATCCGGACCCATATTGTCCTCCGGAGCAATGTCTCGTTCTGTCCAAAGCAATAACGCCTGCGGCAAAATGAGGAAAGCCATTGCCGTGGGGACGATGAGTGCTTCGAGGCTCTGCTGTTCTATGGATCTGAGATGCCAGTGCGCGAAGTGTTCGCCAGCTATCAGATCGTGAAAGACAAAGAAGATGGTCGAAGCCACGATGATGACGATGCGCCAAAACTTATAGGCGGTATAGTGCGCGTTATCGCGACGAGCGAGGTCGTACTCGTCGTTACTTGCTGCTCTCCCCTCAAATGGTTTTACGGGCGCGTTTTTCTGATAGCTAAAGCCGCCTAATATCCCACCGATAATGAGAATCTGGCCAAAGCTCAAGATGGATGGCTTATCTCCAAACGTAATGACGAAGTAGAAGACTGGGAAGAGGAAGGCGACCGCCGCAGCCCAGCGGCGACCTCGTTTGGTATCGAGCGGAATTCTAAAGAAACGACGCTGTTTGCTGGTCATTTGTTCCTCTGTGTTGATGCTGGGTTGAGGGTTTCGCTGAGCGGCTTGAACTGCTCCCGGGAGAAGATCAGTTCCACTGGAAGTTGGAAGAATTTGCTGAGGCGAAGAGCCAGGTCGAGGCTGGGGTTGTAGTCGCCGCGCTCCAGATAACCGATGGTTTGATAATTAATGCTGACGGCATCCGCTAGCTCTTGGCGGGTAAGTCTGCGCTCGGCTCTCAAGACTGCTATGCGATTGAAGATGGCGTCCTCCGGAAATAGATATACATCATCTTGTTGCATGTATGCAATAAGATGATGTATATAGATCACTGGAGATGGAAGGTTTAAAGGGTTCTCTGTCTGAAGTGTGCTGAACGGAAGCATTGCCGGCCGAAAAGCAGGCGATGGAAATGGCAGAGTATGGAAAACATGGAAAGCCATGAAGCCGGCTTCCCACCCTTCCCACACTCTTTGGAAATCCCTTCGGGATTCCCACATTCCCACTGCCTCGGCGACTGCATATATGTCTCTTGGTGCTGAGCCGACTTGAAGCATCGCCACCGCAAGGGGCTTGTAACGGATGTCTCAGGTCCACAGCGTAACGCATGTCCCGGTACACTCAATCCGCAGCGGATTGGGGTTAGCTGCGTATCCTGTTCCATGTGAACTTTAGGCGGAGGCGTCTGACGCCGGGTTGCGCAGGCCTGACGCTGGGGATGCGCTGAGTTCGTCAACGAGGTACCCAAATGCAAATCCCCGGCGCTGGGCCGGGGATTTTGCTTCCATTATCATCGTACCGTGGCTGTCAACAGGCCGGTGATCTAGTGAATGCCACGGCGGTCGCCGTGGGGCACGTACTGACCCGAGCCAAAGCGCCAGGCCACGCCGCCGGTGTAGATGATCGGGGTGAGTCCATTTGGGAGGCCGCCGGTGCCCGTAAAGCTGTCGAAGCCGAGCCTTGGATCCGGCTCCGAGAACCACATCTGATATTCCAGGTCAGCACGGATGGTGATGTGTGTCGTGAGAAGATAGTCGATGCCGCCACCGGGGGAGATGAAGCCGTAGTTGATGTAGGCCAGGGGGATAGTCTGTGAGGCTGGCGGCGGGGCAGGGGGGTACTCCATGCGGGCCAGACCCGCCATGAACTTTGCGTAGGGTACGAGACGTCCGTAGGTCCGATGGTAGCGCAAGCCGCCCTCGATGTTGCGCTGGTACTGGGGGGTGTTGCCGGTATGGGTCGCATTCGGCGTGTGGTCGTTTGCCTGACGGAATTCACCCTCGACACCAAAGTGCTCTGTGAAATCGAGATCGCCGTAGATGTTGTAGCCGTAAAACTTATGCTCTGTGTAGTCGGGGAAGTCGGCGACGAAGCCTCCGCCGAGCTGCAGATCGCCACGGCGGGTAGCCGTCGGCATAGCCTGGCCAAAAGCGATAGGAGAGTAAGCTGTGAGAGCAAGTAAGCTGAGAATAAGACGTTTCAACGGATCTCTCCAATGTTGAATCTTGGATGTTGACTCTGAGTGTAAAGGAAGCGGTCTGTGCCGCCTAGCTTCATCTTGTTCCGCGTCCACTATTTACGGCGATTGAGGAATACCCGGTAGAACTTCAAGCGCTTCTATCGGGTATTCCGATAGCAGTTCAGTGTTAGGACTAAAGTTGCTGCTTTCCTCTGATTAGTCGGAAGCCTCGCATATGCGAGGCTTCCGGTTCCATCTGGATTGTGCGCTCCGCAGTTTAGAGCTGTGGAGGGTTTGCCGTCCCGGTGGTAGGCGCTGCGGCTGCTGTGTTGGCCGGAGTCGCGGGTGCCGGGGCTTGAACAGGGGCGTCAGATGAAGCGGTGGGAGCTGGGGCAGGCGCTGCTGTGGGTGCTGCAGCAGGATCAGCCGGGGGCTGCCAGTAAGTGAGCTTCAGGTAGACCGGGGTGACTTCGAACGGTAGTTTGTCACGCGCACTGAGCAGGGGCTCGTAGGCACTGTGCATCTGGATCACCTGATCGGTCCAGGGATCGAAGCGCAGGAAGGCTCCGAGCGGCATGGCAGCCTGCTGCTTCAGATCCGTGTTGTTGAGCTTGGGACCCTTGCTGACGATGGCCTGCATCCAGAAGGTGCCGTCGGGCTTGAGGAGGCTGTCGCCGATCTGAGGATCGGTAAGAGCCTTGAGCCCCTTGAGCCTGGCCTGAAGCTGCTGCAGGTAGAGGCCGAAGTATGGCTGGCCGTCGGCGAGGTCCTTGACGCTGAGCAGCTCCATGGTCTTTTTGGCAGCCTCTTCATTGTCCTGGTCGGTGTGGTGCATCGGCAGCTTCTGGAAGGCCGACTCGGATGGGAACAAGAGGCGATCGGAGAAGGCATACTTGGTGTCGATGTGGTGGCCGAGGATGATGTGCGCAACCTGGAAGGCGAGCAGCGCGTTGAGGTTGCCCATCTGCTGAGCACCGTCGGTGGTCTGTACGGCCGTGGTGTCGATGAGGCTCTTGGAGAGCAGGATGGTGTTGCCGATGGCAATGGACTCCAGCGGCTCGGTGAGGAGAGTGCGCACCTTGATCGGCCGGGTGGAGGGGATATTGTTGTAGGCCAGGATGTTGTTGGCCAGGGCTGCGAGGGTCTTGTCGAAGTCCGAAGGAGCGTCGATCAGGCCGGCGGTGAAGAGGCGGTCGATGACGTTGTCCTCAGCCTGCTGAACCCACTCACGCTCAGCCTGGAGGGGGCTGACGTCGGAGGCCTGTGCAGACTCATCGACGGCACCTTCAACCTGAAGGGAGGCTTCGTCGGCGTCCTTGGCAGGAACCTTCAGACTGTAGCCCCAGATGTAGTTGATGGCCTTGAACTCAAGACTGTGGGTGGGGCTCTTAGGATCGGTCTCTTCTACGTAGACCGAGGTGGGCATCCAGAGACCTTCCTGTACGTTGGTGCGCCAGGAGTCGAAGTGGAAGAACTGACGGTTGGCGGTGCCACCGTCGAAGTCGCCGTTGAAGCGGACGATGTTGCCGCCGTTGCGTTCGATCCAGATGCGTCCGGCGAAGCGACCGTAGGCGTTCTTCCTCGTGGGCTGCACGTCGAAGACCATAGTCGGCACGGTGCCGAGGAAGTCATTGCGCAGGTAGGAGAATGTGTAGGTGGAACGGTTGAAGCTGGAGGAGTCGACCAGCAACATCTGCACGAAGCCGGACTCATGGTAGGTAAGGTGCAGGGCCGAGGAGAGGCCGCTGATGTAGCCAAGGGAGTGCTTGAAGAAGTTGCCCTTCTTGTCTTCACGGTCGCCGCGGGTGTAACCGGTATCGTTGATGACCTTACCGAAGTCGACGCGGCCGAGGAAGTGGAGGTCGGCGTCGGGCGTCTGTCCCATGACGGGGTCGGGGCGCATGTTCTGAATGTAGGTTTCTACGATGGGGGTGCGGTCTTTAAGCGTCTTGACGACGAGAGCTTCGCGCGTAACGGCCTTATCGACCAAGGCGCTCTGTGCAGCGGTCAACTTACGAACATCCTGCTGGGTCTGCTTTTTCTTCCCAATGGGAAAGGCGGAGGCCGGCATGGAGAGTACAAACGGAAGAGCAGCGGCAATCGAGACAGCGAGTTTTGTCCTGAGGTTCATAAGTGTTTTAGACTCCTAAGCTTAGTGGTACAACGACCCCGCGAAAACCTTTCAAGGATCAGCAAAAAATCGGATTACTGCGGCCAGCGGTCTGGCGAAAACGGAATTGCCCTAAGCATACCGTGAAGTCGAGCAAATCCCTTTGAATTCTTACGACTTTGTTAGCCCGGGTACAGAGAGAACGGCCCAGTCCTGGGGACTGAGCCGTTCGTTATCGTGATGTTAGCTCAACTGGAAGTTGACGACCACGGTACCTTCCCAGTCAACAGGCTTGCCCTCTCCATCGACAGCAGGCTTGAAGCGGGTGGACATAGTCGCCTGACGGGCTGATTCATCGAGGCCGTGACCAAGGCCGCGGACGACGCTGAGGACTTCGACGCCACCCTCTGCGGTCACGCGAATCTTGAGCGAGACGTTGCCTTCAATGCGCATCGACTTGGCCTCAGCCGTATAGGCCGGGGTGGGCTTGTAGAGCACCTTGGGCGGCGACGCAACGGCGGACGCGACAGCCATGACCTTAGGGGCCGCAGCCGGGTTCACGGTTCCACCTATGGTGACAGGCTTGACCGCAGCGACCGAGTTCGAGTGGCCGTTGAGGTTAGTGCCGTTCGGAGCGCCGTTGCCAAAGCTGACCTTGGTGGCGTGCGGCCCGCTGCCGTTGCCGGCCATGCCGGGCATACCCGCGCTCAGATTGACATTGGCGACAGCCGGTCCTGTGGCGACGATCGGGCTGGTGGTGTTACCCAGACGAACAGCCGAGGGCTGGGGGTCGTTGTTGGCAATCGAAGCGGCCTTGGGATTGCCGAGGTTGACGATCTTGGGAGCCGGGGGCGCCATGATCTTGACCTCAGGAGCCGGAGGCAGGGGCCTAGGCGGCGCAGGCTGGATCTTCACGATCTCCGGGAGCTTTTCGGGCGGTGGAGGCGTGGTGATCTTGGGCGGCGTCGGCAGCACCTTAGGCGGCATCACGGGAGGGTTCTTCGGTGGCGGCGGCGGTGGCGGCTTGGGGGCCGGTGGCGGCAGGTAGATCTCCGCCAGTTTTTTGGCGGCTACCGGGTTGTTCTTGATGACCAGACCGAGGATGACGATGGTCAACAGAATGGAGACGTTGATGCCAATTGAGATGAATGCGGCGCTCTTGCTGCGCTTGCCGTCATCCAGCACGCCAAAGTGGGCGAATTGAACGTCTCTCGGATTAGGATCTGCACTGCGGAGTGGCTTTGGCATCAGGTCAAAGTTCCTTCTCAAAGTTATTCAGTAACTACAAGGGGCCCGAATTACTGTGGTTCCCGGTGGAGATAAAACAAGCTGCAGAGAAACCACCGGAGCGGCGTAACGCTATGTACGTTATCGACGGATCCGTGGATATACATCATCCCTGCCGGACTGCTTCTATCGACTAATTTTGAGTATCTGATTCGCGCCAACTCTGCGATGAATGAGACTGTGAGGAAATATGTCTCTTTGCACCGTTTAGCATGTCACGAAAGTCTAGATACTCTATGACCCGTTTCTACACTATGTATCTAACTCACAACCATATGACTAAAGTGACCCGCTGACGGGCCACTACCGTTAGTAATAGGAGGCCTTCCCATGGGGAATGCGTTGCATGTGTGGCAGGATATGTTTCATCTGCCAATCCCGCTCTTGGAAAAACTGGCCAGGCCGGTGATCGTCTACCTGTGCCTGATTGTCTTTCTGCGACTGTTCGGCAAACGGGAGCTTGCACAGCTCAATCCGTTTGACCTTGTGGTTTTGCTTTCGTTATCGAATACGGTGCAGAACGCGATCATCGGGGATGACAACTCTGTGACCGGCGGAATTGTGGGCGCGTTCGCTCTGCTGGCTACCAACTGGTTGTTAATGTGGGTGTTATATCGGATGCCGAAGCTGACTAAGACCCTCGAAGGTACCAGCTCCTTGATTATACAGGGAGGGGTAGTGGACGAGGGCGAGATGAAGCGTCAGACGCTGACGCCGGAGGACTTGACTTCGGTGCTGAACAAGAACGGATTCAGCGACCCGTCGGAGGTGGATCTGTGCGTTCTGGAGCCGAACGGGACGTTCTATGTTAAGGGGAAAACCCCTTCGATTGAACAGGTTGAGATGGGGGAGGTGATGGCGGTGCTGGGGCAGCTGAGTGACGAGGTGAGGGCTCTGCGGCTGGAGCTGGAGGGGCGGAACTAGAGATTTTGTGGCCGGGCTGCGGGGCGGAGGAGCTTAATTTTTGGAGGCTGCGGCAGCCTGGCTTTGCAGAGCCTTGGTGAGGGCTTTCTGGAGGCGTTCCGGCTGCTGGGGCAGAATGGAGTCTCGTACTGCGGCGCGGTAGCCGCCTATGTAGATGGAGTACATGACCGCTAGAGCGCAGCCGACGCCGAAGGCGAAGCCCAGGAAGAAGCCGATCAAGGCGAAGGAGAGGCTCACGCCTTCCATGATGGCACGGGCGCCGCAGGGAGAGCTTGTTGGGGCCACGAGCGGGCTGTTTTAGCGGGGATGCACAGCGATGATGTTGCCCGGGTTCGGCGGGATGACGTACCGTTCTATTGCAGCGGCTCGACGTCCAGACAGGGATGTTGGTGCCTGTATCAAAACGGGACACGGAGTCTTCCGGCGTCTCACATCCAAAAGTTTTCAACATTCCAAAGGAGCTTTGACCGCCTGATGCCGCCTGAAACCGCCTCCCCTGCCAGCACGACGTTCGAGAGCCTGATGCGCGAGGACCGTCTTTTTGCTCCTCCAGAGGTGTTCAGCGCGAAGGCCTGGATCAAGAGCGAGGCTGAATACGACGCGATGTATCGCCGCAGCGTGGAAGAGCCGGAGGCGTTCTGGCAGGATGCTGCAGGAGAGCTGGAATGGTTTTCGCCCTGGCGGACAGTGATGGAGGGCGAGGGCGCGAAGGCGACCTGGTTCAACGGGGGCAAGCTGAACCTGTCGCACAACTGCGTGGATCGCCATGCTCTGGGTGAGCGCAAGGACAAGGTTGCGCTTATCTGGGAGGGCGAGCCGAAAGTTGGCGGCGAAGCTGAGGTTCGAAAGCTGACGTTTGCGGAGCTGCATGTTGCCGTGCAGAGGTTTGCGAATGTGCTGAAGGGTCTTGGGGTCAAAAAGGGCGACCGCGTCGCTATTTATATGGGCATGAGCCCGGAGCTGGCGATTGCGCTGCTGGCGTGTGCGCGGGTGGGCGCCGTGCATTCGGTGATCTTTGGCGGGTTTGCAGCGCATGCGATTGCGGACCGGGTGTCTGATTCGGACTGCCAGATTGTGGTCACGCAGGACATCAGCTACCGGCGCGGCGGCGAGATCAAGCTGAAGGCGATTGTGGATGAGGCGATGGAGCGCTGCCCGGGTGTACGGAACGTTGTGGTGTATCAGAGGGAACCGAAGACTACCGTTGCGATGAAGGATGGGCGCGATCTCTGGTGGCATGAGCTGATGGAGAAGGCTGAGCCGGTGTGCGCGGCTGAGCCGATGGACTCCGAGGATCCGCTCTTCATCCTGTATACGAGCGGGACGACCGGGAAGCCGAAGGGGTTGGTGCATACGACGGGCGGGTACTCGGTTGGGACGTACCTGACGTCGAAGTACATCTTCGATCTGCATGATGACGATGTGTACTGGTGTACCGCAGATATTGGATGGATTACGGGGCATAGTTATGTTGTCTATGGGCCGCTGCAGAATGGCGCGACGGTGCTGATGTATGAAGGTGCGCCGAACTGGCCGGAGTGCGACAGGTTCTGGCAGATCGTCGAGGAGCACAAGGTGAGCGTGTTCTACACGGCGCCGACGGCGATCCGGGCGTTCATCAAGTGGGGCAACGATTGGGTACACAAGCATGACTTGAGTTCGCTGCGGCTGCTGGGGACTGTCGGTGAGCCGATCAATCCTGAGGCCTGGATGTGGTATCACCGCGAGATTGGCGGCGAGCGCTGCCCGATTGTGGATACTTGGTGGCAGACCGAGACGGGCGCGATCATGATCTCGCCGATACCGGGTGCGGTGGCGACGAAGCCGGGCTCGGCGACGAAGCCGTTCTTCGGGATTTTGCCGAAGGTGGTGACCAAGGTAGGCGACGAGGTTCCGCTGGGACATGGTGGGTTGCTGATCATCGACCGTCCGTGGCCTTCGATTGCGAGGACGATCTGGGGCGATCCAGATCGTTATGAGCAGGCTTATTTCTCGGAGATTCCGGGGAAGTACTTCACGGGCGATGGTGCACGGCGCGATGCGGATGGCTACTTCTGGCTGATGGGCCGCGTGGACGACGTGATCAATGTAAGCGGCCACCGGCTGGGGACGGCGGAGATCGAGTCGGCGCTTGTGGCTCATGGCAAGGTTGCAGAGGCTGCGGTTGTGGGCCGGCCCGATGAGCTGAAGGGGCAGGCCATTGCGGCGTTTGTGACCCTGGAAGAGGGCCACGAACCGACCGAAGAGTTGCGGCAGGAGCTGCGCAAGTGGGTCGCGAAGGAGATTGGTGCGCTGGCGCGACCGGACGACCTGCGGTTTACCCAGATGCTGCCGAAGACGAGGTCTGGCAAGATCATGCGACGGCTGCTGCGTGAGCTGGCGACAACAGGGACAGTGACTGGCGATACGACGACACTGGAGGACTTTAGCGTTGTGGCGAAGCTGAAAGAGAGCGATGAGTAAAGGCAGAGGATAGTGAGTAGAAGATAGACAAGACGGATTGTCGCCGACGTTTTCGACCCCTACTCAATTCTTCCATCTACCCTCGTCCGCAACCCGAGGTTTCTTGAACACGTCTACACTGCCATGCGAGGAACTATGATTCGTTCGACCCTGTTTGTTTGTGTGTGTGCTTCCGGTATGTTGTTTGCTCAGGACAAGCCTATGCTGACGACGCGGCCGGAGGCGCCGGAGAAGTCGGCGGACACGATCAAGGTGAGCGCGCAGTTGGTGGTGCTTTCGGTTGTGGTGCATGACCGCAAGGGCGAGCTGGTGAACGGGCTGACCAAGGACGACTTTGTGATCAAGGCCGGCGGCCGGTCGATCCAGGATGCTAAGCCGGATGAGATCCATCTGCAGACGGTGAAGTACTTCGACCATGACACCGATGTGCCGTTGACGCTGGGGCTGTTGGTGGATGTGAGCCGGTCGCAGCGGGATGCTTTGAACGATGAGAAGACGGCTAGCCAGGCGTTTCTGGAAAAGTCGTTGATGCCGGCGGTGGGTAGTGCCCCGACGGATAAGGGTTATAGACCAGCGGACAAAGCGTTTGTGGTGCAGTTTGCCAAGCCGATTGAGCTGCTGGCGGATGTGACCGACAAGACGGCGCGGTTGCAGAAGGCGATCGACGAGCTGGGTACACCGAGTCCGACGTTCCAGGATGAGCCTCAGGCGGACACGACTGACAGCGAAGGTCGCAGAGAGCATCATGGCGGGACGTCGCTGTATGACTCGATCTATCTTGCAGCAAACGAGATTGAGGCGAAGCAGACGGGCCGCAAGGCGCTTGTGGTGCTGACCGACGGTGTGGACGTGGGCAGCAAGGAGAGCCTGGGTGACGCGATCGAGGCGGCGCAGAAGGCAGATACCGTGGTCTATGCCGTGTACTACAAGGGCAAGGACCAGCAGCGGCAGAACGACAACTACAACCGCAATAACCGGCGCGGCGGCGGCTATCCGGGCGGCGGTGGCGGCTACCCAGGTGGAGGTTATCCCGGCGGTGGTTATCCCGGTGGCGGCTATCCGGGCGGTGGTGGTGGGAACAATCCGAATGGCGGTAGCAATCCAAACGGGCGCAGCGAGCCGGGACGGAAGCCGAATGTCGACGGCAAGCAGGTGATGAATCGCATCTGCGGCGAGACGGGTGGGACCGTGTTCGAGGTGAGCAAGAAGCTGCCGATCGACGAGATTCTGAAGCAGATTGGCGATGAGCTGCGGCAGCAGTACCGCATAGGCTTCACGCCGACTCCTGAGGTGGCGCGATATGGGTATCACCAGATCGACGTCAGCCTGAAGGACGGAGACGCGAATAAGAAGGACCAGATCCAGGTGCGGGATGGGTACTACGCTACCGACTCGCAGTAAATTTCTGGCGGCCCCTCCCGGCCCTTCCCGGCCTTTTGAGGGTAAAAACCGGAGCCGATTGGAGTTAATGGTGTATCTACTTCCGTTTGCACTTTGAGTGCGGGTGGTTCGGCGGCTTTTGAAAGAACAAAGCCCGGCTGGATGCCGGGTTCTTCTATCTCCATTTTATAAGACGTGTCAAGCTGCCGACGGGCCGGGGAGAGCGAGCTGTGCGTTGGGGTTGGCGCGGTGATGGAAGTGCAGGTGGTTGCGGCGGCCGTGGAGAAAGAAGACGGTCACCGCGAAGAAGACAAGGAGCGCGGCGCAGAAGAGAGCTACGACCAATCCAAAGTTGGGCTGGTTGGGGGACTTTTGTTCGATGTCGTCGAGTTTCATGCTGGGTTGGATGCGGATTTGAGGGGCATGGCCTACCTCAATGGCGAAAGCTGTGCACTTTAATGGCCGTGGCTGAGTTCAAACGGGCGGATTTGGTGGTGCGAGCGAAATGCAGGGATATCTCCGCTACGTCCTGCGGGCTTCGGTCGAGATGACAGGTCTTGGGCTTGGAGTGGAGGGTGCAAGGTGAGAGGTTCGTCACCCCACTTATGCCGACGATAAAGCTCTCGTCATGAATGGGGCACCCAGACTATGGTTGGCCGGGCATCCAGTGGTGGATCTGGAGCCAGTGCTGGATGAGGGTGGGGGTGATGGCGAGCTCGGGGAACTCGGTTCTGTCGGTTCCCATGTGGGTGCCGTGAACGCCCTGCTCGAAGATGTGCAGTTCGGCTGGGACGCCGACGGCGATGAGGGCGGAGAAGAAGTGGCTGGCGTTTAGGGCGTTGACGGTCTGGTCGTGCTCGGTTGAGTAGATGAAGCTGGGTGAGGCGCCGGAGGTGACGTGCTTGATGGGGTCGACGGCGTTGAGTTGCTCGGGAGTTGGGGTGTCGCCGATGAGGGTCTTCATGCCAAAGGTGCCGGGGATAGCGGGGTCGAGGTCGACGCGGGCGTAGCTGAGGATGGCGAAGTCGGGGTGGAAGCTGAGCTGGTCTATGGCGTCGTGGGTGCCAGAGGCGTTTTCAGGGGCGTCGGCTGCGGCGGTGGCCAGGTAACCGGCCATATGGCCGCCAGCGGAGAAGCCCCAGACGCCGATGGCGTCGGGCTGGAGGTTCCACTCTTTAGCGTGGGCGCGGACGTAGCGGACGGCACGGATGCCGTCGAGGAGCGGATAGGGGTATTTATAGCGAGGCCACAGACGGTACTGGAGGACGTAGGCAGAGACGCCGTGGTCGGCAAGCCAGCGAGCTTCCATGCCGCCTTCCTTGTCCATGACGAGATGCGTGTACCCACCGCCGGGGAGAACGATGACCGCGGGATGCGGGCCGGGGCCAGGTGCGGGGTAGCTGTAGAGTTTGGGCACGTCGACTGGTTCTGTGCCGACAGCGCCGGGGACCTGGCCGGCGGCCCAGAGGGATTCAATGGCGGTGTAACCGGCTGGAGGCGGATCTGTCTTAGGAGTGTTGGTCGGCGTTTGTGCGATGAGAGTGAGGCTGAGGAGGGCGGGGGTGAGAAGAAGGGGCGTACGCCGAGAGGTCATGGCAGAAAGGATAGGACGGCGATGGGTCGTCCGTCGCGTGAGGATGAGAGTTTTGTGCCGCATGTCGGGCGGGAAGCATCGAATTGAGAGCGGAAGACAGCGGAGTAATGAGTAGGGTTGAAGAAAGGGTACCGGGCAGTGGCTGAGAGTGTTGGTCTGGCTGATTAGTAGTGGGGCAACGCTGCTGAGGTACGTTATGAAGCAGCCTGGAGTTGTGCAGCGTTTCACTATCGCGTAAGGGTTGCGTTGGTGGATGATAGAGAACGGTTGGTGCCAGATGGGTACAAGGAGATTGAGAATGCGGCAGGGAATGTGGATTGCGTTGGTCGCGGGTGCGCTGCTAATGCCAGCGATGGCCGGGGCTCAGGTGGTGGTGCAGCCGGGCGTAAATGCGGCGGCTAAGGCGGCGCAGAAGCCGACGATTCCGTTTGTGGCGGGCAAGCATATCTACCCGGAGATCTCGGCGGCCCATGCCGATGTGGCTGCGGCGCTGCAGCAGGCGCGGCGGGAGCATAAGCGCGTGATCCTGGACTTTGGCGGGGACTGGTGCGGC
>CAJCIM010000060.1 GCA_903970395.1 Acidobacteriaceae bacterium
ACCTTCGGCCACCTCAAGCCCGAACACGAAGAAGCAATATGTAACGAACTCGGTCTCAAACCCGTAGCGGTCGCAACCCAAGTCGTCCAGCGCGACCGCCACGCCGCCTACATCGCCAGCCTTGCCATACTCTGTTCTACGCTCGACAAGATCGCCACCGAGATCCGCCATCTCCAGCGCACCGAGGTCCGCGAGGCCGAAGAGTTCTTCTCCGAGAAGCAGAAGGGCTCGTCCGCGATGCCGCACAAGCGCAACCCCATCACCTGCGAGAACATCTGTGGCCTTGCCCGCGTCATCCGCGGCAATGCTCAAGTAGCACTTGAAAACGTCGCCCTCTGGCACGAACGCGACATCTCGCACTCCTCGGCGGAGCGCGTCATCCTGCCCGACACCACCATCCTCGCCGACTACCTGCTCGACAAGACCGCCACGCTCATCGAAAAGCTGCTGGTCTACCCCAACCGGATGCTGAAAAACCTCGAGTCCACCAACGGCCTTGTCTTCAGCGGCCAGCTGCTCGTCGACCTCGCCGCCGCCGGCATGTCCCGCGAAGACGCCTACCGCGTCGTCCAGACCCACGCCATGGACGCCTGGCAGAACGACCGCAACTTCCGCGAGCTCATCGAATCCGACCCCCTCGTCCTCCAGCACCTTGGCAAGGACAAGATCGCCGAAGCCTTCGAGGTCAACCGTCAGCTCCAGAACATCGACGCCATCTTCGACCGCGTCCTCGCCGAAGGCTAAGGGACTCAACATTCACCCACTGATGTGTCATCTCTACGCTACGTCCGCAGCCTTTGCGGACGTAGCGTAGAGACCTGGATTTGGCATCCCCACAACTCTCGTCTCCGTGTGCCCCATTCATACCGACAGCCTTATCGTCGGGATGAGTGAGGTGACGCTTTGTGCACCACCAACCCCGTTACTCCTGTCGCGCCAACCCAAACGGCTGCGACGTCGCCGGGTTCAACTCCTGAACCACCGCGTAGTGAACAGGCGTCTCGCAGTACATGCACTTCGTCTCATGGATCGTCATGATCTCATCGCTCAGCACCTGCGGCAGCGCCCGCATGCACTCCGGGCAGCTGATCATGGCATACGCCGTCCCCCCCGGACGCTCCCCACTGGCCGCCGTCTTGCTGCGCGAGGTCCAGATCGGCGCCGACGCGCTCAAACCCCTTAGTAGCGACGGTCGCTCCTTCGCGGAGATCTCAATCTGCTCCACCAGAGCCTTGATGCCTGTCCCCTTCGCGTGGAACGCGTCGGCAGCGATGCCCACCGGCAGCTCCTCGCCCGTGTAGGCTCCGCTCGTAGCCACCACATAGATTGCAGCCAGCCGCCGCCGCACAATTGAAAGCAGCTCAAAGCCCGACATCCCCGGCATGTTCAGGTCCGATATCAGCACATCCGGCATCCAGCTCCGCATCGTCCGCAACGCGGAGAACCCGTCCACAGCCGTCTGAACCTCATGTCCCCGCTGCCGGAATATCTGAGCCGTCAAGGCTCGCATTAGCGGTTCATCATCCACAATCAGAAGTTTCGTGGCTGTCGTAGACATCTCGTTCCCTCCTCATCGCATCAATCATCTTGGTGCGGTACATCTGATACCTGAAGTCTGCCATCTGAACCCAGGTTAGGTATGTTCCAAATTGCTCAACCTCGGCTAATCCGCCGCTAACGCCTCCCGATTTGGTTTCTTTGGAGCTTTGCGCTTCTTTTTCTCAGGAGCGCTCACCGTAGTCGGCTGCGTAGCATTGGCTGGCGGCAACCGGTCGTGCAGAACGACGTTCAATAGCGATTTGTGTACCCGAATCCTTCCGTTGTAATCAATAAATCCCAGCTTCCGGAACCGGTTCATAAAGAAGCTCACCCGAGACCGAGTCGTCCCGATCATCTCAGCCAGCGTCTCCTGCGTAATCGGCGGGATCAGCATCTGGGGTTCGCCCGCCTTGTCGAACTCCGCCATCAGTAGCAAAATCCTCGCCAGCCGCCGCTCACTGGAGTTGAATAGCTGGTCCACCAGGTCAGCCTGCGTCCGCATGCTCCGCGCCAGTAGAAAGCTTAAGAACAACCCTGAAAACGAGTGCTCCTCATGCAGCACCCGGATCATCTCTTCTCGGTCGATCTTCAACGCCACACAGTTCGTGATCGCCGTCGCCGTCGCCAGCCGCAGCCCCGCTGTCCCCGAGATGGCTTCCTCGCCCACAAAGTCGCCCACCCGCAGCAGCGTGATCGTCGCCTCTTTGCCCTTCTTGGACACCACAGTCAGCTTCGCCCGCCCGGCCTGTAAATAGAACACGCAGTCTGCCTTGCTCCCCTGGGTAAACAGCGTATCTTTGGCGCGAACGTGAACCACTCTTCGACCTATCCCGGTACTCGCAAGAAAGGCTGACGGGTCGAACGCGATCGTCTTCTTCAGCGTGGCCATCGGTAGGAGCTCCTTACCACTCCAGCGCTGCGAACACCGTAGTCGGCCTCTGTTAGCTTGCTAACATATCTATCCAACCATGCTACGCGCGACACCTCCCTGACTGTTCTCTTTTGCTCACTCCAGCGAGAAATCGCCTCTCCCTTTGGCATAACGCGCTAAACTCCCTTTCAAGCCGCATCCCGTCAACCCAGAAAAGCGCCTAAGTCATTACTTTCCCCATAGATACCGAGAAAAATTCAACCCCCTCAATTCGCTATAGTCAAAATAGGGAGAGAGATGATCCCGCCACGGCCAAAATCGCTCATAACGGAATTAAAATCAACAGATTCACCCAGCTCTTCAAGACGAACTCGAAGCTCATTAAGTCCAGTGGCATAGCCGCCTCCGGCAGCAGGGTTCCACCGCTAACTCCAATTGGATCAGGATCTTAGCCGCAAAACCGTGGGAGGGTCTTAAAGAAAATGCCGGAGCTATTCCCCATCCTCGACGCCGCGCTCGCCTCAGCCGCCGAGCGCTCCGGCGACTGGTTAGCCTGTCGCCCTGGCTGCCACCAGTGCTGCATCGGAGTCTTCCCAATCTCCGCCCTCGACGCCGAGGCACTCAACGCGGCCCTCGAAGACGCCGACCCGGCCGTCGCCTCCCGCATCCGCCAGCAAGCCGCAGCCTCTCGCGAGCGCCTTACGCCCAACTTCCCAGGAGACCCCACCACCGGGCAGCTCTTCACGCAGCCGCACCACGAAGACGACTTCGAAGACTTCGCCAATGACGAGCCCTGCCCGGTTCTCGACCCCGCGAGCGGAACCTGCGACCTCTACGCAGCCCGCCCGGTACAGTGCCGCACCTTCGGACCGCCCATCCGCGACGACGAAGACCACCTCACCGTCTGCGAACTCTGCTTCATCGACGCCCCACCGGAGGCCGTCGCCCACGCTGAGATGGATCAAAGCTGGCGACCGCTCGAAGACTCCTTGATCGCCGCCGCCGAAGCCCGGGCAGGCTTCCAGGGCCATACAATAATCACATACGCTAGCAAGCAGTTATAGCGGTTACTTCTAGTGCAGCATCGATACCGGATGAGCCAGCGACGGCCCCGGCAAAGCCGCCACGCCGACGGGCATCACCGCCACTCGTCGAGGCTCAGGGAACTCCGGCAGAGCCACCGGAAACGGCCGCGAGATCGCCAGCTGCGCCTGCAGCTGCCCCAGATTCAGCTGTGGAGCATCCTTCGGCATCTCGAACCGCCCGTGCGAGACGTAAGCCACCAGCACCACCCCCGCAACCTCAGGAGAGATCAGCACCAGCGGAGCTCCGTAGCGCCGCACCACGCCCTCCAGCACGCCGGTGTTGCTCCGCGACCGTGGCAGAGACCCCGGCACCTGCGGAATGACGAATACATCCAGCCCGGCCTCTGGATGCTTCTTCGCATAGTGCGCCAGCCCGCGCGCCGCCTGCTTCGGAGAGGTCACCCCGAGGTCGGCAATGTAATTCCTGTGGATCGCATGTGGATACACGCGGTTGATCAGCACCCTCACAAAGTCTGCGCAGTTGCGGTACACACCGTTGTAGCTCTCTTTGTTCCGCTGGTCGTTGAAGACAGCGATCAGCATCGCGTCATCCTCAGCGGTCGTGCGCACGCGAAATCCGTAGATCGTCCGGTCATAGGAGGAGCCAACCAGCTCATACCAGTTCCCCGGCGGCGTCAGGCCACCCTGAAGATCCGGCGCCACCGACTCCAGGTACTGACGTCGGTACGCATCGCGCACCTGCACCTCAGTCGCCCGGTCCATCGTCTTGGGTATCTCGTCGGTCGACGCAACGGCATACAGATACGGCACCAGCGGCACCGCCAGCCAGTCGTAGTCGCCGACGCCATCATACCGGCTCAGCACCACGCCCAGCTCGCCTGCCCCACACGGCCGCAGCTTGGTTGGCGTATCAGCGCACACCCGGTCAAGGTACACCGCCGAGTGCCCGCCAGGATTGAAGATTCCCAGCTTCCCGTACGGCTGCTCCACCAGAAGCGTCATCGACGCCCGGGACGGCATGGCGCAGGCCCCCAGCGCCAAGGCGAGAACGCCACTGAAGAGCCTGACCCTAACTCTGAAATTGAACTTTGCCATTGTCATCACGCTCCGTAGCAGGTTGTAGCGAGTTGCGGAGTGGACCCGCGCCGACCAGCGATGGATCTAACGGTCAACGTTTGCAGCACAACCTTCACCGTTTCAAACGAAGATTGTCCATCTTGCTATTCAACCGACGTTCAGGCAAAAAGTCTCCCGCCGCGGTATGTGGAAATACACCACACCCCGTCACATGTAGCTAACTGCGTGATAATGAACCTTGATGTCCATACATACGGAACCCGCGACGGCAACCGATCGCCTCAAGATAACGCTCGCCATCACCGGTGCCAGTGGATCGCTGTTCGCGGTTGAGATGCTCCGCGCGCTTGAGCAGGATGCCCGCGTCCGCCACGTATACCTCGTCGTGTCGCCCAGCGCCCTGCGCGTCCTCGCCGAAGAGGCCAGCCTGCCCGGCCGCAATCAGTTCGTTGAGCATCTGCTCGGCGCGCCGTCCAGCAAGATCGTCCAGCTCGGCCACGAAGACATAGGCGCGCCCATCGCCTCCGGCTCCAGTCCGGTGGACGCCATGATCGTGCTGCCCTGCTCCATGGGAACGCTCGCCGGCATCGCCCACGGCATCGCCGGCAACCTGATCGAACGCGCCGCCGACGTCTGCCTCAAGGAACGCCGCCGTCTCGTGCTCTGCGTCCGCGAGACGCCGTTCAACCTGATCCACATCCGCAACATGGCTGCGGTTACCGAGGCCGGTGCGACCGTCTACCCGGTCATCCCAACTTTCTATAACCACCCGCAGACCATCGCAGACATCGCCCGCAACTACGTCCACCGCGTACTGCAGCACATCGGCCTGCCTCAACCCGGAGCCTACGCCTGGGGAGCCGAAAAAACATCCTGACGCACGCAGGCCCTTACATAACTTCGTACCACCAGCACCAGCTCACGCCGCACCATCTCAAACTGAGCCTCCGGCGCACCGGACTCCAGCAGTTGCCGCTTCACTCCGGCAATCGTACTCTGCAACACAGTCGCCACCAGCCGCAGATCCGTTGCCAGCGTCTCAGGCGCACTCTGCAGCAGCTCAACAATCGCCTCATTCGCCCGTGCCGTCGTGCCCGCAGCGACCTTCGCACCCTCAACGTCCGAGCTGACCGCATACAGCGCCCGGCTCGTCTTCAAATCGCGCATCTTCACTGCAAGAAACGCCGTCGCCAGCTCTTCAACCATCTGCTCCACGGGCTGCCCACGCTGCTCAGCGCAGACCCGCTGCACCTCGGCGAACATCACGTCCATGTGCCGCTTCAACGCCGCTCGCAGCAAAGCGCTCTTGTTCGGAAAGTACTGGTATAGCGTCCCCACCGACACCCCGGCCCGCTCTGCCACCCGCGTCGTCGTCAGTTTCTCCTTGCCGACACGCAGCAAAACCTGAACAGTCGCCTTCAAAATCGCGTCCACACTGGCAGTTGAACGCGCTTGAACCGGCGATTTCCTTGGCTCCACGAGGGTTTGTAGACGCTGCATCAAATGCGAACTCCTAACCTGAAGCTTTCTTCATCTAACCACATGCCGACCATATCGACACAATAGCAACCCGGCAACGCAAAGGAGATTCAGAATGTCCTCAACACCACAGCTCGGTGGCACCTTCACCTTCCCCGGCACCACGCTCACCGTCAACCGCGTCGGCTATGGGGCTATGCAGCTAGCCGGCCCGCACGTATTCGGTCCGCCGCGTGACCGCAATGAAGCCGTCGCCGTTCTACGTGAAGCCATCGCCTCCGGCGTCAACCATATCGACACCAGCGACTTCTACGGTCCGCACGTCACCAACCAGATCATCAAGGAAGCCCTGCACCCGTACCCCAAAAACCTCACCATCGTCACCAAGGTCGGTGCCCGCCGCGGTGACGACGGCTCCTGGATCCTCGACCGCTCGCGCGAGAACCTCATCCAGAGCATCCACGACAACCTGCGCAACCTCGGCCTCGAAGTCCTCGACATCGTCAACCTGCGCATGGGTGGCTTCTCCACACCGGAACCCGGCTCTATCTCGGAACAGCTCAAGGTCCTCATCGAGTTGAAGCAGCAGGGCCTCATCCGCCACATCGGTCTCAGCACCGTCAACGCCGACCAGCTCGCCGAAGCCCAGACGCTCACCGACATCGTCTGTGTCCAGAACTTCTACAACGTCGCCAACCGTGCAGATGACGCCTTCATCGACAACCTCGCCAAGCAAGGCATCGCCTACGTCCCATACTTCCCACTCGGAGGCTTCACGCCGCTGCAATCCTCGGTAATGGACTCCGTCGCAACATCGCTCAACGCCACGCCGATGCAGGTCGCACAAGCATGGCTACTGCACCGCTCGCCCAACATCCTGCTCATCTCGGGAACTTCCCGCGTCAGCCACCTTCGCGAGAACCTCAGAGTTGCCACGTTGCAACTCTCACCCGAAGTCATCGCGCAACTCGACTCGATCGCTACGGCTGCAAAATAACCCACAGCAAGGGACCGGCGACCTCTATCGCGGCGTCGGTCCCCACGTCCGCGTACCGCCCTGCGGCGCAGGCTGTGCGCGAAGAAAATCGACCATCGCGCTCACGGCTTGATTAGAACAAACCGCTGGAACAAGGTGTCCGCAACCCTGCATCACATCCAGTTCGGAATTCGGATCGAGTTGATGCATCTTCTCGCCCACCGTGTGCAATGGCAGCAGCAAGTCATCGCTGCCCCACACGATCAGCAGCGGCACCTGCATCTGCCCCAACCGGTCATCCACGATATCCTTCTTGGTCAGCATCGCGGCGATCCCGCGGTCAATCACCCATTGCTCTTCGGCAAACTTGCGCAACGCATCCTTCACCACAAACAATGGAAGCGGCTTACCCGCAGGCTCCAGCAGATGTGCCAGCCGGTTCAAATCGTCTGCATTCGTCGGATGAAACACCGTATCCGGGTAGGTGCGCACATAATCTATGCCAGCCGCGTCAAACACCACCAGCCTGTTCATCGTCTCTGGATGATCTAGCGCGAGCTTCAGCGTGACCCAGCCGCCCATCGACCAACCCGCGACATCCGGCTTTTGCAATCCCAGCGCCTGGATGAAGTCATACACCAGCTTCTCCTGCGTGGCGATCGAATAATCGCTGTCCTCGGGCTTCGGTGAACGGCCGTAACCCAGCAGGTCTAGCGCATATACGTGGTAGCCCTGCTTGCGCAGCTTCGGTATCATCGCAGCCCAGGCCTCGCCCCTGTCGCCGAGCCCATGCACCAGAACCAGCGGCGTCCCATGCTCCGGAGCAAACCGAGGCTCTGCCTCGTAGTAGTGAATGCGTCCTTCGGGGGTCGCCACATAGTTGCTCTGAATGCGCTCCATGAAAAACGTCAGGTGCGTCATCTGCATCTGCAGCCATACCGGCCGCAGATAAAATACCGCGCCACCAGCAATCACCAGAAGCACCACCAACAGCACAAACCGTCGCACCGTCCTCATCTCAGCCCCATTCCTCGTCACCGCTCTACCAGCTCAAAACGCCGCAAACTCAACGCCCTACGAATCACTGTACAGGCGCGCTCGGTCAACGCAAACTCACCGCGCTCCAGTATGCCTTCCGTCGAAGCCCAAACTGCATCGCTCGCGTCCTCACCAGCTCGGAGCTCTCCGTCATGAACAGTACACAACATATCGACGATCAGGTAGTGAAACTGCACCGCACCTGCCGCATCACGCAGAATGATGTCGAACGTCTCGATCGACGCCACCACTGCGATCTCAAGCCCGGTCTCTTCACGCACCTCGCGGACACAGGCTTCGGCCGCCGTCTCACCCAGCTCAATAGCCCCACCCGGCAGCGACCAAGTCCCAGCCAACGGCTCACGCGCCCGCCGGACCAGCAGAACCTCGCTGCCGCCATCGCGCTCGCGCAGCACCACAGCGCCAACACCAGGAATCGGCCGCGACGGATACTCTCGTACCGATCCCTCATTCGGCCTATCGCTCGCTGTACGATCGCGCTCCATCATGAACCCGCTTACTTCAGCAGCTTTCCGTACTCTTCGCCGAACACGCAATGTGCAATCTCAAACCGCCCGCCATTGAACTTATCCGCGCCCTTCAGACGTCCTACCGCCAATAGCGCCACCACCCAATAACTCATCGGCAAACGCAGCGTCTCGCAGACTTTGTCCTGCTCGAAGCCTTCCATCGGAGCGGTGTCATAACCCAGCGCCTCAGCCATCAGCATCATGTGCGTATACGCAATCATCACATGCTTGTTCAGCCAACCCTTCATCTGCTCATCGGTGAAGCTTGAGAGATAGTTCGGCACGCTCTGCTCCGCCTGCGCCGCATAGCTCTCTGGCATTCCGCCCTCACGGCCCATGCGGATCACTTCATCGAGGTCCTTACGCCAGCCATCGCGATCGCCGCAGGCCACAATCACCGCAGAGGCCTCTTCCACCTTCGCCTGGTTATAGCTCGCCGCGCGTAGCCGCTTGCGCTGCTCCGGGTCCTGCACCACTACAAAACGCCATGGCTGCAGGTTGTATCCACTTGGTGCGGCAAGTCCGGCCTCAAGAATCTTCCGGATGTCATGCGCCGGAATCGGCTCGCCGTCGAAGCTCGGCGTAGCGCGCCGTTCGCGAATCACCTGAGATAAAGACTTCTTCTCGCTTGCCATCGTCGTTTCTCTCCAAACCTGTCAACCCGAGCACATTTTGTATCGCCGTCGGGAGAATTCAGCCATGTTCGCCGGAACCTTCGCCGAGGCCGGTGCTCTTAGATAGGATGCCTAAATTAGCATCATTTTAGGCGCAGCACTGCTTTCACGCGCGTTCGTTTTTGCTGCGATAAACCCCTCAACGAATCCTTCGCGCAATGCTTCAGTGAATCTCATCAATCTTCTGTTCGGTAACAAAAGGGCTCTGCCCCTTCACATCGGCAATCACAATCACCCCATCAAATCCATCCCGCAGCTCTTTGTGGGCATTCAGCAAGGCCCCCCCAGCCGCAGCGTTCTGTGCCATCGCCTGCGGGCCGCCGGCCAGCGCAGCATCCGGAACATAGTGCAGCACCAGATTCAACCGGCTGCCGTCCTCTGAACCTTCACTGCTCACACTCGTCAGCCGAATCTGTGCACCACTCGCACCCTTCAGCACCAGCGGGTTCTCCATACCGATGCCGTCTGCCAGCTCCGGCGGTGTCGCCGCGCGCTGCTCCGAGTGCAACTTGTCCAGATTCGTGGTGCCCACAAAGTTTGCGGGCCGCAACAACTGATCGGCCTCGCCATACAGCAGCCACGCAGACCAAAGCTGGTTAGCCTTCGCCGCCTCCCGCGCCTTCGTCCAGTACCACAGGCCATCGTGGCCCTCTGCCTTCCGCGGGTGCGGATACAACCCCGCGAGCTTCCAGTGTCCTGCATCCTGGCGCAGCAACATGGATACAAGCCACGCATTGCTGCCATTCGCTTCCACCATCACAAACGCATACATCCCCGGCGGCAGGCCAGAGATAGAAAAGTCCGTCTCCGCCGTCGAATCTGCCAGCGGGCAGCTGAAGTCCGCATCGCCCTGGTCTGCGCTCTTCCGATTGCGCGCGTCCAGCAGGTACAGCTGCGTCACCTGCAGCGTGTCTCCGCCAATCTTCGCTGCTGTGCGATCGATCAGAGCGGTCGCTGCCGAAAAACTCGCCGCATACTCCTCAATGGCCTCTGACTTCAGCTTGGCTACGTTGTCCGCCTTCACATCCAACGCCAGCGCCAGTGCGGCGTCGGCCAGACTAGATCGCACCAGCCCATTTAGCTTCGCCTGTGTCGTACAGCTCTGCCCAGCAGCCAGCGTCGGCGTCAGTACTACCAGCACCGCCAAACCCAACTTCAACCAGCCGCTCTTCATGCCTGAACTCTCACCTTCCACCAGCCTCATCCCTCTATCCAAACCATTGAGTCTCAATACAGGCTCGAGCCTCAGCATACGGACGACGCCGTCGCTCGGCAAGCCGTCCGTCCAAATCCGTTCTATCCTTACAGATATGTGGCTACCTTCCACCACGCAGCAACGTCCCACCAGTACGATGCAATCCACCTCCACATCGCGCCGGCCGAACTACCGCCGCGGCCTCATGGCTGCGCCTCTGCTCATCGCGTTCGCCTGCCTGCCGCTCGCCGCCCAAATCGGCTCACAGCAAGCAGCTAAGCCAGCACCAGGGCAACCCGCAGGCTCAACGCTGCCCGCAACACCGCCCACCGTCGCGCCGGTCGTCGCCACCTCCGCGGGAACGCAGCCGGAGGCAAAACCGCACCGTGCAGATGTCACCTTCGCCAACGGTCTGCTTACCGTCCGTGCCAATAACTCCAGCCTGCACCAGATCCTCCGCAGCATCTCCCGCCTCACCGGCATGACCATCACCGGCGGCGTCGAAGACCAGCGGGTCTTCGGAAGCTATGGCCCGGGCAATGCCTCCACCATCCTCGCCACGCTGCTCGACGGCACCGGCGTCAACATGCTCATACGCGAGGGCGACGCCCATCAGCCTACCGAGCTCACCCTCACACCACGCTCCGGCGGTGTCGCTCCCTCGATCACCGCTCAGGACGAAGAGATCGGAAGCGACCAGCCGGTGGCCGCCGCTAACAGTACGCGCTCGTTGGCACCTGGCGAGATGACGCAGGTTCAAATCACTCCGGGAGCAGCCACTCCACAACCGGCCTCTGGTCCGCGACCAGTCCCACAACCACTGAACAATCCGCTGGGCAATCCAAATAACACCACACCGACGGCGTCACAATTCCCCACTACAAACTCGGTTCCAATCGACTCGATTCCTACACCGTCCACCGCGCAGCCGCCCCCGCAGGGCATCGTTGACTCGCCCAACCCGCCGCCGACAGGCAGCAGTGCTACCCCGCTCACACCCGAGCAGGTCTATCAGAAAATGCTGCAAATGCAGAAAGATAAAGCCGCTGGATCCACTCCTGCGCCCTCCAGCCCGCCTCAGCCTCAGTAACCAGCGAACAGACTACCGCTCAGCCAGCACTCCGGATCGCCCCAGCGCGCGCTCGCGAGCCGCCTTCACAGCCACAGCCTGGCTGTGGATACGAAACACCTGGAACATCCCATAACAAAATCCATAAGCCACCAACACCCCAAAGGCTAGTGAGACCATCACGGCTGCGACCAGCATCACGCTACTCATCGTCTGCTGCACTCCTTTTGCAACGTCTTGCACTGCGCGGCCCACTATCTCCGGCTTCTGTCGCGTTGGATGCCAGTGTCGCCGATTTCAGCGTCTGCCTCCATCAAAATCTTGTGGAAGCTAGTGACAAAGCCGATTCCCTTGTACTACGCGCTCGTTACAGCCGAGACACAGAACTGCAGCACCGACGCAACAATCTATCAAATTGCACCAAATTCGCCCGAACTTTGGTACTATCACCGGAATTCCCGCACTTCCAGCAACATATAGAGCCGGGCCAGCGCCTTGTTTCAATCCACCACGCTTCCCGAGTATCCTAGTAGCTTGTCCGCTTTGACCTCGTCACCGACCACGACCGCCCGTCGCACACTCACGCACATCAACGTGCGCGGTGCGCGCCAGCACAATCTGCGCGACGTCTCCGTCTCCATCCCGCGCAACACGCTCACCGTCGTCACCGGCCTCTCCGGCTCCGGCAAATCGTCCCTCGCCTTCGACACCATCTACGCCGAAGGCCAGCGCCGCTACGTCGAAACACTCTCCGCCTACGCGCGCCAGTTCCTCGACCAGATGGAGCGCCCCGACGTCGATTCCATCGACGGCCTCTCGCCTGCCATCTCCATCGAGCAGAAGACCACCTCGCGCAGCCCACGCTCCACCGTCGGCACCATCACCGAGATCTACGACTACCTTCGCCTGCTCTACGCCAGCGTCGGCCAGCCGCACTGCCCCAACTGCCACCGCCCCATCGCCCGCCAGACCGCCGACCAGATCGTCACGCAGATCGTCGCCCAGGCCATCGAGCGTCATAACGCCGGCCAGCCGCAGGAGCGTATCACCGTCCTCGCCCCCGTCGTTCGCGGCCGCAAAGGCGAGTTCCGCGAAGAGATCGAAGCCCTCGACAAAAAGGGCTATCGCCTCCGCATCGATGGAGAGATCGCCGAAGTCGAAGAGGGCATGCGCCTCGAAAAGCGCAAGAACCACACCCTCGAAGCCATCGTTGATCGCATCATTCTCAAGCCGCTCCCACCTGATTCCACCACCGAACCGGGTGCCTCATCTTCGCCGACAGTCTCATCGTCGGCGAAGGTGGGTTCGCAGGACGCCGTCTTCGACACAAGAAGACTGGCAACCGCCGTCACGACTGCACTGCAACTCGCCAATGGCCTCGTCCTCATCGGCCAGCAGCCCCCCGGCGGAGCCTACGCAGAGACACTCTACAGCTCCTCGATGGCCTGCCCTGACTGCGGCATCAACGTGCCCAAACTCGAGCCGCGCAGCTTCAGCTTCAACTCCACCTACGGCGCCTGCCCGGAGTGCCACGGCCTCGGCAGCATCTATGACTTCGACCCCGCCAAGACCATCACCGACTGGTCCAAGCCGCTCCTCGACGGCGCGATGGGCCCAGGCTCGTCCTCGCAATACCTGCTCAAGCTCATCAAGCTTGCAGCAGACAAGTACAAGATCAACCTCAAGCAGCCCTTCAGCTCGCTTACCAAGCAGGAGCAGGACCTCCTGCTCTACGGCCCGCCGCGTAACGAAGTCGGTCGCACCGGCTTCCACGGCATCCTCAACTGGCTCCGCGACACCCTCGAAGACACCAAGTCCGAAGGCTACCGCGAGTACATGATGCAGTACATGTCCGCGACCACCTGCCCCGTCTGCAACGGCAAACGTCTGCGCCCAGAATCCCTCGCCGTCACCATCCCTTTGCAGGATCTGGGAGCCCCATCTTTGTCGACGAACGGAGTCTCCGTCGGGCTGTCTTTGCCCGAACGAGGCGAGGCTTCATCGTCAGCTAAGGTGGGTTCCACCGACGCCTCCATCGCCGACTTCACCGCACTCTCCCTCGAACGCGCCCTCGCCGGCGCGCGCTCCATGCAATTCGCCGGTCGTGACCGCATCATCGCCGACCGCCTGCAGCGCGAGATCGTAGAGCGCCTTGAGTTCCTCAACGCCGTCGGCCTCGGCTACCTCTCGCTCTCACGCAGCGCCGCAACGCTCTCCGGCGGCGAAGGCCAGCGCATTCGCCTCGCCACCCAAATCGGCTCACGCCTGCGCGGCGTCCTCTACGTCCTCGACGAGCCCAGCATCGGCCTCCACCAGCGCGACAACCAGCGCCTCATCGCGTCGCTCTCTGAACTCCGCGACCTCGGCAACACCGTCCTCGTCGTCGAGCACGACGAAGACACCATGCGCGCCGCCGACTACCTCATCGACCTCGGCCCCGGTGCCGGCAAAAACGGCGGCATCGTCATGGCCTCAGGCACGCCAGACGAGGTGATGGCAAACCCCGCGTCCGTCACCGGCCAATACCTCTCCGGCAAGATCGACATCGTCACGCGCCCCACACCCGACAAGGCCCCGCGCGCCCTCACCGGCAACTGGCTCTCCGTGCAGGACGCCACCGAGCACAACCTCAAGAACGTAACCGCGCACTTCCCTCTCGGCGTCATGTCCGTCATAACCGGCGTCAGCGGCTCCGGCAAATCCACCCTCGTCAACGACATCCTCTACCGCTCGCTCGCGAAGGAACTCTACGGCAGCCGCGAAGATCCAGGCGCGCACAAAGCCATCCACGGCGCAGACCAGCTCGACAAGGTCATCCAGATCGACCAGTCCCCCATCGGCCGCACACCGCGCTCCAACCCCGCCACGTACACCGGCGTCTTCACGCAGATCCGCGACCTCTTCGCGATGCTGCCCGACTCGCGCGAACGCGGCTACAAACCCGGCCGCTTCAGCTTCAACGTCCAGGGCGGCCGCTGCGAGGCCTGCCAGGGCGACGGCCAGCGCCGCATCGAGATGAACTTCCTGCCCGACGTCTACGTGCTCTGCGAGGTCTGCAACGGCCGCCGGTACAACACCGAAACGCTCGCCGTAAAGTTCAACGGCTACTCCATCGCCGACATCCTCGATCTACCTATCGAGGACGCCGTTCCCGTCCTTAAGGACATCCCCGCCGTCCACCAGAAGCTCCAGACCCTCGTCGACGTCGGCCTCGGCTACATCCACCTCGGTCAGTCTGCCACCACGCTCTCTGGCGGCGAAGCCCAGCGCATGAAGCTCGCCCGCGAGCTCTCCAAGCGTCAGACGGGCCGCACACTCTACCTCCTCGACGAGCCCACCACCGGACTCCACTTCGACGACGTCCGCAAACTCCTTGAGGTCCTGCACCGCCTCACCGACCTGGGCAACACCGTCATCATCATCGAGCACAACCTCGACATCATCCGCAACGCCGACTACCTCATCGACATGGGCCCCGAAGGCGGCGAAGGTGGCGGCACCATCGTCGCGCAAGGTCCACCCGAACTGGTCGCGCACAGCGCCGCCTCACACACCGGCCACTTCCTCGCGCGATACTACGAGGGCGCGGGCACCCTCGCCGCCACAAAGCATCTTCCCCCGGCCGAGCTGCCTGACCTCGAAAAGAAGGCCCCTAAGCCCAAGTTCATCAAACCCGAACCGAAGAAGGGTGTCCCCACCGCCTCCAAGCTCAAGCCCGAAACCAGCAACGAGAAAGCCGCAAAGAAGTCCGCCAAAAAACCTAAGTAATCCTTCTCTACGCTCTACCCTCTACTCTCTGCCTTTATGAGCGATCTTCCCCTCCCCGATCCCGCCGAGCCCAAAGCGCTCGACATCCAGCACGACACCGACCCTGCGTCGGACCACGGCATTGCGCGCCGCATTCCGCACCTCGGCCATGCACTGCTGTTCTTTTTTCTCGTCGGCTTGTGCCTCGCTCTCGCAACCGGCATCATCTACGGCGTGGCAAGAATCCACACCCAGGCGGCGGTCCTCGCGCACCCTGGTCTCGCCCTGCTCGCTCAGGGTGCGGGATACGCAGGAGCCTTTGCTATCTCCTTCTGGATCTTTCCTCTGCTCTGGCACCGCGACTTCTTCGCCGGAGTTCACTGGAACGGTCTGGTCGCCAGACGACACTGGATTCAAATCATCGTCGCAGGCGTATTGCTCAGCTTTGCAGCCCAGTTTGCACTGCACTATGTCACCCCTCCGGATAACGCGCCCATCGACGAGCTGTTCGCTAACGCCCACCTTATCTGGTACATGACATTCTTCGCGATCCTGCTGGGGCCATTCATGGAAGAGCTCGCCTTTCGCGGCTTCCTTCTTCCCGCACTCGCCACTGCATATGACTGGCTCGCCCTCGAACGCACCCCGGCTGGCCTCGAACGCTGGCAGCGCTCCGCCGCTCACTCCACGCCAGCGGTTATTTTTTCGGCTCTGATCTCCAGCGTTCCGTTCGCTTTGCTCCACGCAGCGCAAATTGGTTACGCATGGGGAGTGGTCGGCATTCTATACTGTGTTAGCGTCTCATTGAGCGTCGTTCGGGTCCGAACTCAGTCGCTTGCATGTTCCACCCTGTTGCATGCAACTTATAACGCACTCATCTTCATCTTTCTCTTCATATCGTCAAGCGGGTTCCGCCACCTCGATAAAGTTGCACACTAGCTTCAGCGTACTGCTGCGTACGCGCATTCCTACACTCTATAGGGCTCATCATGATGACTACTCATCCCAAGTGCCCGCACTGTGGTTCCACTCAAACCGTGCGGTCCCACCGCCGGCTTGTTGAGCGTCTTCTGCTGGTTTTGCGTCCTTATCGTTGCGACTTCTGCTCAAACCGTTTCGTCATCCTAAGATTCCCCGGGTCTCACAAAGAAGTCACGACAACACAGTAGCTGCTACTCGGCCTCTTCAACTGGGAAGGTCGCGCCCGCATCCTCTACACTGGTTAGGAGATGATTCCTACCCTTGAATGGACGCCTGCGGGCGTCAGCTTCCTCGACCAGACCAAACTCCCTCACGAAGAAACCTACGTTCTAGCCACCGACTATCAGCAGGTAGCCACGGTCATACGCGACATGATTGTTCGCGGAGCCATGGCGATCGGCGTCTCTGCTGCCATGGGCGTCGCCCTCGGCATCGACCGCTCCACAGCCACCAATCTTCCTGCCCTGTCGGCTGAAGTCGACACAATTTGCAATACTCTCGCGGCAACTCGTCCCACGGCCGTCAACCTCTTCTGGGGCATCGCCCAGGTACGCGATCTCTACTCCAAGCTCGCCGCAGCCAACACGCCAATCCCAGAAATTAAGCAGCAGGTCGTCGCCCTCGCCAATCGCCTCTACGACGAGGACATCGCCAACCTCAAGGTTCTCGGGGCCTACGGCGCTGATCTTCTGCCGCAGGAAGGCACCATCCTCACCCATTGCAACGCTGGCGCTCTCGCTGCCTGCGGATACGGTTCGGCGCTTGGTGTCATCCGTGCCGCGGTCGAGCGCGGCTACAAGATCGATGTCTTTGCCGACGAGACACGCCCCTTCAATCAGGGTACGCGCCTCACCGCCTGGGAGCTCGTCAAGGACAACATCCCCACCACCCTCATCTGCGACAACATGGCCGGCTACTTCATGGGCCAGGGTCGCATCAAGGCGGCCATCGTCGGCGCCGACCGTATCGCTGCCAACGGCGACACCGCCAACAAGATCGGCACCTACTCCGTCGCCATCCTCTGCAAAGAGCACGGCATCCCCTTCTATGTCGCTGCGCCCTTCAACACCATCGACCTAGCCACCGCGCACGGCAACGACATTCCCATCGAAGAGCGCTCTGCCCGCGAAGTCACACACGTCAAAGGTGTGCAGGTCACACCGGACGGCGTCGGTATCGCCAACCCAGCCTTCGACGTCACCCCGGCAAAGTACATCACCGCTATCATCACGGAACGCGGCGTTCTCCGCGCTCCCTTCGCCGAATCTATCGCCGCAATGTCCAAACTCTAACTCTTTACAACTGGGTGCCCCATTCATGACGACGGCTTCATCGTCGGCATGAGTGGGGTGACACTCTCTACACCCGCCCAAACCTCACACTCGCTTCTTTACCCCAAACTCTGTCATCTCGACCGAAGCATCGTGGGTCTATCGCGATGCGCAGCAGAGAGAACCGTCCGACCAACACCAACATGCATCCAACTCCCTCAAGGAGGACGCCGTTGGCTCTCATCGCCCGCCATGCCGCACCGCTGCTCGCGCTGCTCTGCACGGCCCCCACCCTCGCACAAACCGCACAACCGGCACCCACGGACTCGCAGATCAACGTCGTCGTGCACGACCGAAGCGGCAACCCCGTGCACGCTCTCAAGCCGGAGAACTTCTCCCTCACAATCAACGGCAAACCGCTGCCCATCACGCAGGTCGAAGAGCACACCGCCGACACCCCCGTACCGCCGCTAAAACCACTCGACCTCCCGCCCGGCACCTTCACCGACTACACACCCGCCTCGCCCGACGGCACGCTCAACATCCTCATCTTCGACGCTCTCAACACCCCGCCAGACGCGCTGACCGCCCTCCGTCGCCAGCTCAAACAACTCATCGATCAGCCTCATCCACCAAGGCAACTCGCCATCTTCGGCCTCGCCAGTCATCTCATCCTTTTGCAGAACCTCACAACCGATCCCGGCGTTCTCCAAACCGTGCTTGAGCACCAGCTCATCCCTCGCGGCGCTGACTCCGCCAACATCGCCGCACGCGACGCGCAGCTCATGCAGGCCGCCGCGAACCTCCAGCAGTTCGACGTCGCGATGAAGTCCACCGACCGCCAGTTCCGCATACAGAACACCCTCGACGCCTTCAACACGCTCGCACACGCTCTCGCCGCCATTCCCGACCGCAAGAACGTCCTCTGGGTCTCCACCTCGTTCCCGCTCAACATCACACCGGGCACGCAACCACCACCCAGCGACGAGCTCCGCCAAACCGCCGCCCTGCTCAACTCCGCCCAGATCTCTATCTACCCCATCGACGCCCGCAGCATCATGCAAAGCAGGCCTCACACCATCAAATTTGACGAGCCCACCGACACCGAGCACAACGAGATGCAGCAGCTAGCCATCAACACCGGCGGCACCGCAATCTTCGACGCCACAGACATCACCGCCGCAGTCTCCAAAGCCATCAACACCGGGGCGGACCACTACACCCTCACCTACACCCCCGGCCCAGACACGCAGCCCTCTCTACAACTCACTCTCAACGGCATAGACGCCCGCCTCACCTCCCCCTCGAGCCCTGCCACACCAGCTACACCCACAACGCAGCCGCCCGCGCAATCCGCCTACGCTCGCGCCGTCACAGCCCGAGGCGCTCCTGCACCCGAAGACATCCTCTTCAAGGTCCGAGTCCTGCCTGCCTCCACCACCACCGATCCCAAAGTAGCTCCCGGCAATATCCAGGATCCCTCGTACCTCATTCCCGGCCCCTGGCAGCGCTACGACATCGAGTTCGTCGCCCTCGCCAAGGCCTTCACCCTTCCTCTCGGCTCCGACGGCAAACGCACCGGCCGGATCGAAGCCCTCGTCTATGTCTACGACACCAACGGACGCCTCCTCAACTCCGAAGGCAAGGCCGTCAGCGTCACCCTCACACCCGACCAGTACAAGCAGCTGTTGACCTCCACGCTCACGTTCCACCTCGTCGTCTCCGTCCCCGTTCGCCAGGAGAGCTATCTCCGCCTCGCGGTACACGACGTCGACAGCGACCGCTTCGGCGTCGTCGAGGTCCCGGCCTCGGCTGTCAGCCGCCTTCCACCACCAGACTCTTCACGCGAGACCGCCCCAGCCGCCGCACCCCGCTAGCCCATCAAAACGCACCTGCATTTCGCCGCCATCGACCGCGATGGCAAGACTAAACTGGAGCAACGCCGTCAATGCGGCACTCAGGTCGCCGGCAACGTGCACACCGCTCTGTTCAACCCGCGCATCAAGTCCCTCGCCCGAGGCAACACACTCGTCTTCGTCAGTGTTGGTCTGGCAGCACTCCTCTCTCATGCCCCGCGCATCCGGCCCACTCTCTGGATCATCCTTCCGCTCTTCGGAACGCTCATCGGCACTGCGGAGACCGTCCGTTGCATCCAGCGCCGCTGGAGCTTCTACCACGCCGGCGTCCTGATCTGCATCTACATGGACCTGATGGCGCTCACCCTGGTCGCGTTTCTCCTGCTCTACCCTTACTTCATCTGGCTAAGTTCCACCCACTAGCTGCTTTTCCCTAATCCCTAATCCCTC
>CAJCIM010000061.1 GCA_903970395.1 Acidobacteriaceae bacterium
CGTCGTTGAAGCTGGGCAGCACGTCGCGGTAGCGCTCCAGGAGCATGGTGGCGTTGCGGCCGGCGAAGTCCTCCCACTGCAGCAGCACATGCGGCCAGCGGCGCTTCACCGTCTGCACAAAGCGGTCGACAAACCGGTCATAGTCCGCGCCGCGTACGCGTTCGTGCTTCCAGCCGAGATACAACGGGTCGGCGATGCGCTCGGCATTGTCCGTGCCGACGTCCAGAAACACCGGCAGGCAGCTCAGCGGATGGATCCCCGCCAGCGCCGTATACAGCGCCAGCTTCCCAATCGGTATCCCCATTCCGCCGGCGCCCTGATCGCCAAGCCCCAGTATCCGTTCGCCATCCGACACCACAATACAGCGCACGCCGTCATACCGCGGATGCCCCAGGATCTGTCCAATCCGCTCCATGTTTGGATAGCTTAAAAACACACCGCGCGGCTTCCGCCAGATCTCACTGAACCGCTCGCAGCCCACACCCACCGATGGCGTGTACACCACCGGCAGCATCTCCGCGATGTTCCGCGTAATCAGCGCATAGAACAGCGTCTCGTTCACATCCTGCAGATCGCGCATGAACGTGTAGCGCGCAAACTGCGCCTCGGCGCTCTGATCGTCTGCAGGAGCAATCCCGCGAAACGCCTTCATTCGCCGCGCAACCTGTTGATCCAGCGTGCCAACCTGCGGCGGCAGCAGACCATGCAGGCTGAACTCATCACGCTCGCTCTCAGGAAACGCCGTGCCCTTGTTGAAGATCGGAGTCCCCAACAACCCCAACCCCGTCAGCGAGGTCTCCACAAACTCCGGATTAGCACGTTGCCGGGTCATCGCACCATTCTATCCATCTCCTCTAAAACCTTCATCACGCCACGGTTGCAGGCTGAAGCAAGAAACCCTGTATCCTGTGGCTGGTTTTCGTGTCTATAAGTAGAGCGCCTCACCCCGCGCTCCCGAGGTCTTCCATGATCGTTCGCCGTGTCTTTCCCGTCCTCGTACTCGCAGCCACCATGGTCACCGCAGCAGCGGTCATCACCACCGTCGCCAGCGCGAAACCCAAGATCGCCATCCCAGCCCCCACCACCGACGTCGCTCTCACCGCAGACCACGGCACGCAAACCGCGGTCTTCGCCGGCGGCTGCTTCTGGGGCACACAGGCCGTCTTCGAGCGCGTCAAGGGCGTCACCAAGACCACCGTCGGCTACTCCGGAGGCTCACAGAAGACCGCCACCTACGACCAGGTCACCACCGAAACCACAGGCCACGCCGAATCCGTCGAGGTCACCTACGACCCCTCGCAGATCACCTACGGCACCCTCCTCCGTATCTTCTTCTCCGTCGCCCACGACCCCACCCAGCTCAACCGCCAGGGCAACGACGTCGGCACCAGCTACCGCTCCGCGATCTTCTACACCAACGACGAACAGAAGCGCCTCGCCTCCGCCTACATCGCGCAACTCGACGCCGCCCACACCTTCCACGGCAAAATCGTCACCGAGGTCACCCCACTCAAGGGCTTCTACCGCGCCGAAGAGTACCACCAGGACTACGCCCTCAAGAACCCCGGCAACCCCTACATCGAAGTCTGCGACCGCCCCAAGATCGACGACCTGAAAGCCGAGTTCCCCGACCTCTTCGTCAACTACAAGGGCGCTCGCTAACCACAACAACCGGGTGCCCCATCTTCGCGACAGTCGTATCGTCGCTAAGGTGGGATGAACAATCTTCAGGGTGCCCCATTCATGACAGCTTCACCGTCATGAGTGGGTTGTACATCGCCGGCAGCTACACTACTCTCACCATGCCGGACACCGCCGCCCTCGCCAACGACCTCACCCTCATCGCGCAACAGGAATCCCTCCTCCACTTCCCGTCCTTCAACGCGGACACAGCCTGGCAGCTCGGCTCACTCCTCCGCTCGAAGCTCATCGAACGCAAGGCGGGCGGCTCCATCGAGATCGACCTCGCCGGCCACATCCTCTTCAGCTGCGCCACCCCCGGAGCAACCCCCGGCCAGGCCGACTGGATTCGCCGCAAACGCAACGTCGTCCGCCGCTTCGCCCGCAGCAGCTACGCCGTCGGCCGCCAGCTCGAACACGACGGCCAGACCCTTGAAGCCCGACACGGCCTCACCCTCACCGACTACGCCGTCCACGGCGGCGGCTTCCCCATCGTCATCAGAGCCCTCAGCCCCTCCGAACCAGCCTCAGGCCTGGTCGGCAGCGTCATCCTCAGCGGCCTCCCGCAACGCGACGACCACGCCCTCGTCGTCGCCGCCATCGCCGAGCTCCTCAACATCAACACCCCGGCCCTGCCGTAGCCCTTTTCCTTTGTCATTCCCGCAGGGAATCTGCTTTTAGAATCGCCCCAATTTAGCCCCGCCACAATCGGGTACCCGGAGCCTTTAGGCTCGGGTCTCATAGCCCGCAGAATGGAAGAAGGGCTTTAGCCCTGAGGTTTGCTTTTCGCGCGCGCCGTCCCTCAAACCGCTTCCACTAAACTAAAGAGCAGCATGTACACGGTTGCCGCCTTCTATCGCTTTCTCGCTCTGCCCGACCCGCAGGCCCTCCGCGACGAGCTGCACCATACCTTCGTCCACACCGACCTGCGCGGCACCACCCTGCTCGCCCCCGAAGGCGTCAACGGCACCATGGCAGGCTCTGAAGAAATCATCGACCGCTTCCTGGCTCTATTGAACGAGCGCGTCGGCCTCGACCGCACCGAGGTCAAGTTCTCCACCACCGAAAAGCCTCCCTTCCGCCGCCTCAAGTTCAAACGCAAGCGCGAGATCATCACCTTCCGCGCCGACGACCCGGTCGACCCAACGCGCCCCGGCACCTACGTCGACCCCGCCGACTGGAACACGCTCGTCTCCGATCCCAACGTGCTGCTCCTCGACACCCGCAACACCTACGAGACCGAGATCGGCACCTTCGCCGGCGCAATCACGCCGCCACTCGAAAAGTTCTCCGACTTCGCCACCTGGGTCACCGAGCACCTCGACCCGACCCAGCACACCAGGGTCGCGATGTTCTGCACCGGCGGCATCCGCTGCGAAAAGGCCTCAGCCTACATGCTCCAGCTAGGCTTCCCGGAGGTCTACCACCTGCGCGGCGGCATCCTCCGCTACCTCGAACAAACCCCACCCACACAAAGCCGCTGGAACGGCGACTGCTACATCTTCGACGAGCGCATAGCCGTCAACCACTCCGACCTGCGCTCCGAAGAGCAGGCGTCAGACTAACGCTGCCTGACCCCAGGGCGGACGAAGTTGGCAGAGTACGCATCAACCACCTGCACCCATGAGCTCTAGCTGTACGACAATATACGACAATGTCATAATAGCGTCATGAGTCTCTCCAGAGCGCGAGCATCCCGCGTATTCACCATCAGCTTTCCCGAAGACTTGGCGACACAGGTCGAAGAGGTCGCCAGGCAGGAGAGCCGGAACATCAGTGAGCTGTTTCGAGAGGCGTTTCGCACCTATCGCCTGGAGCGTATGCAGCGAAAGCTGGTTACCACGCGCTCTGCCGTAGCTGCTCGCGCCGAACGCCGTTATACGGAAGAAGATGTGGAAGATCTGGTGGATCAGGTTCGAACGGAGCTGTCCTCGGAAAGAAAGCGTAAGGCGTGATCGTTGTTCTCGATTCTGGCATCTGGATCTCAGCCTTCCAGTTCGGCGGTACACCTCAGGCCGCTCTCGACTCCGTTTTCAGCGAACACACCATCGCAATCTGCGATGAGATCGTTGCGGAAGTCCGCGCCATCTTGGTACGGAAGTTCTCTTGGAAGGATGAAGAAGTCCTCTATATCCTCAGGGAATATACCAGCGATGGTTTGCATGTCGAGGTGACAGGAGCGGTGGATGGAGTATGCCGCGATCCAAAGGACGACATGGTGTTTGAGTGCGCCGTAAAGGCCAAAGCCGAGATCATCCTCTCAGGCGACAATGATCTTCTCAGCGTGAAGACCTATCGCAGCATCGAGGTTCTTACTGCCCGGCAATATCTCGACCGGTTCGCCTCGCCGCGAATCTGACGTGTGTTTAACCGCCATCCATCGCTACCACATCAAGGAGGGGCGAGTTCCCACCCCCACCCAGCTACACTTAACTCTGCATGTCATCCCCTCTCACGCTCCGCATCACCCGCCGCGCCGCCGACCGCGTCCGCGCCGGCCACCTCTGGGTCTACCGCACTGACATCGAAGGCACACCCGCCGACATCGAACCCGGCGCGCTCGTCACCCTCACCGACAGCCGCGCCCTCCCACTCGGCACCGCGCTCTACTCCACGGCATCGACCCTCGCCGCCCGCCTCATCTCACGCACCCCCGGTCTCACCCGCGAGCAGTACCTCGCCGACCTACGCACGCGCATCGACACGGCACTCCAACTCCGTCGCGAGCTCGCCCCCAACACCAACGCCTATCGCCTCATCTTCTCCGAAGCCGACAGCCTCCCCGGCATCGTCGCCGACCGCTACAACGACCTCGTCCTCATCCAGCTGCTCACGCAGGGTACCGCACAGGACGACGTCCGCGCCACGCTGGTCGAAGCCCTCCGCGCAGGCCTCTCCCCCAACAACGAGCCACTCACCATCTGGGAGCGGCCCGACCCCCGCATCCGCGAACTGGAACAGCTCCCCGCACCACCCACCGGCCCGCTCTTCTCGTCTTTCCCCACACCTACCCAAGAAGTGTCATCTCGACCGGAGCGCAGCGAAGTGGAGAGACCTGCGTCTGGGATCACCACAGAACCCTCCGCCCCCACCACCACAACCTTCACCCTCAATAACCTCCAGTTCCACTACGACGCCGCCGCCGGCCAGAAGACCGGAGCCTTCCTCGACCAGCGCCTGAACTACGCCGCCGCAGCCGCCCATGTAAAGGCTTCGGGCCGCACGCGCAATGCACTCGACATCTGCACTTACCACGGCGGCTTTGCGCTCCATCTCGCTGAGGTCTGCGCCCAGGTCACCGGCGTCGACTCCAGCCGCTCCGCCCTCGAAGCCGCCGACCGCAACCTGCTCCTGAACCCCTCGCTCACCGGCAAAGAGGTCGACTGGATCGAAGCCGACGCCTTCGACTACCTCCGCCACCTCGACGATCTCCTTCGCACCTCCACAGATGTGTCATCTCGACCGAAGCGCAGCGCAGTGGAGAGACCTGCGTCTGGAGCCACCTCCGATGCTCGTTTCTCCGCCATCGTTCTCGACCCACCCGCCTTCGCCAAATCCAAGCGCGCCGCCGACTCCGCCCTGCGCGGCTACAAAGAGCTCAACCTCCGCGCCATCCGCCTCCTCGAACCCGGCGGCAC
>CAJCIM010000062.1 GCA_903970395.1 Acidobacteriaceae bacterium
GCTGGCGAGCAGATTTTTCCGGTCGCAAAGAAGATGTTTTCCGGTGCCAACTTTCGTCTGGCCTGGAAGGAAGAGCATTGCAGCCAACATCTGTTTGGGTCTCTGCCTGGCCGAAACTCCGGAGGTCCTCGGCCTGTGGCGGAGGTAACGTCTGAGGAGAAGCGTTCATGACGTCTCATCAAGATGCGCCAGACCTGATTCTTTTTAATGGTCGGCTTACGACACTAGACAAATCGAAGCCAACGGCATCCGCAGTTGCTATCAAGGACGGTAAGTTCATTGGTGTCGGTAGTGACAGCGAAATATGTCAGCTCAAATCCGATAGCACGCGTACGGTCGACCTGAAGGGACGTCCAGCTCTTCCCGGGTTAATCGATAACCATCTCCACATCATCCGTGGTGGGCTGAATTTCAACATGGAGCTACGGTGGGATGGTGTGCGCTCACTGGCGACCGCCATGGAGATGCTCAAGGCACAGGTTGCTATCACGCCGCCGCCACAATGGGTACGTGTGGTGGGTGGATTCACGGAGCACCAGTTCGACGAACGTCGCTTGCCGACCATCGAGGAGCTGAACGCCGTAGCACCCGACACGCCGGTTTTCATGCTGCACCTCTACGACCGCGCGCTGCTGAACGCTGCGGCGCTTCGCGTCGTGGGCTACGCGAAGGACACGCCTGAGCCCCCAGGAGGCGAAATTGCGCGCGATAGCGCGGGCAATCCCACTGGGCTGCTGCTAGCGAAGCCGAACGCAGCCATCCTCTATGCGACGCTGGCGAAGGGCCCCAAGCTTCCTCCCGAATATCAGTTGAACTCAACGCGGCACTTCATGCGCGAGCTGAACAGATTGGGGGTCACTGGGGCCATTGACGCTGGTGGCGGATTCCAGAACTTCCCGGAAGACTACGCGGTCATCCAGCAGCTTGAGGCCGAGGGGCTTCTAACCATCAGGCTTGCCTACAACCTGTTTACGCAAAAGCCTAAGGGCGAGAAAGAAGACTTCCTCAACTGGACGAAGACCTCTAAATACAAGGACGGGAGTGACTACTTCCGGCACAACGGCGCCGGCGAGATGCTTGCATTCTCAGCAGCAGATTTCGAGGACTTCAGGGTGGCGCGCCCGGACATGCCTCCTGAAATGGAGGGCGACCTCGAAGGCGTCATCCGGGTACTCGTGGAAAATCGCTGGCCATGGCGCATGCATGCGACGTATGACGAGACCATCAGTCGCGCACTTGATGTATTCGAAAAGGTAAACGGCGATACACCGCTTGCCGGCCTGAACTGGTTCTTCGACCACGCGGAAACGATTTCGGAGAAATCGATGGACCGCATCGCGGCTCTCGGAGGGGGAGTGGCCGTGCAGCATCGAATGGCGTACCAGGGCGAGTATTTTGTCGAGCGATACGGCGAGAAGGCGGCGGAGGGAACCCCACCTGTTGCGAGAATGCTTGAGAAAGGGATTCATACGTCGGCGGGGACCGATGCAACTCGTGTGGCGTCATACAACCCGTGGGTCTCCCTCTCGTGGCTGGTGACCGGGAAGACAGTCGGTGGCATGCGCATTTATCCCCAGCGTAACTGTCTGGACCGTGAGACGGCTCTGCGCATGTGGACCGAGAAGGTCACCTGGTTCTCGAATGAAGTGGGCAAGAAAGGGCAGATTGCCGAGGGTCAGTTCGCGGACCTTATCGTCCCTGACCGTGACTTCTTTGCCTGCGCCGAGGACGACATCGCTGGCGCTTCGTCTTTGCTCACGGTGGTGGGGGGCAAGGTCGTGTATGCAACTGGCGAATTCGCCGCGCTGGACGACAGTCCGCCGCCTCCCGCAATGCCGGACTGGTCACCGGTGCGAAAGTATGGCGGCTTTGGCGCCTGGAAGCAGGGCGTCGCTTCCGGTGCTCCACTGCAGCAGGTTGCGACCGCTGCATGTGACTGCGCGCGCGCTTGTGGCATTCACGGGCACGACCATGGCCGTGCCTGGCTTGGCAATGCGCCGACAACGGACTACAAAGGCTTTTGGGGAGCGCTGGGATGCGCGTGCTGGGCGGTCTAGAGAGGAGGCCAGCGGTGGACTGTCCATCGTGGGTTGCGACGCTACTGCGTCAACCGTGGGTAATGCCGCTGGTCCGCATCTGTCTTGTCTCAGCGTACCTCATTGGCGGCGTTACCAAGTTGTTGCATTTCGATGCGGCGGTTGCTGAGCAGGTGCACGTCGGCCTCCATCCTGGGTGGCTCTGGGCTGCCATGGCGATTCTCGTGGAGATAGTCGGCTCCCTGTGCATTATCTTCAACAGGTTGACGTGGTTTGGAGCGGGAGCGCTGGCTGCGTTGACGGTGGTGGCGATGCTGGTGGCGAACAACTTCTGGCGTATGGAAGGTGTGGCGCGCTTCATGGCGTTGAACAGCTTCTTCGAACACCTTGGGCTGATTGCCGCGTTCGTGATGGTCACTTGTCTGGCTAGCAGTGAGCGACGCTCTCGCGTCTAAAAAAACAGAACTGGAAACTCACTATCATGCGTAACGTCAAATATCTCGGTGTCGCCGTTGCCCTTGCATTTGGCCTCGTTGCTACTACCCCGTCGATTTCTTTGGCCAAGGCAAACCTCGGGGTGCCGCAGTCGGCCTCCTTCTCGGTTGGGACTCAATACGACACGACTCACGTGTACGTGGCGCCGGAGGACTTCGACAAGTTTACGGACAGCTTCGTCGCGACGTTCGGCGGACACAAATCGCAGCAGGGGGTATTTCAGGTGACGCCGACGCCTAGCCAGACGATGTCTCAGCTGGTCTTCACGCCGGTAGGCACTATTTCGGTGTTCGGCTTCAAGACGCCGATTCCGTATCCTTTTGGTGACGAGCGTACCGGCTACCTCGTCACAGACATGGATGGTGCGATGAAGTCGGCGAAGGCTCACGGTGCCGATGTCGTGGTCGATACGTTCCCGGACCCGATTGGGCGCGATGCAGTCATTTCGTGGCCCGGCGGTGTGCACATGCAACTCTATTGGCACACGCAGGCGCCGAACTACGGACCACTCGAGACTGTTCCCGAAAACAGGGTTTACGTCTCTCCGGCGCGTGCTAACGCACTCATCAAGAACTGGGTCGCGTTTTCGAACGGGAAGGTTCTCTCCGATAACCGGCACGCGCCGGGCGTCGAAATCGGACGACCAAACGACACCTTTCGTCTCGTTCGGCTGACGTCTGGTTTTGGGAATATGACGGTCTTCGTGACCGATGGCCATCTGCCCTACCCCTACGGTCACGAGATGACGGGGTACGAAGTGAAGGATTTCGATGACACCCTGAAAAAGGCGCAGGCAGCTGGAGTTTCGGTTCTCGTGCAACCTTTCACGGCGGACCAGAGAGAGTCTGCAATCGTCCGGTTCCCTGGAGGATACATCGCGGAGATTCACACAACCGCGAAATAGGACAGTGTCACGACGAAGACCGAGCGCCGATATCTGGGAGGCCAATCCTCGCTAATGCTTCTCCACAGGGTGCGCAATGAATGATGATAATTTGCTCTCGGCAACCGCTGGCTATGTCGACACGCTCAGCTTCGTCTCGCTGTTCGGGCTCTTCACGGCACATGTGACGGGAAACTTCGTGCTTATTGGTGCTGGGGTCGCCGGATATGGGCAAGGGGTCTTCCTGAAGCTGATGGCGTTTCCTGCCTTCATCCTGGGGGTTGCGGTGAGCAGCTTCATCATCCGCGGCCGCAATCCCGAGACACCAATGCGCGGTGCGTGCATGCTTTACGCCGTGCAGGCGTTTCTGCTTCTGGTGTTCTGTTTTGCAGGTATTAGTCTCGGACCCAGGTTCAGCCCTGAAAGTTGGGCCGTGGTCGTGTGCGGAATGATTGGCGCAACTGCGATGGGTGTCCAGAACGCGCACAGCCGGCTTGTCGCACGCCCTGGGGTGCCGAACACCGTCATGACCGGGAATGTCACGCAGGTCATTCTCGACGTGCTTGACCTGTGTTCGCCACGGGTTGGGGCCGACGTCAAGGCAGCGGCGCGAGCGCGTGCCACGAAAATGCTTCCGGCTATCGTAGCGTTTGGCCTCGGAGCCATCGCTGGCGCTTTTGGATACAGAACGTTTGGCTTCTGGGCTCTCCTTTTGCCGGTAATCGGGCTCGTCTGGCTGGCGATGCAGGCATGGATGCACCGGAATGCGGTAGGCAAGCTCGTCTCATGAACATACTCCGGCGTTCGACCGTGATGGTAGTGCCACAAAGATGGGATGTCACCTACGGCGCCTGGATGACATCTGGAGAGTGTGTTGAATATGCGGCAGCACAGGACTTAACTCCGTAGCGGCCAGAAGAATAATTTTCGACAGGGCGGGAGGCCCGGTGTGATGAAACTCGCGGCGTGCATAGGTATTGCCGTTGCTGGGCTTGCGCTCGGATACTGCGAAGAGACACGGGCGGATAGTGAGAGCGAGGTGCAGACCTCTCAGCAGACCGCGACGCCGACTGACACGTGTGATGTTAAGCGGCCGGTCGTCATGTTCAATCGCTGGCAAGAGGACTGGTCCGTTCTCAAGAATCCCTGTGTACCGCGTGAGCCACTCGATAGCCTGAAATACATCCCGCTCGGTGGTGACCCCTATTCGTATCTGTCGCTTGGCGCCAATTTACGCGAACGCTTCGAGGTCAGCGAAACGCCGCTTTTCGGGCTCAGCCCTGCACGCTCCGATAGCTACCTGATTCAGCGCGCGCAGGTTCATGCTGACGCCCACGTTGGCGAATATCTGCAATTTTTTGTCCAGCTCGAGGACGCAAGAGCCTTCGATAAGGACCAGGTCAAGACCACCGACAAGAATCCGCTGGATTTGGAGCAGGCATTCGCTGCCTGGGTAAGTCCGCTCGGCCCGGGAACGATAAAGTTGCGCGTTGGGCGGCAGGAGATGGCTTTCGACTTGCAGAGATTTATTTCCGTACGTGACGGACCAAACGTGCGGCAGGCCTACGACGCACTATGGGCGGACTACGAGTATCAGAAGTGGCGGTTCATTGGATACGCGACGCGGCCGGTTCAGTATCGCGACATCTCGGCGTTCGACGATACGTCGAATCGCCGTCTGACCTTCAGCGGCGTGCGCTTTGAACGCAAGGATGTGGGGCTTGGAGACCTGTCCGGATATTATTCGCTTTATACCCGTGCAGGCGCACAGTTCATCGATGCGCAAGGTGAGGAGCATCGCAATGTATTTGACCTGCGATATACCGGGAAAGTCTCTGCCACTGATTGGGACGTTGAGTCGATGTACCAGACGGGCTATGTCGGCGACAAGACAATTGCGGCTTGGGCGGTGGGCTCACTGTTCGGCTACACCCTTGATACTCCCTGGGCGCCGCGCTTCGGTCTGCAGGTTGATGCGGCATCCGGTGACCGTCATTTGAACGACAGTCGCGTCGAGACCTTCAATCCACTTTTCCCGAACGGTTACTACTTCACACTGGCGGGCTACACAGGGTATGCAAACCTCATCCATGTGAAGCCCTCGATTACGCTCAAGCCCTCCAGCAAGCTAGCCTTGCTGTTCGCCGTAGGATTGCAATGGCGGATGAGCACAAACGACGCGATTTATCAGCAGGGAAGTGCTGTGGTCCCGGGTACGGCTGGCCACGGCACGCGATGGACTGGCGCCTACGCGCAGATACGTGCTGACTGGACAGTGGCGGCGAACCTGATTGCATCGGTTGAGGCCGTTCATTTCCGGGTCGGAGATTCCATCCGCGAGTTGGGCGGAAGTAACTCCGACTATGTTGGGGTGGAGCTGAAGTATGGCTGGTAGCGTGGTGCGGGCGATGCCCGTGCGCTCGGAATTACGTATGAATAACGTCCAGTTCTTCCATTACCTGCTGGTGCTGATGGTGGGTGCGTGTGTGCTGACATGCGTTGCTGACCGCCTGGCATTTCCTCGTGCGCTTGTACTCCTGGTCGCGGGATGCTGTGCCGCTCTCATCGGAGGGCACTATCCCGAGATTGACCCTGGCCTCGTGCTAGCTGCAGTCCTTCCCCCGCTGCTGATGTCCAGCGCGTTCTATACCGCATGGGATGACTTTCGCCGAGAAGTCGGCCCAATCATTTCGCTGGCACTGGGGGCTGTGCTGTTTACGACCGTCATCGTCGCAGTCGTTGTGCACGCGGTCAATCCATCTCTACCGTGGAGCGCATGCCTTGCTTTAGGCGCCATTGTGTCTCCGCCTGATGCGGTCGCGGCAAAGGCCATTCTCCAGCGCAATCCGTTGCCAGACAGGTTGGTCACGACGCTCGAGGGGGAAAGTCTCGTCAACGATGCATCGGGCCTCCTGCTGTACCAGATTGCTATTCTGTCCGCATCCACGGGCAGTATCACCCTGGCCCGCAGCGGCAGTCTCTTTATCTCGCTTGCTGCCATCGGGATTGCGGTCGGAGCGCTAAGCGGTACGGTGATGAGCTGGCTTATTGCCAGAATCGAAGACATCGCTATCGGCATCAGTGTGACTTTCATCATGGCCTGGGCAAGCTACGCCCTGGCTGACGAAATGGGCGGCTCTGGCGTGCTCTCGGTTGTAACGTGCGGACTGATATTAGGAATTTTCCAGCATCGGATTTTCGGCGCCAGCATGCGTCTTAAGGCGAAGGCCACGTGGGAAGCCGTGGACTTCGTTCTCAACTCTCTGGTGTTCATTCTCATCGGTCTCGCGCTGCGAGGCATCCTGTTTCGTATGCAGCAGCAGGATTCGTTGCTTGTCGACGGACTGACGATGGCTGTACCCGCCGTCATCGCAACCTTTGTCGCCAGGCTCGTCTGGGTTGGCGTCGCCATGTACCTCCCGGGAAAACTGATAAGGAAAACGAAGGTTGTTCGGGCTTGGTCGTTTCGCGAGTCTTTGATTCTTGCCTGGGCGGGTATGCGCGGGGTTGTCAGCCTCGTTGCTGCACTCGCGTTGCCTCAGGATTTCCCCGCCCGTGATTTAATTGTCTTCAGTTCCTTTGCCGTCATAATTTCTACCCTGGTCATTCAAGGCGGAACGTTGACCATTCTGATTCGTTTCATCCAACTTCGTCCGGTGAAGCGGCGTACCCTATCTGAACTAGAGGCGCGGTCAAGGACATTCAATGCTGCGTTGCAGGAGCTTGGGGCGAGAAAGGCCAGCAGTGGCTTGAGTGATGACTTCGCTCTCGCACGGCTACTCGACGAATACAAGGTTCGTGTCAGCAACAATGAGCGCGCTCATCTTGAAGGGCGCATGCAGGTCAACGCAAGAGCGCGGCAGTTGCGTCTTGAGCTCGAGATGGTGAGTGTCTCGCGCAAGGAGTTGTTGAAGCTCAAGGAGGCGGGGCGCATCGACGACGCCGTCCTGCACCGCATTGAAGCTGAGCTTGACTTCGAAGAGCTAAGGCTTCTGCGACTGCTTGAGCCTTAGCTTTTCTGTTCTTCCGATAGCGTATTGAAAACAACGCGTCGGTCTACGGGAATCATGCCTAACCTGATTTGTCTTTGCTTTTTTCTGAGGAGCGACCATGGATACGAAGGTAATGACGGACGAGCAGCGTCGAGCACTTGCTTTGGAGTATCTGCGGCGCCTCGATTCCCGGAGCAGCTTTTTTGAACTGTTCGATGACCAAGCCCA
>CAJCIM010000063.1 GCA_903970395.1 Acidobacteriaceae bacterium
TGCCCTCCCAGCAGCTCCAGCAGCTCGCGGGTTTCCGTCAAGACAGTATCTGACTGTGCACTCGTGAGAGGCCATTTGAGCACGCCCTGCGGGGTGAACTGTGCTCCGTTCTTTGCGTTCTTCGCCACTAATTTCATCAACATGCCGGCGTTGATGCCCTTGCCCTCTTCGGCGGGGGCGGCATGCAGCTTCTCGCTGAAGGTGACGTAGAGCATCTCACGCATGGGCTTCATGACGCCGGCTTTTGCCAGCGGCGCGTTCGCCGGACGAACGGCAGCTGTCTCACGCAGAGCGCGGGTCGTGTTGGACTCCGGACGGTTGAGCGCTGCTCGGCTGGAGAACTGCAGGTTTGCGGTCTGCGGAGCCTGACCGTGGCGGCCCGCCAGCGGTGCGGTCGGACGCGAGGTGTTGCCCCAGCTGCCGAAGCTCGGCTTCAGCGGTGTCTTGGGCGGAGCGGGTGCTGCCTTCTTCGGCTCTTCGATGGCCGTGCGTTTCCGCTCGATCAATGCAATTCCGAGGCGCTCACAGATGAGGCGAATCTCCGCGGCAGCGAGCAGATGCAATACACTCTCCGGCGGCTTGCCGTAGCGGTCTTCGAGCTCGGCACGAACCTCGGTGAGCACCGCGGAGTTCTCCGCACCGGCGATGCGCTTGTACATGCGCAAGCGCTGGCCCTCTTCGGGGATGTAGTCGCCGTCGATGCGTAGGCTGATGCCGAGGTTGACGGTGACCTGCGGGCGCTCCTCTTGTGCGTTGCCCTTGAGGCGGCTGACGGCCTCTTCAAGCATGGTGGTGTACATCTCGAAGCCGATGGCTTCGATGTGGCCGCTCTGCTCGCCGCCAAGCATGTTCCCCGCTCCGCGCAGCTCCAAATCCAAAGCTGCGATCTTGAAGCCCGCGCCGAGGTCGGAGAATTCTTTGAGCGCCGCGAGGCGACGGCGTGCGATCTCTGTCAGCTGCTGCTCCGGTGGGATAAGCAGGTACGCGTACGCTCGGCGGTTGCTGCGGCCAACGCGGCCGCGGAGCTGGTACAGCTCGCTGAGGCCGTGACGGTCGGCGCGATTGATGATGATGGTGTTCGCACGCGGGATGTCGAGGCCGTTTTCGATGATGCTGGTGGCGCAAAGGACGTCGTACTCGCCGTCCATAAAGGCGAGCATGGTTCGCTCCAGTTCGGCCTCGGGCATCTGCCCGTGCGCGACGACGACGCGAGACTGCGGGACGAGTTCGCGGATCTTCGAGGCGAGCTCGTAGATAGTCTCCACGCGGTTGTGCACGAAGTAGACCTGTCCGCCACGCTCGAGTTCGACCTCAACTGCTGTACGGATCAGCTTCTCGTCGAACTTGGCGACGATGGTCTGGATCGCCATACGGTCTTTGGGGGGCGTCTCGATGACGCTCATATCGCGCAGGCCGACGAGCGACATGTTCAGCGTGCGCGGGATCGGCGTCGCGGACATGCTGAGCACATCAATAGCCGCACGCATTTGCTTCAAGCGCTCCTTGTGGCGCACACCGAAGCGCTGCTCTTCATCGACGACCAGCAGGCCGAGGTCCTGAAATTTGAGCTCCTGACCAAGCAGCGCATGCGTGCCGATGAGGATGTCCACCTTGCCCTGCTCGCAGCGCTCCATCACATCTTTCTTCTCCTTCGCGGAGCGGAACCGTGAGAGCATCTCGACGACGATGGGGAACTTCGACATGCGGCGCTTGAAGCTTTCGAAGTGCTGGAAGCAGAGCACGGTCGTCGGCGTGAGCACTGCGACCTGTTTGCCGTCCTGCACAGCCTTGAAGGCCGCGCGCATGGCGACCTCCGTCTTGCCATAGCCAACGTCGCCGCAGAGCAGGCGGTCCATGGGCTGCGTGGTCTCCATGTCGGCCTTGATGTCTTTGATCGCGTTCAACTGGTCTTCGGTCTCGTTGAAGTCGAAGGCATCCTCGAACTCGTGCATCATGTTGTTGTCGGGCGAGAACGCATAGCCCTGCGCGGCCTTGCGCTGCGCATAGAGCTTCAGCAGCTCTTCGGCCATGTCCTGCATGGCCTTCTTGACGCGCGCCTTGGTCTTGGCCCACGCGGGGTTTCCGAGCCGATTCAGCTGCGGCGCGGGACCGGTGTCTGTGCTGCGGTACTTCTGGATGAGATCGAGCCGCGTGAGCGGGACATAGAGCTTGGCGTCCTCGGCGAAGGTGAGGATCATCAGCTCGAGGTTGCTGCCGTCGGGCTGTTCGATGGTACGCAGGCCATCGTAGCGCGCGATGCCGTGTTCGACGTGCACCACGTAATCGCCGACGGCAAGGTCGCGGAAGTCGGAGACGAAGGCTGCCGTCTTCGATTTGCGACGCGCTGGGCGTGCGTTCACGTCGGCATCGTCGCTGATGTCGTTGGCACCGACGACAATAACCTGCCGCGCGGTACGGCGGTCGATGTCGAGCACCTGTACGCCGTTGGCGACGGCAGCACGCACAATGACTGGCGTGCGCAGGTCACCTGCGAGGTAGCTGGACTCCGAGTACACGCTTGCTGACGTGCCCTGCTCCACGCGCGAGCCGATGCGGTAGGGCACGCCATACTCCTGCATCAGCCCGGCAAGCCGCTCGACTTCACCCTGGTTAGGCGCGGCGATCAGCACACGCGCTTCGCTCTCGATCCAGAGCTTTAACTGGTCGATCAGCGCGGGGATGGAGCCGTGAAAACGCATCGTGGGCCGGGTAGCGAACTCAATCTCGCTGGCGTCAGAGCGGTCACCTTCGAGCACATCGACTGCGCCGAGTTGATCAAGATCGCAGCCGCTGTAGAAACGGACCTGGTCTTCGAGTTCCCACGGCGAAAGATACAAGTCGCCTGGACCGACGAGCGAGCCAATGCCCGCCCGTTCGTGGCGCTGCTCCACCTTGTTCCACCACCGCTCACCCTGGTTGGAGACCATCGCGGGCTCTTCCACAAAGACGCGCGTAGACTTGCCCATCAGCTCCAGCAATGACGACTTCGCCCCGGCGACAGCGGCGTAGAACTCCCAGCCGGGGAAGATGGTTGCGGCGGTCTCGACGTCCGCAATCTCTTCGACGGTCTTTTTGGTGAGGCGTGCGTGGATGGCGCGCAACGTCGCCTCGGTGGCGGGTATTTCGGTGAGCGGCAGCAGCAGAATCTCGTCGACAGGCGAGCTGGAGCGCTGCGTCTCTGGGTCGAAACGGCGGATGGATTCGATCTCGTCACCAAAGAAGTCGATGCGGACGGGGCGCTCCATCTCTGGCCCGTAGACATCGAGAATGCCTCCGCGAATCGTCACCTGTCCGGGCATCTCCACGACGTCGACGCGTGTGTAACCGACCTGCAGCAGGTGCTCGACGAGCATGTCGGGTATGTGCTCTTCACCGACGCGCAGGTGCAGCGCGAGCGCTGCGTAGTAGTCGCGACCGAAGAGGCGCATGCAGGCCGCCTCAACCGGCGCGATGACGACCTTCGCAGCGCCGCTGGCTAGCTTCCAGAGCGCCGCTGCGCGCTGCTCCTGAATTTCGCCGTGCGGCGAGAGGTTTTCAAACGGCAGCACGTCATGCGCGGGCAGGCGCAAGACCTCATCGGGCTTGAGCGCCGAGGTGAGTTCGCAGGCGGCCAGCAGCGTGGTGTGCAGCGCCTCTGCGGCCTTGTTGTCGGCAACGATGACCAGTGCGGGCGCCTGCGCGGCGCGGACGAAGTACGGCAGGTGCAGCGCGCGCGCCGTGGCAGTGAGTCCAGACACACGACGACGCCCCGTGCCGCTCGCCAGGTGGCGACGCACACGCTCAAAGGCTGCGGAGGACTCCAGGTCCGCCATCAGTTCGCGGACGAAGGGAAGGATCATGCAGACTTTATTTTATCCGTTCTGTGTGACTGCCCGCTGAATGCCAGCGGAGTGACTTGTCGCTGACCGTCGCAGCGAGAAAGCTGGTGCTGCGCTTCCACCAGTGCGGGCGTCCAAAGAGCCACGCGAGGGCGGCGATCAGCGGCGACCGCCAGGAGTTGCGAACAACGATCAGGTCAGCGACGGTGTCCTGCACAAACGAATTTTGAATAGAGTTCGGAATACCGCCGTAGAGGATAATCTGGCGCGCCCCGTGTGCGATCTCATGTCCCAGAAAGTAGCCGCGAATAACCGTACTGAGCGAATCGCGCTCGAAACCTGCGCGGTTCATCTGCCACAACAGCACGGTGGTCTCTGCCTGCCGCCAGCCGCCGACGAGCCCCAGCCAGCGGCCGTCTTCGGCGCGTAAACCGACAAGGAAGCCGTCGCGCTCCGTGCAGGCGCTGGTGTATTGCAACTGTGCGAGCCCGGGCACGAATGGATTCAGCGAGGCGGTGTTCAGAGAGTCGACCTCGACCTCCGAAAACATGTCGCGTGCGTCAGCGATAAACTCGCTGCTCATGCGCTTCTCCAACCGACGCCGATAGTAGCCCATGTTGAAGCGCGTGCATCGCCTAGCGACTTCCGAGTCGCCTCGTAGCTGCCGCGCGAAAGCAACGTATTAGCAACGTCTCGCTTGCGCCAGGCCCAGCGGTAGGATGGCAGAACCAAGTCGATGTCCGCATCCTGATTCTGCAACAAGGAGAGCGTGACCACTTGCGCTCCTTCCGTAACGAGAGTCTTCGCCGCCTCGCTGGCCGCTGCGGCCCGCATCGGAGCAGGAGCGATCACGGTGCGGAAGCCGGAGATGTCGTCGGTTGAGTAGACGCCTGTGCGCAGGCCGAGCGGCGTGATCTCATATAGCAGCACGGCCCAGCGCAGGCTCTGATCGTCTGCGAAGGCCAGCAGCACGACCGGCGTTCTGCCGCGAAACGTGGGCACGGTGGTGAAGTGCCGCAGGTAGTGCATTGCGCCGGCCTGGCCACAACGAAGCGCGAGCTCCTCGCATGAGGATGAGCGCCCAGCAGCTGCACGTAACCTCGCAGAACCTCCATGCGGGTTGGATTCGACTCCGCGACCGGGAACGCCAAACGGGTATGGCCCCACGTGGATTTATAAGAACAATGCTTGCAGAGACATGCTTTTTCAGTCACCGCAGCGAACCCAGTGGCGGCAGAGGTTATGCAGAGAGGCTTTCGTCCACCTCTTCTTTCGGTGTGGCTTTCGTTAAGAAGGCCTGCCCATATTCCAACAGTGTCACCATGAATACGCCGCCGCAGATGTTTCCTGCAACTGCCGGGCCGAGCCATTGTGGGTATTGCGCCCATGCGAGCTGGCCACGCAGGACCGCAATGAGGACCTCGCCGCTGGTGGCGATGCAGTGCGCGAAGTTGCCCAGGCCGACGACGAAGGTGAGAGCCCAGATGATCATTACCGAACCGGTGATGGAGTGCGAACCCGAGACAAGCCATGCGGCAGTGGCGATGATCCAGCCGCCGACCACGCCGCTCCAGAAGATGGTGCCAGGTGGCTGATTGACCGCCGCGATGCCGAGCGACGCCATGGACTGTACCACGTCGGCTGGAATGGCCCGCGTGAGAGCGGCCAGCGACGCGAACGCCAGTGCTCCAAGGATGTTCGACGGCAACACGGTGGCCCACAGCCGTAGCGTGTTCCATATCTGCCGCGGTTCTGTGAGCACCAGGGCGACCGGGTAAAGTGTGTTCTCCGTAAACAGCTGCGAGCGGCCGAGAATGACCACAATAAAACCCAATGGGTAGAACATCCGCGAGATGATGAATGCACCGCCGGCACTGCCCAGGTGTGCCAAAGAGATGCCCACACCAAGCGCCGAAAGGCCCATGAAGATGCCGCCCGTGAAGCCCGAGATGGCGAGCGAGAAGCTGGTGCGCTTGAGCTCCTCACGCGCGTTTTTAGCGACCTGCTGGTAGATCTCTCGCGCGCTGGGACGAGAGAGGTTCTTCTGGTGCGAGGCTGAGCCGTCCGCCTCACCACCGGCTGGCGCGGTGGTTGCTGACTCTTCGGGCGCAGCCCAGCCGGACTCCACCCGCTCCTCCTCTACCGTGCTTTTGCTTTCGTCTGCCATGCGATTCGTTCTCCGGGCGGTTGCCTTTCTGGGTGAGATGCACGTCCGCAACCCGGGAGCGGGTGCCGGTTGATAAAATCGAGGTAATGCCGACAGCAGTTGCACTTTCGCCCGACGTTCTCGCCAAGTACCAGCCCGTGATCGGGTTGGAAGTCCACGTTCAGCTGCTGACCAAGACCAAGGCCTTCTGCGGCTGCAAGAACGAGTACGGTGGTGAACCGAACACGCATGTTTGCCCTGTGTGTCTGGGTCTGCCCGGTGCGCTGCCTGTGCTAAACAAACAGGCAGTGGAGTACGCCGTGCTCGCAGCCAAGGCAATCAACTGCGAGATTCGCGAAACCAGCATCTTTGCGCGCAAGAACTACTTCTATCCGGACTCGCCGAAGGGCTACCAGATCTCGCAGTTCGACAAACCGATCGCCGAGCATGGCTTCATCATGGTGCCCGATGCCGACGGCAATCCGAAGCGCATTGGCGTGACGCGGCTGCATATGGAAGAGGACGCCGGCAAGAGCCTGCACGACGGCTTTGCGGACTCCGCGTCGCGCACATACATCGACCTGAACCGATGCGGCACGCCGCTGGTGGAGATCGTCAGCGAGCCCGACCTCCGCACCGCCGACGAGGTCTTTGAATACCTGACCAAGCTGAAGGAAATTCTGCTGTACACCGGCGTCAGCGACTGCAACATGGAAGAAGGCTCGCTGCGTTGCGACGCGAACGTCTCCGTGATGTTGAAGTCCGACTGGGAGGCGCGCGGCACCGCAGCGTTTGGCACCAAGGCCGAGGTGAAGAACGTCAACAGCTTCCGCTACATTCGCGCGGCGGTGGAGTACGAGATTGAGCGGCAGATTGGCGTGATCGAGGACGGCGGACGCGTGGTGCAGGAGTCGCGCTTGTGGAACAGCGCCGAGGGTCGCACGTACTCCATGCGCAGCAAAGAACAGGCGCACGACTATCGCTACTTCCCCGAGCCTGACCTGCCTGCGCTGGTAGTAGGCGCGGAGTGGCAGAAGCAGATTCTGAGCGACATGCCGGAGCTGCCGGAGGCGCGCCGCGCTCGACTGACCAGCGAGTATGGGCTCTCCGCGCAGGATGCCGCGACGCTAACGACTGATCGCGAGCTGGGGGACCTCTTTCAGCTCGCCGCCGACCGAGCGAAGAGCCCGAAGCGCGTCGCATCGATTCTGCTGAGCGAGATCACGATGCGGCTACGTGCGGGCGGTGTTGAACTGGGCGGCTCGCCAGTGACGTTGGACGGGCTGGTACTGGCAGCTGACCTTGCCGAGGCCGGTGAGATCAGCAGCAAGCAGCTGAAGCAGCTGCTCGACACCTGCTTCGCCGAGGGCAAGGACTTTGCCTTCATCTACGACCGCGACAAGCCGCAGCAGATCTCCGACAGCTCCGCGATTGAGACGCTGATCGACGAAGCCATCGCCGCGAACCCCGCGCAGGTGGCGCAGTTCAAGGGCGGCAAGCGCACCGTGGCGGCGTTCTTTGTAGGCCAGGTGATGAAGGCTAGCAAAGGGCAGGCCAACCCCGCACTGTTGAATGAGCTGGTAATCAAGAAGCTGGACGCGTAGGAAAACCGCAGCGAATGAGAGGGGCTTACTCTGGCTCATCCTTGTGCCGTCGCTCCAGCACGAATTCCTGAAACAGATGCGTGCCGATGCGGGTCGCGAAGACCAGCCGAGCGCTGACCACGCCGTCTTCCGGGCCTGCGCTCGCGCCGGGATACCACGCCGTGTGCACGATGATAGGCCCGGAGAAGTCCGCAATCGTCGGCGTCAGCGAGAAGACGCGGTGGCCGTCGCTCTGATGTCTTGCGGTGATCTCCGCCAGCAACGCATTCTCGATCTTGTGCTTCACCGTGCAGCCGTGGCATGGGATGTACCTGAGGTCTTCGTGAAAGACCTCCTCCATGCCATAGCGCACAGCGCCGTTGATGGACGTGACCGCTGTGGCCGAGCCAAAGCGCTGGCCGAAGCCCGGCCAGTCCTGGCCCCACGCATCGGGTTTGCCGCGCGCCTGGCCATAAGCGGCGCGGATAGTTGTGTTCGTCCATCCCCAGACGCCGTAGGTGTCGCGCAGGTAGGCGTGGAAGAGGTCCGATTGCGTCGGCGGCTGGTAGGGACGGTGGTTCACCATCACGACGTTCGCGGGTGGCGCTGCGGTCCTATCCCGGAGCTTGAGAGCGGTCTGCGACGTGGCCGTCTGCGCGAGAGCGCTCACCGCCGCGCCCGTCCACCAGAGGCACAGTGCTAGAACGGGGATGTGGCATTTGCCTCTTCGCATGGCCCAGACCTCTTTTCACCGTCTTAACGTACCCATCTCCTTCACCCGCGAGAGCGCTTGCAGATCGTGCTGGGGGGTGAATGCTCTCAAAGTATCACCCCTTGCGTGACGCGTCTGTTGCAAACTGCGTCTAATCGTCCCATGCGCCGTTACGGCAAGCTCGCGCTGCTCCTTTCGCTGCTCACGCTGGCGGCCTGCCGGCGGCAACCCTACGTTGTGCCCGAGGCCCCGATGCCGCCCAACACCATCCTGCTTTCGCAGAGCCTGCGCGAGCTGTCCACACAGCATCCTGACCTGGCGCAAAAGCTGATCGACGCCATCGACAAGAACGGCAAGCGTGGCCCGGCGCTGCTGACGCCGAAGCTGATCGATGAGCTACGCAAGCGTCTACTCGGCAAGGACTGGCAGGGGCTTGACCGCTTCCCTGGCTGGACCATGCGCGCGATCAACCCGGCGGTGCGCGTGGTGGGGCACGTCGCGGGGAGGGATGCAACGCTCGAATCTGCCTCGGCTGTGCACCCCGGCGCGCCAGTCAGCGCCGAGCAGCAGCGTGAGTATCTCGACCTGGGCGCCTACTCGCTTGACCGCGCCGAGATCGTGGCGCTCGACCAGCCATCGACGCTGCCCCCCTTCGCGACCGACGGCATCGTGACACCGCTGGGCGACGGTTTTACGCGCGGCGACGGCCCGAACCAGCTCGCGCCGGAGCACTCTGACTCTCAGCGCCTCGCCGATCTGCTCAATCGGCTGGCTGCCAACAAGCTCTACGGCGCGCAGACTGTCTCCGCTGGTATGAGTCCTGCGCGCTCCGCAAACAGCAGGCCGCGCTCCGAGGTCGCCTTCGAGGAGCAGCGCGTGGACCATACCACCGCGACGACGCCAGAGGACCTCATCCGCATCCTGCAGCAGACCGGCCACACCGTCACGGTGGACGACGCGCGCTACTTTGCCAACTTCGCTCATCTGCACTACAAGGGCATGGACGTGATGGCTCCGTTCTGGATTGACACCGGACTGAAGGTGCCGCACAGCCATGGCCATAATCTGCTGGTGCCGGTGTCACACGCAGAGCTGGAGTGGCGCGTCCGCGGGCCGCATGTGAATGCGGATGTGAGCTACTACTTCGGCGTCGATGGAAAGTCCGAGTGGCGGACAATGGACACGCTGGACCAGGCATGGGTGCAGCGTCGCGCCGCACATACCTATGCGGGCGACCAGGCGATCGAGGTGACGCGGCTCGCGGGGCTGCTAACCGTGGCGTACATGCACCTGCACGCGGCGCATCCGGCGCTGCCGTTTGGCGGATACTACGCGCTGGGAGTCTGCCAGGACGGCGTCTCCGCGGTGGAACACAAGATGACCGGCAACGTGACGCTGTTCCCCAACACCGCCGACACCGCCTTCTTCAACGACCCGCGCGATGCGGAGATCAACTCGCTCTTCCACACGATTCCGCATGATCGCGATGGTTCCTCGCCGACGCACAGCCGCATCTTCGGATCGCTGCCGGTAGCGCCCCGTGGTGACCCCTCGCATGCCTTCGACGCCGTGACGATCCCGGGGCTGGCCGCCGACCTGAACGCCACGTACATCGACTGGCTCGGCGGCCCGGTAGAGGGCCCGCACAGCTGGCGTACCTATGTCTTCGGCGCCGCTGCCTTCGTGACGCTGCTGATCGCGGTGGCTGTCTTCTCGGTCTATCGCCGCGATCGCATCCCCGTCTGATGCAACGCCGCGGAGGCATCGCACCTCAAAACGTGACGGAGGCATAACCTAATGGCAACGAAGAAAGCAGCAAAGAAAGCCCCGGCGAAGAAGGCAGCTAAAAAGACGCCGCGCAAGTACAGCTCTGCAGCCAGCAAGCAGGTGGAGACCGAGCTGCACGAGATGCACGAAGGCAAGCTGAGGAGTGGCGGCAGCGGCAAGACGGTGACCAACCCGAAACAGGCCATCGCTATCGGGCTGTCAGAGGCGCGCAAAAAGGGCGCAAAGGTGCCGCCGAATCCGAATCAATAGTCTTTCGTTGGGTGTTACGGAACGGACTGCGCTACAGGATTTGCCGGCACCACGGCCACTTCATGCACGGGTGGCAAGTAGGTGCGATAGACACTGATGTGGAAGCAGGCCTGGCGGAACTCCTCTTCGACGTCGATCTTGCCAGCCTGCATCAGCGGCAGCAGACGCGCGCGCATCCATGCGAGCTCGGCGCGGCTCATGCCCTTCTTGCCGAAGTCGATGGCCTGCCCGGTGAGGTGAGGCGACGAGGTATCGCCATCGACTCCCGCAGCGTTCCCGTTCGTGTGCGCCAACCGTAGCTGGTACTCCACCGAACGAGCCGCCGAGTTGATCTGCAGCGGCACGCCGAACGTGTCGTAGAAGTCGCGCGCAAGGTCATCCGCGAAGCGTACGGTCCAGGGCCGAGCGCAACGGCGATTGTCGGGCAGTTCCGGATTGATGCGCAGGCTGCGGCTCTGCGCGAAGTCGACGAGTTCGAAGTCCTGGCGCATGCGCTCAAGGTCGGCGTCGGTCTGGATGCGGTTCAGCCCCTCGTCGTTGGCCATCAGGTTCTGGTGCACCAGGACATCATGCGTGCCGCGCAGCGACGTCGTCGTGCCAGTGAGCACCGACGGTACCTCACGCAATGGCATCGGCTCCGCGCGACGCAGCGCGACTCTGCGCATAGTGGGGCGAGCGCGTTCGCGACGGCCGCGTACCTGCTCCCTCATCGGCATGTCGTCATCTTCGGCCTTTTTGGCGCGGCGTCGCGACTTGTGTTGGGGCGCGGTCTTGGTGGTGGCCGGCTGATCGGCGCCGGAGCGCTTCTCCCCCGCCCCGAGGCTCGATTTGGAGCCCTGGTGAGTAGCGCCCTGGTGAGTTGTATTTGGTTTGGTTTTGGCGGTACCGGCCTTCGGTGTCTCACTTTGGACGGCCGCGCTGCGGCGCACCCGCACTGGATGCGTTCGCGTTGCGTTCATGCTCTCGGCCGCTGCCATGTGCACACAGGCCAACGTCAGCGACAGCGTCGTCGCTACGGCGACTCCAGTGCACAGTCTCGTCCAAGTACGGCGGCGCGGGATCGAATCCCCTTGCGGCGTCCTGATCATCATTAAGTTTTGAAGGTGGCCGCGAAGCCGCCAGAGCCTTATCAGGGTACCGTGGCTCGGCGGCTTGCGGTAGTAGCGAGAGGTGTACAGGGGCCCCAATTTCATCGTTACAGCAGTGCTGCTTTCTTGTGGATTTACCGGGCGAAGTCTTATTGAGCCGCGTCAGGTATCTTCGCGCCGGCCTTGATCCAAGCTGAAACGGTCGCAATGTCTGCGTCGGAGAGCTTATCGCCCTTGGGCGGCATCGGCATCGGATCGTCCGCCGGGCCTTCGTGACGGATCAGCTTAACCAGCAGCGACTGCTCAGGATGACCCACCACCACCACAGCGCCGTCGTGACCACCCTTTAACAGGCCTGCCTGGGTGTCAAAGGTGAGACCGCCGCGATGGTTTTCGCCACCGTGACAGCGGAAGCAGTTGGCTGCAAAGATCGGCTTTACCTTCTGCTGGTAGAACTCCGCCGAACCCGGATCGGGGTCCTGCGCAGGACTGGCAGCCACCACACGCGGCTGCCACAGCCCGGCGACCGTAGCCAACGAAACCGCTCCTACAGCCACGGATACCCGCTTCCAAACCGGTACTGCTGCCGTCATGCCCTCTGCCTTCAACGCCATTGAAACTTGTCCTCCAGACAAATTTTCTTTTTACTCTAACGCAAAAGACGCCCGCTGCTCGGCAGGAGTTTCCGCGCAGCGCAGTTGGCCTGAATTTTGAGTGACTTACGCGCGCAGAGAAAGCGGCTCTTCATCTCGACGGACGATACAGATTGCGCGTTTTAGTACTCGCGCAGGAATACGCCGGAGATGCGGTCGTTCCAGCCAAGTCCGCGTCTATCGACCACACTCCACAGCAGTCCCAGCCCCAGCGGCAGAGCCGCGACGATGTTTGCACCGACACGGCGACGCATCATGCGGCGCGAGGGCTCACGGCCACCCAGTGTCTTGAAGACGAGATTGGCGTAGAACATGCCCGGCGTCGACCGGCTGAGCGTGAAGAACAGCGCCTGGTAGAAGACCGAGAGCAGAGCCAGCAACCCCACCGAGATGATGCCCAACGTACGCAGCGGGACTGAGCGCAGCTCGTGGCCGCCGATCCAGCCCGCGACGATGGCGAAGGCCACAAACGCTATGCCAATACAGATAGCGTCCACAGCGCCCGACATGAACCGCAACTCAAAGGGCGCAACCGGCAATGGCTCCGAAGGATCACGCGCGACAACCGCAGGCATCTCCGGCTCCGGCACAGGAACCCACGAGGGAGCCTCATCTTCCTCTTCAGCAGCGTCGAGCACCATGTGCTGCCACTCCGGCACGGCGGGCGCTTCGGGTTCGGCTATGGCGGCCTGTGCGGTGATGCGCGCGTCGCTCGGCGCGGGTTCCATAGCGATCGGCTCGACTTCGAAGATGCGCATCTGGAACTCAGGCACCACCGGCTGGTGGTACGCAGGCTCACGATACTCCACTGCCTCGTCAGTACGCAGCGGGCCTTCGGCCAGACGCGGACGCGCCTTGCGCGCAGCTACAAGCTGGCGCGGAAACTCGATGATGTTGGCCTGGATGGGCAGTGGCTCGATCAGGTGGTCGTCGAACTCCGGCGCGAGACGGAAGGCTATCTCATCATCGAGGCCTTCAATCTCATCCACGCGAACTGTCTGCTCCTCACGTAGCGGCGGAGGCGGTGTCGTCAGCTGCGGCAGCTCCTCGTACGGGCGCACCTGCAGCGCGCCCTCGGGCATGGATATGGGCTCCGGCGCAACGCTGCTGGGCACGACCGAGGCCTCTGCGACGGATGTCTTCGCGTCGAGCCAGGCAAAGTCCTTCTCAACATCCGTCACTGTCACAGCATCCGTCCTGTAAGACGGCGCGTTGGTGACTGGCCTAGTTACAACAGGAGCGACCGGCGCGACAGGAGCGGTTACAGCCACGGACGCAGCGACTGCGGTCTTTGCCGCGTGCTCGGTCTCCGCAGCCAGGACCTCACGGTAGCTTGGCGATTTGCGATAACGCGCCACGACAGCCTCGCGGGCACGCTTCGCGCTCTCAGAGATATGCGGCTCGACGCGTTGCGTGGAGGGGGCCTCGGGCTCCAGCATGGCCCGTTTGTTGCGATGCGCGGCCAGGCGCTCCGCGGCGATGCGGCGCAGGGTAAAGGCGCCGTCAGTGCCGGTGGCGCGAAGGTCGGGCCCTGGGTGTGAATCGACGGCGTCTGGGTACAGATCGCGTTGGGCGTTGCTGCTCATGTTGCGTTCCCGGTCATGGTGTTTCGTTTTGCCTGGACCTTGTGGAGGTCTCTATTGCTTTTATGATGCCAATCGTTGCCGTTTGTGTTCCCGCATCTGATTTTGATCGCTCGTAAGACAGACGCGCCTGCGAATCGTCTAAGCTCAAGTCAGTGGATCCGCTACTCCAACTCAACGTCCGGCGTCTGCGTCTGCCTGCTCGTCGATCGCCGAACTGGTGGTTCGAACGTGCGCGGCAGCATTGCAACGCTCCGCTGCCTCTTTTCATACTTACCATTCTCATGGTCGCAGGTCATCCACATCTACGCGCGCAGGTAGTGCCGTTGCAGGTACCCTCTACCGATGTGGCACAGACAACCTCATCGTCGGCTCACCCACCGGACGCGCCGACGCCGCAGCAGATCGACCTTTCAGCTGTGCCTCACGCGACGCCGCTGCCTCCGGAAAAGGCGCCTGAGCTGCTGACGCTGGACAGCGTCACACAGACCCAGGATGGCGATGTCTACACCCTGAAGAACAATGTCGAGATCCACTACGGCGACCACACGATCTACGCCGACACCATCACCTACGACAAGTCCACGGCGCAGCTGGATCTCACTGGCCACGTCCGGCTCATTGGCGGCGAGAACAACGAGGACATCCAGGCCTCGCACGGCACCTACAACCTGCGCAACGGCACCGGCCACTTCTACGATGTTTCGGGTTCGATCCAGCTGCGCACCAACGTACCAGCGCCCACTACCACCAAGGCCACCGTCGTCGGCAGCTCCCTGCCGCCGACCCGTTCCGCCTACGTCAACGCGAACCCTTTTCTCTTCTGGGGCCGCGAGGTGATTAAGAACGGCCCCGCCGACTACGTGATCTACAACGGTTCGGTGACCAGCTGCCTGCTGCCGCACCCGGACTGGCAGTTGTTCAGCAGCAAGTTCACCATCACCAACGGCTCCGCCCGCGCCGGCAGCAGCACCTTCAAGCTACTAGGGCTGCCGCTGCTGTTTCTGCCGTACGTCTCGCACCCCACCGACACCACGCAGCGCCAGTCCGGGTTTCTGATCCCGGTCTTCGGCTACTCCAGCGCCAGCAACAACACCGGCTCCAAGGGCACCACCATCGGCGAGCAGGTTTACGTGGTCATCAATCGCTCGGTAGATGTCACGCTGGGCACTATCTTCTACTCGCTGCGCGGATGGTCGGAGAACGGCACCGTGCGCTTCAAGGGCCCGGGCGACGACTACCTCACCGGACACTTCTCTGCGCTGCAGGACCGCGGCTTTTATCAGCCTACGCAGACCGGTGTAGGTAAAGGTGGTGTGCCCATCATCACCAATGTCTTCACCAACCAGGGCGGCGAAGACCTCACCCTGGCCTTCCGCTATCGTTTCGACCCCACAACCCGCGTTGTGGCCGACGGCGAGTATCTCAGCTCCTACATCTATCGCGAGGCCTTCACAGAGAACTTCAACCAGGCCGTCAGCTCCGACATCACCTCCACA
>CAJCIM010000064.1 GCA_903970395.1 Acidobacteriaceae bacterium
GTGAGGCCGGGGACGATCTCGTTTTCGAAGTGGAAGCCGATGTCGCCACCGCCCTCGGGGTCGCCGGGCATGTCTGCGTTCTGGATCATGAAGTCGGGAATGACACGACGGAAGGTGAGGCCGTCGTAGAAGTGCTTGCCGCGAACCTCGGTGCGCGTTGCTGGGCTCTTGTAAGGCTTGGTGCCCTGTGCGAGGCCGATGAAGTTCGCGACGCCGATGGGAGCCTCTCTACTGAAGAGCTTGCAGGTGAGTGTGCCTTTGCTCGTTTCGATGATCGCTGTGGGGCCTGTGGGTTCAGGCGCGGGAACGGCCGGGGCGGGTGCAGGCGGGACGGTGAGTGAGGCTTCGCCGGATGCGGGTTCGGTAAGCGGCGGGAGTGGCTGACCTTCGGAGATGATCTTGACGCTGCGGAGGACGACTGGTTTTGTGGGGTGATTGTCGGTAGTGAGTAGATCGTGCGAGATGGTGCGGGCGACATCCACTGAAGCGTCGTCACACTGACCGAAGACCACAGCACGCTTGCTGTATTCGAGATCGGCGTCAACCAGCACAGCGAAGGCGGAGCTGCTCTGTTGACCGTCGGTTACGAGCGCCACGAGCCGACCGCTGTGATCGACCTCGAGGCCCGTCTTCTCTGGTGGTGTTGTTGGTCCAGCTGTGGCTGCGCCGACAGGTGTGCCTGCCGATACGCCGTCGGTGATGCCAAAGACCTGTGTGGCGTCGTAGAAGGGCTTGCCGTGCTGTGGAGCGCCGGAACTGTCTGTCCAATCCTTTGTTCCCTGCGCAAGTGCGATAAAGTTCTCAGTCGTTCGCGCAGCCTGTTTGCCGAAGAGCTTGCAGGTAAGACGGCCAGAGGAAGTGTCGATCACCGCCGTTGGTCCTGATGGCTGCGCGCTGGGTTGCTGCGTTGCCGGTGCGCGATGCGACTGCGCACCGCAGAGAGCCGCCGTAGGCAGCAGAAGGCCGAGGATGAGTGTGGGGCGGGCCAGTCGATACATGTCTCTGTCATACCACGAGTATGAGCCGCCAGGGAGCAAGTCTTGAAGCTGCTACAGATGCAGAAATCGCACCGTGTCTGCACAAAACGCTCACCCTGAAGGGCAGCTTGGGATAGACTCGACGCATCCTAACGATAGTTCCGGCGATATGCGGTAGCGGGCTTTCCGCGTTGCCAGTCTGGATCGGCCCTATTGAGAATCAAATCTGAGTACGAGATCCACTTCGAGTTGCAGAAGCTGACGCCGATCGTATCGATGCTGCGCCTGCATCCTAGTCTTGACGCTCGATTGGTGGGACCGGAGCAACACCGCGCGGAGTCATCCGGCGAAGCGGAACCACTGGTGTTCGATGAGTACATCGACAGCTACGGCAACCGGTGCGCGCGGTTCGTGGCGCCGGAGGGCGTGCTTAAGCTATATGGAAGTGCGGTGGTGGAGATGGACGAGACACCTGATCCGCAGGGCGAGGGCTTGCCGCTGACGCCCATCGAGGCATTGCCGCATGACACCTTGAAATATCTTGTGCCGAGCCGCTACTGCGAGGTAGACCGGTTTGTCGGTATCGCACAGGACCTGTTTGGACATATGGAGCCCGGCTGGGCGACGGCCGCGCAGATTCGCGACTGGGTGCACTGGAAGGTTACCTTCAACTACCAGATGGCGCGTGCGACCAAGACTGCGATGGATGTTTACACGGAACGTGTCGGCGTGTGCCGCGACTATCAGCATCTGGCGATTACTCTTTCACGGGCGATGAACTTGCCTGCGCGCTATGTGACAGGCTACCTGGGTGATATCCGCGTGCCGTATAGCGGGCCGGGTGACTTCAGCGCCTGGTACCAGGTGTGGCTGGGTGGACGCTGGTGGGACATGGATGCGAGACACAATACGCCGAGGCTGGGGCGGTTGTTGATGGCAGCGGGACGCGACGCTGCCGATGTAGCCATAACGACGAGCTTCGGAAACGCTGACCTGAAGAAGTTTGTGGTGAACGCCTGCGAGATCGACGCGGCAGGCAAACCTGTACCTCTGCCGCTGCCGCCGATGGCCATGCCGGCAAACCTGGCGGTTGCTTTGCCGGTGCCGGTAAAGGCTGAAAGCCCGCGGCGAAAGGCCGCTTCACGAGCAAAACGCAGCTGAAAAGCCCGCGAGTTTACCGTAGTCTCAGAGGGGGACTTGCCAACGCGATGACCGCCATGTAGCGGCCATCGTGTCGAATCGTGACCAATCCAGTTTGATCGCAATTGGCGGAGTGTGGCGCATAACCCTGCCGGTGCAGGATACTTACATGACGACGCTAATTGGTTGGACGAACTCACGGGCGACGATTGAGAGCACAGGCGCCATGAAGGCACAGCAGACTTCCCTTCGACAAACTCAGGGGAACAACAAAAAGAACAGCGACAACAAAAGCGCGAGCGCGACACCGGTGTTTGCAGGCAGGGCGTGGCAGCAGGTGCTGGCGCGCGATGCGTCCGCAGACGGACAGTTCGTATATGCGGTGAAGTCAACGGGCGTGTACTGTCGGCCGAGCTGCCCGAGCCGCAGGCCGGAGCGCAAGAACGTGAGCTTCTTCCCTTCCCCTGCACTGGCGGAGGCGGCCGGGTTTCGCCCATGCTTGCGTTGCGAGCCGGCGCGTGTGGCTCCGAAGGATGATCCGCAGGCTGGTGCGGTGAAGAAGGCTGCCGAGTTTCTCGCCGAACATGCGGGCGAACGCACCACTCTGCATGATTTGGCGGAGGCTTCAGGTTTAGGACGGTTCGCTTTACAGCGCGGGTTCAAGCGAGTGTTGGGCGTTACGCCGGCGGAGTTTGCTCGAGAGCAGCGCAAGGACCGCTTTCGCAGCAAGGTGCGTGAGCCGCGGCTACGCGTGACCGATGCGGTGTATGAGGCCGGTTACGGGTCGAGCAGCCGCGTGTATGAGAACGTGGACGCGTCACTGGGCATGAGCCCGACGGCGATGAAGGCCGGAGGCGCGGGCGAGACGATTCGCTATGCGATGGCGGAGTCACCGCTGGGGCGTGTGCTGGTAGGTACGACGTCGCGCGGTCTCTGTGCTGTGCTGTTTGCCGACTACGACGCGGAGGCTGCGGTAGAACTGCGCGAGCGGTTTCCGCAGGCGGTGTTGCGGAGTGACGATGCGGGGCTGGGTGCAGAGGTGCAAACTGTGCTGGGCAGCCTGAGCGAGAGCCATGCAGCGCAAGCGCTTCCCTTCCATGTTCGCGCGACTGCGTTTCAGCAGCGCGTATGGCAGGCGTTGATGGCGATCCCTCTTGGCGAGACGAGAACGTATGCGGAGATTGCCGAGACGATCGGGTCGCCCAAGGCTGTCCGCGCGGTGGGGACGGCGTGCGGTGCGAACCCACTGGCGATGGTAATTCCCTGCCATCGTGTGGTGGGTGCAGACGGCAAACTAACGGGTTATCGCTGGGGCACAGAGCGGAAGCGGCAACTGCTGGAGATAGAGCGCGAGGCCTGACATATCTGATAACCGAAAGTAGACCGCAACAAGTTCGGCAGGATGGCGTCTAAAATCAGGGTATCCGCCAGTTGGGCGGAGTGCGCTTCTGCGCGGCGAAGGTCTCTGTTCGATGAAACTGCGTCCTGTACTTCTGGTTCTGTTGATCCTGACATGCTTTTACTACCTGAGCACTCGGCTGATGCCGGCGGGAGCGCTGGCGAAGATGATGCATGCGGATGTCAGCGATACGCATACTGCGGTGCTGAACGGACCGCTCGGCAACTTTGGACTGACTGAAGCAAAGGCCGCACCTGCGTTCGACTCCGAAGAGGAACAGAACATCGGCGTGTACAAAAAGGCGATGCCGTCGGTAGTGAATATAACCTCGACGCAGGTAGCATACGACTTCTTCTACCGTCCGGTGCCGCAGCAGGGGCAGGGTTCGGGTTTCGTGCTGGACAAAGACGGTCACATCCTGACCAACAACCATGTGGTGGACGGCGCGCAGCAGGTCGAGGTAACGCTTTGGAACGGCAAGAAGTACAAAGCAACGATTGTTGGCACCGACCCTAGCCACGATGTGGCGCTGCTGCAGATTCATGGTGCGACGGGGCTGCAGCCGGCGACGCTGGCCGACTCGGCTGGGCTGTTGGTGGGGCAGCGTGTGTATGCGATCGGCAACCCGTTTGGGTTCTCCGGCACGATGACGCGAGGCATCATCAGCGCATTGCGCGCGGTGCAACTACCCAGCGGAGTGAAGATCGATAACGCGATCCAGACGGATGCTTCGGTGAATCCAGGCAACTCAGGTGGGCCGCTGCTGAACTCACATGGTGATGTGATTGGCATTACGACGATGATCGCGACCAATCCGAACAGCAATGCCGACCAGTCCGCCGGCATTGGGTTTGCGATTCCGATTGCGACGGCGAAGGCGGTGCTCGACGACTTTGCAAGGTACGGGCATGCGCGGCGGCCGTCACTGGATATTGTGACGATTCCGATTGGGCCAGATGTTGCCGAGCAGCTCGGGCTGCCGGCGATGCCGGGCATCCTGGTGGAGCGGGTGCTGCCAGGCGGAGCGTCGCAGGCTGCAGGCATCCATGGTGGAACGCAGCGGATGTATATGGGCAACGAGCCGGTGATGCTGGGTGGTGACCTGATCGTGGGTTTCGATGGGCAGGAGATCGCCTCGCCGCAGGATCTGGGCAATGCGTTGAACGAACATCATCCGGGTGACGTGGTGACGGTGACCGTGTACCGCGGGCGCAAAGAGATGACCTTCAAGGTGACGCTGACCGATGCCAAAGTGGTTGATAACAGCCAGTCAACATAGCGGCTGAGCTACCGCGAGAAGGTATAGCGAAGCCCAGCTTGTACGAGGCGCGGCGCGGCGAGCGTGAGGATGGGCGTGCGACCGGCGTCGATGGTGCGGTTGAGCAGGTTCTGCGCGGAGGCGTAGAGCGAGAGGCCATGAGTCAGCTGACGGTCGGCGGAGAGATCGAAGCGGGCGTAGGGATGGAGCAGAAACTGGTTGGCCGCGTCGTCGTAGGTATGGCCCGTGTAGCTGGCGATGAGGTGCAGATTCGCTACGCGAGGAGCGGCGTAGTTTGCCGTGGCCGTGACGGACTCGCGTGGGACTTCGGGAATCCAGTTTCCGGTGAGATTGGCCTGCGCGGGTGAGCTGGAGTTGAATGCGGTGACGGTGGCGACGGCAAGCTGGTAGCCGAAGGTGGTGTCGAAGGAGTGCCAGCGCGCGGTCTGCGCTTCGAGCATGAGGCCACGGCTGCGGATCTGGCCGAGGTTCTGGCGCTGGAGCAGCTGGGTGGTGGCGGTTTGCGAGAGCTCGACCGCAGAGATGGGGCGATTGACCTCGGTCCAGAAGTACGTGGCGCGAAGCGAGGCCATGCGCGAGGCCCACTCGCCACCGAACTCGAAGCCGGTGGCGCGTTCGGCGAGCAGAGAGTTATTCGCGAGCGTAGTCTGCTGACCGACCTGGCCCGTGCGGTAGAGCTCGTTCATGGTGGGACCACGGAAGGCGCGGAAGGCGTTGGCGGTAAGTACGAGGTTATGCGGCAGTGTGCGCACAATACCAAGATGCGGGGATGCGAAGAACTCGTCCAGTTCAGGGAGCCTGGTGAGAGCCGGGGCGTTGGAGAGGATCTGTTGCGCGTTGAAGGTGCGGAAAGAGTCGACCCGGATGGAGCCTGAGAACGACCACTGCTTGGGCTGCCAGATGGCGTCGAGAAAACCGCCGGTCTCGCGCTGGCGGGCAGAGATGCTGGTGGTAACCGAAGTAGACGGGGCAAGCTCGTCGTCTGTGGCACGGATATCGTGGAGATCGAAGCCTGCGGCGGCAGTGAGCGATGGCGCTAGGGTGCGCGAGGCCTGCGCGGAGAGACCAATTTCGTCGATTGGTGAGTGCTGGAGCCTGGTGAGGGTTTCAGCATTTCGCGTGGGCGTAATGGAGGAGAAGCTCTGGCGGTAGGCCTCGCGCGAACCGTAGAGGCGGAGGGCAGCATGAGTTGTTGCTGTCTCTTGATCGACGCCACCCAAGTAACGCCAGAGGCGCGTACCGTTGGTCTGGAGCGGCGTACCGTTGCTGCGGGCTTCGTTGAGGATGTTGCCGAGGAGAAAAGCTTTGACGGGTGTCTGCGGCGGGGTGAAGAAGGCGAGACGGCCACTCTGCTGAAAGACGTTGGAGGGGATGTCGACGGTGCCGCGAAACGCGGGCGCGGTAGTGACATAGCCGCCGGTGGAGAGCGCGCTGAAGGCACCGAGGGTAGAGAGTGCGTGCGAGGCGGTGGTAAGAAGAAGATCGCCAAGAGCGGTGTTCTCGGTAGCACCGGCGGTGTCGGCGGTAAGAGCGAGCTTATGTGCAGAAGGCGTTATGGGCTCGACAGCGATGACGCCGCCGATGGCGCTGGAGCCATAGAGATCAGCCGTCCCGCCGCGCACTAGCTCGACCTGCTGGATGGCGAAGACGGGGATCTCATCCCAGTGGATCCAACCGCCATAGGGATCGTTGAGGGGAACCTGATCGGATTCGACGAGGGTGCGGCTGGCGGCGGTGCTGCCAAGTCCGCGAAGGCTGATGCCTTCGGTCGTGGGATTGGCGGTCCAGGAACTGGTACGACGGAAGAGCTGGAAGCCGGCAACGGAGTGCAGACGATCGTCGAGAGTGAGGCCCGAGGAGTTCTGAAGTTGCTGCGCGTTGAGAGTGGCGACGCTGGTGGCGGAGTCGGTGACGCCGGGGAGGCCGCGATCGGCTGTAACGGTGATGGATTGCTGAACGGTGGGCGTGTTCGCGGCAGCAGGAGGCGCGACCGGGGTAGTCTGTGCCTGGGCAGGGAGCAGCGACGCTCCGAGAACGAGAAAGAACATCGATCGACGCATACCTATAAGGGTCTCATGCGCACCGCTGGCGGCGTTCACTGTGGCGTATTCGCGGGATTGCCCGGGAACAAATGTGACGTCAGCGCCAGGCGCGGAGGCAGAGGCAGTTGCCGTCGGGATCCGTGATGTAAAACTCGCGAGTACCCCAGGTCTGATCGAGCGGAGCATGGTGGACGGGCGAGTCAGAACGTTGCGACTGGTCGAGACCGCGGGCAGTGTACTGAGCGAATAGGGTGTCGACTTCATCGGGGTGGTCGAGTTCGAGATTCACTGAGCTGGGAGTGGGATGATAGCCCATATGCGTGGAGAGCTGAAGGATGGCGACGTCACAGATGAGGTCGATAACGCCATTGCGGAGCGCCAGTTCGCGGTGCGCAGGGTATCTCAACTCGAAGTCGAGTACACCGGTGTAGAAGGCAAGCGAGCGTGTGAGATCGCTGCTGTAAAGGACGGGAACGGCTCTCATTGAGAAGCTCGCGCGGTCTCGATGGCGGCACCGACGCGGAGCATAGTGGACTCGTCGAAGTGCTTGCCGAGAACCTGAACACCGATGGGCAGGCCTGTCTGCGTGGTTCCGCAGGGGACGCTCATGCCGCAGATACCGGCGAGAGAAGCAGCGACGGAGTAGATGTCTTCGAGGTACATCTGGATGGGGTCGTCGGTCTTTTCACCTAGTTTGAAAGCAGGCGTCGGCGTGACCGGGCAAACGAGCGCGTCGACTTGCGTGAAGGCGGTGAGGAAGTCACGAGTGAGCAGCGAGCGAACCTGCTGCGCCTTGCGATAGTAGGCGTCGTAATAGCCAGCAGATAGCACGTAGGTGCCCAGCAGGATGCGGCGCTTGACCTCTGCGCCGAAGCCTTCGTCGCGTGACTTGCGGAACATGTTGGCGAGGGTGTTGGCTTCGCTGCTGCGGTGTCCGAATCGAACGCCGTCGAAGCGGGAGAGGTTAGAGCTGGCCTCGGCTGTAGCGATGACGTAGTACGTGGGCACGGCGTAGCGCGTGTGCGGGAGCGAGACTTTATGGATAGTGCAGCCCGCAACCTTGAGAGCGTCGAGGGACGTTTCGATAGCGGCGCGAATCTCAGGGTCAAGGCCCTCGCCGAAGTACTCTTCAGGCACGCCGATGCGGAGACCGGCGACGGGCTTCGACAGATCGGCGGTGTAGCTTGCGACGGGCTGTGTGCTGGTAGTGGCATCCATCGCGTCGGGACCGGCGAGGACTTCGAGGAGCGTGGCGGCGTCCTGCACGGTGTGCGTGAAGGGGCCGATGCGGTCGAGCGATGAGGCGAAGGCGATGAGACCGTAGCGCGAGACACGGCCGTAGGTGGGAAGAACGCCGACGACTCCGCAGAAGGCTGCGGGCTGGCGGATAGAGCCGCCGGTATCGGTGCCTAGCGAGGCAGCGCAGAGGCCTGCCGCGACCGCCGCGGCAGAGCCGCCGGAAGAGCCGCCGGGAACGCGTTCGAGGGCGCGCGGATTGTGCACGGGGCCGTAGGCGGAGTTCTCGTTGGAGCTGCCCATCGCGAACTCGTCGCAGTTGAGCTTGCCGAGCATAACAGCGCCAGCGGCCTCGAGTTTGGCGACGGCCGTGGCATCGTAGGGCGGATGATAGCCCTTGAGGATCTTCGACGCTGCGGTTGCGGGTGCGCCCTTGAGCGTGAGGACGTCCTTGATGCCAATCGGAACGCCTGCAAGCGGGCCGAGGTTATCGCCGGCTTTGACGGCAGCATCGACGGCAGCTGCTTGTGCGAGAGCGCGGTCCTGAGTCAGGGCAAGATAACTGCGAACCTCGGGGTCAACCGCTGCGATGCGCTGGTAGTAGCTTTCGGCGAGTGCAACGGCGGTGGTGGTGCCGCTGACGACGGCTGTGCGAGCAGCGGCGAGCGTGAGGGCCTCGAGCTCGGGATTTACGGTCGACTTGAGGGCATTTGGCGATTCGGGCATTTGGTGCGGAGGTTCCTTCAGATTTGTGGGGCTTCAGAGAAGCAGATTCCCTGCGGGAATGACAACAAGAAAGTCAATGACGAAGATGACGGCAACGATATTGCGTGTTCTTCTATCGCTCGATGACCTTGGGGACCTTGAAGAAGCGACCGTCGGACTCGGGTGCCTGAGACATGACGGCGGCGCGATCGACGGAGGGCTTGATCTGATCGGCGCGGAGCGACTCTCCAGCGAGGGCTGGCGCGATGCCTAGAACTTCAGCGACCTGCGCCATAGGCTCTACCTGGGAGGTATCGAGCTCCTGCAGCTGAGCGATGTGGCCGAGGATGGCGTTAAGATCACGGGCCATGCGAGGGAGCTCTTCGGTGGTGAGCTCGAGGTTTGCTAGATCGGCAACGTGCTGGACCTCGTCGAGCGAGACTCCTGCGGGTGTGGACATACGGGACTCCTGATACGGCTACTTTGATGATACCTGCGTGGGCGGCGGAGATGCTTACGCGGCGGATGAAGGACGGCGCGGAGAGGGAGTTTCGAAACGGATGGAGGCGATGGGGACACCAGCGATTCGGGCGAGGTCGCCTGCCAGTGCCGAACGCATGTGCAGGAACTGCTGCATCCAGACAGGTGAGTCGACTCGGATGTGGAGGACGCGCTCTGGGTCGAGGTGAAGGACCTCGCCGTGTTCCGCCAGCACGGAGCCGCAGGCCACAGGCCACGCAGCAGAGAGGCGGTCTTGTTCGGAGAGTTCGCGCAGGCTGCGACCTAGTGAGTCGCGTAGGAGATCACGCATCCGTTGCACAGGAATAGACCTCAGCCCTAGTAGGCGCCGTGCTGCTTGACGACGGTAATCAGCGTCTTGAAGAGGATGACGACATCACTAAGGAAGGACCAGTTGTCGACATAGGCGCAGTCGAGCGCGATGCGGCGCTCGTAGCTGGTGCTACTGCGGCCAGAGACCTGCCAGAGGCCGGTGATCCCAGGGATGACCTTGCAGTAGGCAATAAAGCCAGCGCCGTACTTTTCCACTTCAGCGGCTACGATAGGTCGCGGCCCCACCAGGGTCATAGAGCCATTGAAGACATTCCAGAGCTGTGGGAGTTCATCCAGGCTGGTGCGACGCAGGAAGGCGCCTATCCTGGTGACACGGGGATCGTCTTTGAGCTTGTGAGTGCGATGCCACTCAAGGAGCGCAGCGGGATTGGCAGCGAGATACGCTTCCATCACCTCGGCGGAATTGACGCACATGGTGCGAAACTTCCACATGGTGAAAAACTTGCCATGACCATGTAAGCGGCGGTGCGAAAAGAAGACCGGGCCGGGCGAACTGATCCGCACAGCTGCGGCTATGACCGCGAAGAGGGGAATCAGTATCGGCGAAAAGGCAATAACAAGGAAGAGATCGAGTCCGCGCTTGAGGATGCGATAGCTGAACAGTGTGGAGGGACCACGTGTGGAACCCTGAGCGATTCTCGTATCGACATTCGCAACGCGAGCGCTCACTTCTTCCGAAAGGGCTGAATCACTCTCCTGATGGGAGAAGATGGAGCCAGATACTGTTCCTGAGTTCGACTCGTTCATTTCAAAATAAACCGGCATACGATGTGGGGCACTCCTTCAGGCTTGTCGATCGCAGACCAGGCAAAGGTCCGTTGCGACGTCTCGTTCGTCGCAATCTGCGGCTGTTTTGTAGTCTCGCCGCTCTCTTACTGCTCATTGGACACCTGAATCCAGACTGCAACGAGCCTGAGATCCTGTTTCGCCTCTACGGCCAGCTACTACTACTGGCCGCATAGTCAAACGAGAAAGGTTGCCGCTTGCAAAACGGGGTATCCGCATCTTCGTACAAGTTTTGTATGCTGCACATATCTTATCCCTTTAGCATCTTTCAAACGAAGGAAAAGTAGACCACTGCAACGGCTGCCTATGCGGAAGCAGGTCTAATCAGCACCTTCTGGTCACCACTTCCAAAATAGTTTCGATGTGGCGCACCTGCGTCGATCGGTGCAGGCGATCGGATAACGAGCTGCATCTGGGCTCACGTTTTGGGACTCACATACTGCGAAAGAGGAGACCCGGCCCTTACCGTATTCGCGTCAGCTGAGGGTTGTGATGCAGGATCGCTGCATGACGCTGCCTTGCTCCTCATAATCACGCTAAACCCTATTGATTTGACTTGGTTGCGCACATACATAAAATTCATCATGCTGTCACTACCGCCGGTCGTGACACAAGCCATTGCGCGACGGTATCGAGTGAGTTAACCGGAGTGTACGTACCGGAGCAGGCTGCCGTTTCAGTGCCGGCGAGCAGGAAGGCTTGCGGAAGGCCAGCAGCATTGGCGGCGGCAATGTCCGAGCAACGGTCGCCGACCAGTATCGACTGCCGCAGATCGATCGAGAGATCGCGGGCTGCGCGTAGCAACATTCCCGGATTGGGCTTGCGGTCCTCGTGTTCCCTTTTGTATTCACCGAGACCGTGCTCGGGATGATAGGGACAACAGTAAACAGCGTCGAGCGTTGTGCCGCGGGCCGCGAACTCCTGCTGCATCCAGAAGGTGAGCTGGTCGAAGTCGGATTGCGTGTAGAGGCCGCGGCCGATGCCAGCCTGATTGGTGACCACAACCAGCGCATAGCCGAGTTCCTGCGCTGTGCGGCAAAGGTCGAAGATGCCGGAAACCCAGCGAACCTGCTCGGCTTTGTGGAGATAACCGACCTCATGATTGATGACGCCGTCACGATCGAGGAAGAGGGCTCGTGTTGGCTGCAAATGGGTCATTTTTTGCGGCGGAACCCCAACGATTTCAACGTAGCATCCGCAGCCATTGGGAGTTAGCGGGGGATGGCAAACTTCTGGGGCAGACTTTTCTGTGAGACGTTCTCTTGAATAGATTGTAAGCACTATCCTTACAATCGCTCCACGACGAGACTACACCAAAAGGGGTATGTAAGCCGTATGGGACGCTGAAGGGTGCGGCTCTATATGATGGGGGAGTTTGGGAGGTTGAGGCAATGTCGCGAACTGAGTCGATGATGGTGGAGCTGGGGACTGTGGCCCCGGCATTCGAGCTGACCGATGTGCTGACCGGAATGGCCGTAGGCCGGGATGATGCCGCCCAGGGGGTGAAGGGCCTACTGGTGATGTTTGTATGCCCCCACTGTCCGTATGTGAAGTATGTTGAGTCCGAATTAGGAAAGATCGGCCGGGACTATTTCGGGAAGATTGGGGTGGTCGCGATCAACTCGAATGACTTGGTGGAGTATCCGCAGGATGCGCCGGAGTTTATGCGCGAGCAGGCGGAGAAGAACGGTTGGCAGTTCCCTTACCTGCTGGATGAGACGCAGGAGATTGCCCGTGCGTATGAGGCTGCGTGCACGCCGGACTTCTTTCTGTTCGGCCGGTCTTCAAACGACTGCGATCTAAAGCTGGTGTATCGCGGGCAGCTGGATGACAGCCGTCCACGACGCGGGGACTTCGGCAACGATGTACCCATCACGGGCAAGGACCTGCGTGCAGCGATGGATGCCGTAGTTGCGGGCGAAAAGCCCGCAACGGAGCAAAAGAACAGTATTGGCTGCAACATCAAATGGAAGAGCTAGCGCTAGGAGCGACACGTGGCGGAGCAGGCGTTATTTTCACGGAATCCAGGGATGAGCTACAAAGGGCACATTCATCCGGCAATCGTCTGGCTAATCGTCGCCACTAGCTTTGTTTTACTTGCATGGAGAGTTGGATTTCTCTACGCGTTTGTTTTTACACCAATTGTTGTCGGAATCGCCGTATCCGTTCTGAATAAGGCTGTTAAGATCCGTGACGGAAGGTCACTTGGACGTAATTCCGAAGAGTCGATCGAGTAAGGGGAACGAATCAATGGACGAGGTTTTAGAGCAGTTGAAGGCTGGGGTGCGACGGTTTCAGACGCAGGTGTATCCGCAGCGTGCAGAGATGTATGCGCAGGCCGCGAGTGAACCGCAGCGGCCACATACGCTGTTTATTACGTGTGCGGATTCCCGTATTGATCCGAATGAGATTACGAGCACCGGGCCGGGTGAGGTGTTTGTGACGCGCAATATCGGCAACATGGTGCCGGCGTATGGGGAGATGCTGGGCGGAGTGAGCGCTGTGATTGAGTTCGCAGTGGGCGGCCTTGGAGTAAAGCACATTGCGGTGTGCGGACATAGCGACTGCGGCGCAATGAAGGCGCTGCTGAATCCTGAGAGCGTTGCGAAGATGCCAACGGTGAAGAGCTGGTTGAAGAATGCGCATGCAGCGCTGAGCGTGGCCGAGACGCTGCACGAGCGGCTGCCAGACCGCGAACTGATGGAAGAGCTGACCGAGCAGAATGTCCTGCTGCAGCTACGGCATCTGAAGACACACCCTTCGGTGGCAGCGGCGATGGCTGCGGGGGAGTTGACGCTGTCAGGTTGGGTATATGAGATTGGCAGCGGTGCCGTGCGGATGGCAGCTGATGGAAGCCACGTGTTCAAGGCTTTGGAGAAGTAGGCTCGTCTTACTTGCTCCGAAAAGAGAAAACTCAGAGTGAGCTGAGGTAGGGGAGGTTTCGCGGAGGACTAGCTCTGCGCGACCTCTGTAGACTCTGCTCATTCTGCGTTTTCTTTTCGCATCGACCTTATCGTGATCCTGTAGGGTTAACTCTTGGCAACCGTGGCGTCGGAGCCGTGCTGTTTGACCATCTTGTTATAGATACCGAGAAGCAGAAAGGGTGCGACCCACTGGCCGATGTAGAGGGCCGGGTTCGCCTTCTCCTTCTGGATGGCGTTTACGGTGATGGAAGCCGCGATGGAGGCGATTGCCAGGCCAAGGAAGAGGCTGGAGGGTACAGGGGCGGTGTACTTTTCGATAGCGGCTGTGACCTGGTCTTCGTTGGCCTGGCCGGGTTGAACGCGATAGTCGGTCATGGATATCTCTCGACGGCAGGTTGCCGTGTATGAGGAGATGCGGGATGCGGCTTGCATGGGGGTATGGTGCCGACGGTTTGTTTTGCGCACGGCGAAAGGAATGGGACAGATTTTGTGATAGCCGCGGTTTGAATGGCTGAGGTTGACTTTCAGGGAGCGGCAGCTTAGCGTTAAGGGTAATGAGCACTCTGCGCCACCACCATGGGCATCATCACCACGCGCATCGCGCGTTGGCGGCTGTGTCCTGTTTGGCGAAGTAAGTGGCGAAGTAAGCAAGAGAACGCCCAGACAGGATTCAAAGACAAGCCCGCCGACGCGACCACCGCGAGCGGGCTTTTTGCTGCGTAAAGCAGAAAACGCCACGCCGCAAAGGACGCGAAGGTACGCAAAGGAAAGGCAAGGAAAGATATGGACGCCCCAAAGATGGATTTTGCGAAGGACAATGGCCTAGTGGCCGGGATTGTGCAGGATGCCGCGAGTGGACAGGTGCTGATGCTCGGGTTTCTGAATGAAGAGAGCTATCGAAAGACAGCCGAAACGGGCTTCGTCACCTTCTGGAGCCGCACGCGCAGCAAGCTGTGGATGAAGGGCGAGACCAGCGGGAACCGGCTGCGCGTGGTCGAAGCTGCGACCGACTGCGACAACGATGCGCTGCTGTTCAAGGTGGTGGTTGAAGGCGATGGGCTGGTTTGCCATGAGGGCACGGTGAGTTGCTTTACAAAGCCGATTGAGTTTGGTGGCGGGGCTTAAAGAAGCAGATTCCCTGCGGGAATGACAAACAAGAAATGCAACAAGGACAAAAGCAGCAGCAACGACAAGCAGTGATAACGACGAGGGTGAGAGCGAGACGATGGCGAACAAGCTGAAGCTGGGGATTCCGAAGGGCAGTCTGCAGGATGCGACGATTGCGCTGTTTGAGCGCGCGGGGTGGCGGATTTATGCGAGTGGTCGGAGCTACTTTCCGACCATCGACGACACAGAGATTGAGTGCATGCTGGTGCGTGCGCAGGAGATGGCTCGCTACGTAGAACATGGCGCTCTGGATGCCGGTCTGACGGGCAACGACTGGGTGCTGGAGAACCAGAGCGATGTGGAGCGCGTGACGTCGCTGACGTACTCCAAGGCGAGCCGTACGAAGGTGAAGTGGGTGCTCGCGGTCCCGGAGGATTCGCCGTACCAGAAGCCGGAAGACCTGGCGGGCAAGACGATTGCCACGGAGCTTGTGGAGTTTTCGAAGCGCTACTTTGCGGAGAAGAACATTCCTGTGAAGGTGGAGTTCAGCTGGGGCGCGACCGAAGTGAAGCCTCCAACGCTTGCGGATGCGATTGTCGAGGTGACCGAAACAGGATCGAGCCTGCGCGCGAACCGGCTGCGCATCATCGAGACGCTGATGGAGAGCGAGACGCAGTTCATCGCAAACAAAACGGCGTGGGCTGACAGCTGGAAGCGCGCGAAGATCGAGACGCTTAGCCTGATGCTGAATGGCGCAATGGCCGCGCAAACGCAGGTGGGCCTGATGCTGAACGCAAAGAAGGCCGACCTGGAGAAGGTGCTTGGCGTACTGCCGGCACTGAACTCGCCGACGGTTTCGCATCTGCAGGACCCGGAGTGGGTGGCGCTGAATACGATTCTGGAGACACACCTGGTGCGCGATGTGATTCCGAAGCTGAAGGCTGCGGGCGGCACGGGGATTGTGGAGTATCCGCTGAGTAAGGTTGTTCTGTAGCAGCGTTTGTCTTGTAGAAGGAGTATGTGATGAGGATCTGGGTTTGGTTGCCGCTGGTGCTGGTGATTGTTGGGCCGCTGACGTATTTTCTGCTGCAGAAGCTGCGTGAGAGCCGCGCGCAGAAGAAGGGCATTGCGGTATATGCGACGATGATCTCGATAGAGCCGGTGAAGGTGTTTGGCAAATTTTCCGCCGCGATGAAGATCAACCTCTGGGTGCAGGCTCCGGGCGAGGCGAGGCGCGAGGTTTCGCTGACGAGCCGCATCCCTGAAGGGCAGAAGATTGAGGCCGGAATGATGTTGCCGGTGGTGATCGATCCGCTCGACCCGAAGAAGATCTATCCGGCAAATGCGGAGTCGATGAAGCGGATACAACTGACGGGATCGCGCGAACAGCGGCGGCAGATGAAGCGGCAGAGGTTGTAAGGGAGAGCGGATGCGGATTCTGAAGACGTTTGGCGCGGGAGCGGATGCAGCCGCAGAGGCGATTGCTCAGCTGGAGCAGCGCGGCGCGACGAATACAGCAAAGGTCGACGGCGTGGTGCGGGGGATTCTTGCTGACGTGCAGGCGCACGGCGATGCGGCGGTGCGAGAGCTGTCGGCGAAGTTCGATGGCCTGACCGGGAGCCAATCGCTGCGCGTAAGCCGCGATGAGATGCAGACTGCGTGGGATGCCACGAGCGAAGAGCTGAAGGCCGCGATGCGGTTGGCGCAGGCGAACATTCGCGCGTTTGCGGAGAAGCAGCTGCCGCGAGCGTGGAGCTTTCGTCCGAGCGAGGGGATGGAAGTTGGGCAGATTGTGCGGCCGCTTGGCAGTGTGGGCTGCTATGTGCCGGGCGGGAGATATCCACTGCCGAGCACGCTGCTGATGACGGTGACTCCGGCGCAGGTGGCAGGTGTGGAGCGTATTGTGGTGTGCTCGCCGAAGCCTGCGAGAGAGACGATGGCGGCAGCGTGGCTGGCGTCGCGCGAGGCAGGCGGCGAGATCGAGTTTTATCGCATAGGTGGAGCGCAGGCGATTGCGGCGATGGCGTTCGGTACCGAGACGATAGGGGCAGTCGACAAGATTGTTGGACCCGGGAATTTGTATGTAACCGCAGCGAAGATGGCGGTGTCAGGCACGGTGGGGATTGATATGCCTGCAGGGCCGACGGAGATTGTGGTGACCAGCGAAGTGGGCGATGCGACTGGGATCGCTGCTGATCTCGTGGCGCAAGCGGAGCATGATCCAGAGGCGCTGGCCGTACTGATTACGAGCAAGCAGCAGCTCGCCGAAGAGGTGGTGCTCGAGGTGAAGCGGCAGGCGCAGACGAATGAGATTGCGCAGCAGTCGCTGGCGGCGCAGGGGTTTGCTTTTGTGACGGCGAGCGCGGATGAGGCTCGCGCACTGACGAACAGGCTGGCTCCGGAGCACCTGACGGTGGATGCCGGTGCAGATGTGCGCTGGGTGAAGAATGCCGGCAGCGTGTTCATTGGGGACTATGCGCCGCAGTCGATGGGCGACTACATCAGCGGGCCGAATCATGTGCTGCCAACGGGCCGCAATGGCCGTGTGCGCGGCGGCCTGAGCGTGCTGGACTTCGTGAAGGTGATTACGGTGCAGCAGTACACGCTCGATGCTCTGCGTGTCGTTGGGCCGCATACGATTGCGCTGGCTGAGGCTGAAGGTCTGGTTGGGCACGCGGAGAGCGTGCGCGTGAGGATGCGGTAGTTGCAGAGGATAGAGAGTAGAGGTTAGAGAGAGGCCTATGAGCGTTGCTTCAAAACTTGCTGCCGGGATCCCTCAGTCGCTGCTGGATGAGTTGCGGGCTGAGGGTGGGCCGGATGCTGATGCGTTGCTGCACAGCCTGAGCCATCTGCCTGCGGCGACGCGTGTTGAGCCTCGTCGGGCGGTGCTGGCGATGCCGGAGTATCATCCACCCCTGGCTGGGCGCGAGGCGCTGCGGCTGGACTTCAACGAGAACACGTTTGCGCCTTCACCGCGTGTGATGGAAAAGCTCAAGACTCTGACGGCTGAGTCGATGACGGTGTATCCAGAGCGGCATGGCGTGGAAGAGA
>CAJCIM010000065.1 GCA_903970395.1 Acidobacteriaceae bacterium
ACGAGATGGGCGGTACGGTGGGTGGCGACAACACCGCTCCGCGAGGTGGAGGACGCGGGGCGCTGGCGTGGAGCGCCGACAGCTCAACGATTCTGGATGTTGCGGGCTATCGCGGAAGCGCAGTGCTGCTAGGAGTAGATACGGCGTCGAGCAAGGTGACTGAGTTGAGCCAGCAGAAGCAGGCTGTGATCGGCTTCAGTGCGTCGGCAGATGGGAAGACGGTGGTACACGGCGGATGTGGCGGGGTTCCACCAGTCGTTCTACCCGACGAGCCCGCCGTGGGAGCATATCGAGCTGTACCGAGCGCACTCGCCGATTACGTTTGTTAACAACCTAAAGACGCCGATGATGTTCATTCTGGGAGACGCTGACTACCGGACGCCGACGGGTGCAGGCGGCGAAGAGTTCTTCCGCGCGCTGAAGTACAAGAAGATTCCGACGGCGATGGTGCGGTTTCCGAGGGAGAGCCATGAGCTTTCTCGGTCGGGTGAACCGTGGCATCGCGTGGAGCGGTTGGAGAACATCATGAACTGGATGGATCGGTTCCTGATGGGAGCGTGCGAGCCGCAGTATGACGTGGTGCCGACATGCAAGGCAGAGGCTGTGCAGTAGACTCTGATTTGTGCATGGAATGTTCATTACGTTTGAGGGTCTGGATGGGTCGGGCAAGACGACCCAGTTGCAGAGGCTGGCAGCAGCGTTGGAGGCCGAGGGCCGTCGCGTGGTGACGCTGCGACAGCCGGGCGGCACACCGCTGGGTGACAGGATTCGCACGGTGCTGCTGGACTCGAGGAGTGAGGCCGAGGTTGGCGCGATTGCGCCGGAGGCAGAGCTAGCGCTGATGTTTGCGGACCGGGCGCAGTCGCTGCGGCAGGTGATTCTGCCAGCGCTGGCTGAGGGCGCGGTTGTGCTGTGTGACCGCTATACGGATTCCAGTGAGGCGTACCAGGGCGCGGGGCGCGGGTTGGGCACGGAGCGGGTGTTGGCGCTGCATACGGCAGTGTGCAACGATGTACAGCCGGAGCTTACGGTGCTTTTGCTGCCTCCGCTGGAGCGCGCTCTGAGGCGGGCGCGGCGAAGGAATGATCATGCGGTGAAGAACTCGGGTGCGGATGAAGGCCGGTTCGAACGCGAGGGCGAGGAGTTCTATCGTCGAGTGCATGAACAATATAAGGCAATCGCTCGACGAGAGCCACAGCGTGTGACAGTATTTGCCGAAGAGGCAAGCATTGAGGGGATTGGGCAGCGGATACTAGGTGTGGTGCGGGAGCGGCTGGCGGTCGTTGGTTGAAAACGCCCTGATCGCTTCGGTGAGGCTAAATGCGCCGGGGTCTTTCGGCTTCGCTGCGCTGTGTTTAAGATGACGGAATATCGGTGGGCCCGAAGAAATAATGAGCGACTTCGACAGCGACTACGATTATGTGCCGGCGCAGGCTGAGGGCGAGTGGCGGTTGCCACCGGGGTTGCGGCGAGCGCTTCCCTTCTACTTCAGACGCAAGTGGGTTAGCTTTGGGGAGCCGATTCCTCTGTTTGAGCACCTGCATACGGTATTTGGGCGGATTGCACACTACCGGTTTCTGGGGACGACCATCGTGTTCGTCAATGATCCAGATTGGATCAATGAAATCTTGGTCACGCAGGCGGGGAGTTTTGTGCGCGAGCGCACTCTGAAGCGGATGAAGATTCTTCTGGGTGAGGGGTTGATTACATCGGATGACCCGATCCATATGCGGCAACGAAGGATTGCGGCGCCGGCGTTTCATCGGCAACGGATTGTGGGGTATGCCGAGCAGATTGTGGACAACGCTGTTGCGGCTCGGGATGCGTGGAGTGAGGGTGAGGAGATCGACGTTGCCGACGGGATGATGCACCTGAGCCTGCAAATTGTGGCTCGGACGCTGTTCGACAGTGAGGTTACCGCAGAGGTGCTGAGTGTTCGCGATGAGGTGAACACGATCATGGGGTTGTACAACTTTCTCGTTGCGTTTCCGATGCTGGAAAAGGTGCTGCATCTGCCGATCCCTGGGGTGGTGCAGTTTCGGCAGGCACGGCGGCGACTCGATACCGTTGTAGCGGGGATGATTGCGAGTCGACGCGGGATGAGCCGCGAGGTGCTGGAGGGGCGCGGTGATCTGTTGTCGATGCTGATGGCCGCGGTGGATGAGGGCGATGGCACTGGCATGAGCGATACGCAGGTGCGCGATGAGATTCTGACGATCTTTCTTGCGGGTTACGAGACGGTCGCGAATGCGCTGACATGGACGTGGTATCTGCTGAGTCAGAACCCTGATGCGGCGGACATGATGTATGCCGAGGTTGCCGAAGTTCTGGGGACAGGTGACGCGGCCAGGCGGGCGACAATAGAAGACTACGGGCGGCTGCGGTATACGGAGATGGTGTTTGCTGAGTCGATGCGGCTGTTTCCGCCTGCTTGGGCGATGGGCAGACAGTCGACGAAGCCGGTGGTGTTGGGTGAGTACCGGCTGCCGACCGGGTCGCACTTTTTTATGAGCCAGTATGTGATGCATCGCAGCGCGGAGTTCTGGGAGGCTCCGCTTGAGTTTCGGCCGGAGCGACATACGGCGAAGGCGAAGGCGGCGCGGCAACGGTTTGTGTACTTCCCGTTCGGTGGTGGTGGACGACAGTGCATCGGCGAAGGATTTGCTTGGATGGAGGGCGTGCTGTCGCTCGCGACCATCGCTCAGCGCTGGCGGCTGCGATTTGTGCCGAAATACCCAGTGGTGGCACAGGCGAAGATTACGCTGCGGCCTAAGTGGCCGATGATGATGCGGGTGGAGAAAGCTTGACAGTATTGCTGCTTCGAGCAAAAGAAGATTCCCTTCGGGAATGACAAACAAGAAATGCAAGAACAAAGGCGGTAAGCTGAAGATGTGAAGCTGCCGAAGACATTTGCGGAGTTTGTGGGCAATGCCCATGTTGTGGAAGGGTTGCGTTCGGCGGCGGCTGCAGGGCGGCTGCCGCGTTCGTTGATTGTGCTGGGGCCGCGTGGTGCGGGCAAGTACACGCTGGCTTTGATGCTGACGATGGCGCTGGAGTGTGAGCGGCAGCCGCGTGAACCTGCTGCCGATGGGCGCGAGCTGGCCGTGTTCTGTGGCGAGTGCAGGAATTGCAAGCGGATTGCTGAGAGCGCGGAGCTGGACGCGAAGGTGGAAGAGGCTGTCGCTGCGCGTGAGGAGATGCGCGAGACGGACAAGAAGGACACGCGTGTACTGGTGCAGACGCATCCGGATGTGTTGATTGTGCCGCCGGACCCGCCGCAGCTGCTAATCAAACTGGGACAGATTCGGACGATGATTGGGCGGGCGCAGTATCTACCGACCGAGGCGCCAGCGAAAGTCTTCATCATTACGTCAGCGGCGTTTATGAAGGAGGCGGCGAACTCTCTGCTGAAGCTACTGGAAGAACCGCCTAACTATGTACATCTGATTTTGCTGGCGGAGAATCTTGGAGAGTTGCTGCCGACGATCCGTTCACGTTGCGCGGTGGCCCATCTGGGCGCGTTGCCGGTCGAGGAGATTGCTTCCCTGCTGGCAGAGCGGCGGCCCGAGATGAACAAGAGCGAGCGCGAGTTGACTGCCCGCTTGAGCGAAGGTGCGTTCGGACGGGCGATGCGGTTCGATCTGGCCGAGTATGCGGCGGCTCGGAATGATGCATTGACGGTGTTACAAGGCGCGGAGCGCGCAGGTGACCATACTGCTTTGTTCAAGATGACCGAGACGTATCGCGCAGGCGCCGAGGGCCAGGTGAAGACTGTGGCTCTGATGGGCGCGCTGTCGAGTCTGCTGGAGGACATGCTGCTGTTGCAGGCGGGTGCGGGCGAGCGGATGCGGAATGTGGACCGCAGGGCTGAGTTGCAGCGGATGGCGGACACGTTCAGCTTCGATTGGATCGAGGGCGCGGTGCGCTCGATGGACGCAGTGCAGAGCGGTATGAGGCGTAACCTATTGCGATCATTGAGCCTCGACGCGCTGGCGGTGGAGTTGGAAGGCGTTGGACGGTCGTAGATTCGGGTGTTTGCGGCTTTTTGGCGTTTCTTGAGTCTAACTGACTGAAGGTTCTTTAGAGAATGAAACGCTCCAGTGGGCGATTGCATCCTACAATGTAGGTAACGAATAGTCATTGAATCTGGGACGTTGGACGAGTCGAACGAGGCGCGCTGGTTCCCTGAAGAGCGAGCTTCGTTGCCTGTGCACATCTGAACACAGAGTTGCAACGATATGCAGGACCGACAAGTGAACAACGAGGGGGTAACCGTTTGATCGAGAGCAAGAGCACAACCAAGGCCGTGGCCAACAGCCGCAAGGACGATAACTCCTTCAATGGGACGCGGAAGCTAATTCGTCCGCACCTGTCGCTGATTGAGCGACGGCGCGATCCGGTGCACACGGACGATCCGTTGACGCACGCGAACATCGACGGCAAGTCGACGCCGGAGAGTTCGCACGCCGAGGCATTTTACTTTCAGAAGCAGATGCAGCAACAGACAGAGATGACGGTGGTGCTGGAGGATGGCGAGGAGCTGCGCGGCATCATCCAGTGGTACGACAGGTTTACGCTAAAGCTATTGGCCGGGCGGAACCGTGTGCTGATCTATAAGAGTTGCATCAAGTATCTGTTCAAGAGCAGCGAGGTACATCCTACGGGAAACATCATGAAGTAGCAGGATTCGAAGCCCATGAGTTCGCCGCTGCAGACGCTGCACCTTTACGCATCACAACCTGATGACGTCCTCCTCGCGGGGCAAATGCTCCGCGAGGGCGGTCTTGTCGCGTTTGCTACCGAGACCGTGTATGGTCTGGGTGCGAATGCGCTTTCAGCGGAGGCTGTGGCTGACGTGTTTCGCGCCAAACGGCGGCCTTCGTGGGACCCGCTCATTGTGCATATCGGCTCGGTGGAAGATCTGGCGAAGGTTGCGACTGTGACTGCGGAACTGGAGGCGCGCATTGCGACACTGGCAGCGGCGTTCTGGCCGGGGCCTTTGACTCTTCTGTTGCCTCGCAATGCTGCGGTGCCGGATGCGGTGACAGCGGGGCGTCCGCTTGTGGGGGTGCGGGTTCCGGCGCATCCAGCGGCGCAGGCGCTACTGACATCGGCTGGTGTGCCTATCGCGGCACCTTCCGCGAACCTGTTCGGACATACCAGTCCGACGACTGCGGAGCATGTGTTGAGCGACCTGGACGGTCGGATCGACGCTGTGCTTGATGCCGGGGCGACGCTTGTGGGTATCGAGTCGACCGTTGTTGATCCGATGCAGACGCCGATGGTGGTGTATCGGCCCGGAGCGGTGACGGCGGCTGAACTGGCTGTCGTGACAGGCGTTCCGGTGACGAGTGACTATTTTCGCGGCGAGCACATTGCGCCGGCCTCTCTGCCCTCGCCGGGCGTGGGGATTCGACACTACGCACCGCAGGCGGTACTGGTGCTGACCGGGCCCACGGTCGAGGAGCTCTGGGACAGAGTGGCGGATCAGCCTAAGGATGAGCGACTTGGCGTCATGCTGCCCTCCGGTTGGCCGGTGCCGCCGCGCGCGACGGCGTTCGATTGGGGGTCTTGGGACGATGCTGCAGCACTGGCGGCGCGGGTGTTCGCCGGGCTACGGGAACTGGATGATCGCGGGGTAACGGCGATCCTGTGTCCGCTTCCTGAACCGGGCGGGTTGGGTGACGCGCTCCGCGACCGGTTGCAGAAAGCCGCGAGAAAGGCCTAAAAAGCCTCGTTTCCACAGGTGGAGAGGGCTACACTTTTTGTATGCAGGCTGCGGAGATCGAGCTGAAGTTTCCTGTAGCGGATGTGCGCAAAGTACGCGCGGCCGCTGAAGTGCTTGGGTTCTCTCTGGAGACCGAGCGAACGTTCGAGTCCAACACACTGTACGACACGCCGGAGCGCTTGCTGCGTGGTCGCAAGCAGATTCTGCGGTTGCGCGAGTACGGTCGGACGTGGACGGTGACGCATAAGCGCAAGTCAGATCCGAACGCCGCAGATGTGCAGTACAAGCGTCGGATCGAGACTGAGAGCGTTGTAGAAGACGGGCCCGCGATGAGTGAGGTCTTTTCGCAGATGGGTTATAGCCCGGTGTTTCGGTATGAGAAGTTTCGGACCGAGTACTCTGCGCCCGGGGGCAAGCTCGTTGTGGATGAGACGCCGATTGGCGTGTGGGCGGAGTTGGAGGGAGAGCCGGCATGGATCGACCAGATGCTGGCGGGGCTGGGTGTCGATCCGGCGACCTGCGTGACCGATAGCTACGGGACGCTGTTTCTGGACTGGAAGGCGTCTACGGGAAGCCCGGCGGAGAACCTGACGTTTGAAGAGGTTGGAATGGTCGCGGTTTAGCGGCCAGTTTGCCGCTGCGACTCTCCCCATTTTTTTGGGGTAAGATCCGCAGCGGATTGGGGTTAGCGGTGGAGCGCCTTTAGTTTGCACTTTGGTTGTCAAAGAACGAAGGCCCGGTTGGTGCGCCGGGCCTTTCCAGTCTTTATTGTATCGGGTGTTTCAAGCACTAGAAGATCTGGAAGTTGACTTCGACTGTCAGCTCGACTTTGACCGGCTTGCCGTCCTTGGTGGCAGGTTTGAATTTGTACTGGCGGACGGCTTCAACGGCTTTTTCGTCGAGACCCATGCCGACACCCCGCGCTACGCGGACGTGGGAGGGCATGCCCTGTTCGTCGACGATGAGATCGACGAGGACGTTGCCCGAGAATTTTGCCTTGCGGGCTTCCTCCGAGAACTCAGGGTCCACTGAATAGATCACGCTGGGAGGACGGACACCGCCGCCGATGTGGTAGACGCCGCCGCCGATGTTGCCGCCGGAACCTGGGCCGATGCCGTTTCCGTTGCCCGAACCGATGCCGCCTCCCGATCCAGTGCCGAGTGAGCCTACAGTTGCGGCCGGGGCGTTCGGCATGCCGAAGTTGGGCATGTCGACGTTGGCCATCTTAAGATCTTTCTGAACGACTACAGTTGGTTCCACCGCAAGCTTTGGCGGAATGGTCGGCGGAGCTTTGGGCGGGACGATCTGCTGTTGCGCGAGCTTGGGCAGAGCACCCTTGGTAACTGGAGCTACGTCATGCGTGCCGCCACCGCCTCCGATCTTGTCTGCCGCAGGCGGAATAGGCGGCGGAGGTGCGTTGAGGCTGATCACCACGGGAATAACCTTGGGCGCAAGGTTGACGTGGTTCTTAATGAGCAGAGCGAAGAGAAGGATGAGCAGCGCGTAAAAGCTGATGGATAGGCCAACGGACTGCGGACTCATCTTGGTCGCCATGCGGTCAGGCACGGCGATGGGCGTGGACTCGAGAACCAGAGGCGGAAGCTTCTCGGGGAAAAAGACGTCGCGAAAGCTGGAGACAAGGGAGGCGAAGACGCCTTCTTCCTTGATCTCGCCGCTGAGATGCACGGTATTGTCGGGGATCCCGGGTACGTTCATTTTGTTTTCAGCCATAGGTTTCGAGACAGGTGGGACAGTGTTGCGTGGTTCCGCTGTGGGCTATTGTACAAACTCCTGGCAGGGTTGGGCACGACCCGACCATGACTCTAGATGTTAGACGCATGGGCTGTGCAAGATGTCTACGAGATATCTCCAGGTGGTTTTAGTGAGGTGAAAGGGTATCTGCGAAGGAACTTCGTGCTTTGGAGCTTTAGATATGGAGGGAGCATGGGCAACTAAGTGCAGGCCTCTCCGCTCCGGCTTGCGGCCTCCGGTCGAGATAAGAGTGTAGGGGATTTACAATAGAGGTTTGCGCGCAGCGTGTGACGGGCAGTGTGCCTGCGGCGGAGCTGCCAAGCGATTGGGGAGACGGAACTGGATGTCAGAGAGTAAGAACCTGAAGAGCACCCTGAACCTGCCGAAGACAGAGTTCGCCATGAAGGCGAACCTTCCGCAGAACGAGCCTGCGCGGTTGAAGGGGTGGGATGATGCCGGCCTGTATGAGGAGATTCGCAAGGCACGGGCGGGTGCGCCGAAGTACATTCTGCATGATGGCCCTCCGTACGCGAATGGGGCGATCCACCTGGGCCATGCGCTGAACAAGTGCATCAAAGACTTTGTGGTAAAGACGAAGACGATGGCGGGCTTCGACGCACCGTATGTGCCGGGGTGGGACTGCCACGGGCTACCGATCGAGATCAAGGTAGACGAACAGCTGGGCGGCAGGAAGCTGGAGATGGACCCGGTGGCCGTGCGACAGGCCTGCCGCGAGTATGCGGCCAAGTACATCGACCTGCAGCGCAGCCAGTTCAAGCGGCTGGGCGTGCTTGGGCGCTGGGACAAGCCGTACCAGACGATGGACTTTGCGTATGAGGCGAAGATCCTGGAGACGTTCTACGGGTTCTATGAGAAGGGCTTTGTCTACAAGGGGCTGAAGCCCGTGTACTGGTGCAGCCACGACCGCACGGCGTTGGCCGAGGCGGAGGTGGAGTATGCGATGCACACTTCGCCAAGCGTGTATGTGCGGTACAAGCTGACGAGTGCGCCGGAGAAGATCGATCCGAAGCTGGCAGGCAAGAGCGTTTACACGATCATCTGGACGACGACTCCATGGACGCTGCCGGCGAGCATGGCCGTGGCGTTTGGGCCGGAGGTAGAGTACGTTGCGCTCGATGATGGCAAGGATGTGTACATTGTGGCCGAGGCGCTGGTGGACGCTGTGCGCGAGGCGTGCACGCTGATCGGCGACTTGAAGAGCGCGAAGGTACTTGCGAAGTTTCCGGGAGAGAAGCTGGACCGCGTGACGTTTGCGCATCCGTTTCTTGAGTGTGAAGTGCTGGGTGTGAATGCGGAGTATGTGACGACCGACCAAGGTACGGGTGCGGTGCATACAGCTCCAAGCCATGGGCCGGATGACTTTGCGACGGGTGTTAAGTATGAGCTGCCGCTGGTGTGCAATGTCGATGGCCAAGGCAAGCTGCGGAACTACGATGGGCAGCCGTTTGACGGGCT
>CAJCIM010000066.1 GCA_903970395.1 Acidobacteriaceae bacterium
CCAGAAGTCGCGCTCGAGGTCTTTGTTGGCGCAGGTGGCGGAGACGAGGCGGTTTTCTTCGATCTTGAGCGTGAGCGGGGTAGCCTGCAGGATGCCGTACTGCGCGCAGAGGTAGTCGCCGACGACGCCGTCGACGACGAAAGTGCCGTTGACCTCGCCGGGCGCGGTGAAGCACTCGCCGCCGGGCAGGTTGCCCCACTTCTCCGTGGAGATAATGCCGGAGGTCTTGAACCACTTGTAGTCGGGGTTGAGCTGGACGTGGATGTCGGTGCCGGCGGGCGTGGTGGCGCGGACGTAGCTGGCGGCGCGGACCTTGTCAAGCACGATCTGGCTGAGGCGGTCGACGGCGTTGAAGTCGGCACGCATGCCATGCACCATGACCTCCGGCGTGATGTTGACCATGTGCGCGTGGCGCATGTGGCGGCGGTTGACGACGTCGGTCATCTGCATGCGGCTGTGCAGCTCATTGGGCTGAACCTGAACAGCGAAGATGCTGACCTGCGAGGTCTCCATGTCGGCGAGGATGGCGGCGGGCATCTCTTTCAAAGGGCGCGGGGAGAGCTCTTCGAGAACGAAGGCGTGCCAGGTGCAGCCAGACTTCGCTAGCTCGGCGACGATGGCCGCGGCGATGGTGAGGGTGCTCTCGTCGGCGATCAGGGTTACCTTCTCGCCGGGCTGGATGCGCAGGCAGGTGATGACGGCGTTGTGCGCGCCCTCGCGGAACTCGTCCGGATAGGCGAGTGCGGTGAGATCGGTGGTGATGTGTTTCGCTTCGGTCATCTCTTCTTTTGGGGTCCTCTGTTTCACAATCCGGCTCTGGTTTCGGCGGCCATGTAGTCGACGACGGCTTTGAGATCGCCGGTCTCGCGGTAGACGCGGAGCTGGCGGTCGGCGCCGGAGCCGTGGTGCAGCATGGTGTGAATGTAGTTGATCGCGGCGCGTGAATCCAACTCATTTACCTCGGCGTCGATGAAACGGAGGTACTCGAGGATAAGGTCCCGTTCCGGGACCTCCTGCTGTTTGCCGAAGTCGATCAGCTTGCCGTCGAGGCCGTAGCGGACGGCGCGGAATTTGTTCTCCATAAGCAGGGCGCGGGAGTACTGACGGAAGTCAATGTTGTCGGAGTGCAGCTTCCAGAGCTTCAAGGCCGTGGCCTGGATGAGCGCCGCGATTGCGATGGACTCATCGGCGCGCAGCGGAATGTCGCAGATGCGGACCTCGACGGTGTTGAAGAACGGGTGCGGACGGACGTCCCACCAGATCTTCTTGGCGTTGTCGATGCAGTTGGTCTTGATGAGCAGGTTCACGTAGCTCTCGAACTCGGAGTAGCTGGCGAAGTAGTCCGGCAGATTGGTGCGGGGAAAGTTTTCGAAGACCTTGGCGCGGTAGCTCTTGTAGCCGGTCTCCATGCCCAGCCAGAACGGCGAGTTGGTACTGAGTGCAAGGATGTGCGGCAGGAAGTACCGCAACGAGTTCATCACGCGGATGGCGGCCTCGCGGTCTTCGATACCGACGTGCACGTGCAGGCCAAAGATGAGGTTGGAGCGAGCGACAAGCTGCAGGTCTTCGACGACCTTGTCGTAGCGGGGGTCAGGGTAGATCTCCTGCGCGCGCCAGTCGGCGAAGGGATGCGTGGCACCGGCGACGAGGACGAGGCCGTTCTCTTCAGCGAGACGAACCATGTTGCGGCGGAGATCGAAGATGTCTTCGCGGGCTTCCTCGATGTTGCGGCAGACGCGGGTGCCGACCTCGATGACCGACTGATGCATCTCCGCCTTGACGCGCTCTTCGAGGCGGAGCTTGCCCTGGGCAAGCATCTCCGTAGCGATGTGCGAGCGGAGATCGCGGGTGACCGGGTCGATGGTCTGGTATTCCTCTTCAATGCCGAGCGTGAAGGTGGGACGCATGTATCACCTCAAAACAAAGGCAACAACAACTACTAACGCGGAGGGCGCAGAGGGCCGTAGCGGTCTCTATTATGCACCCAGGAATTTTGACCAGCGAAGATCGATGGGTTGGGGATTTTGAGCTTTGTGAACAGCGAGGTGCGCGACCTTCTCGACGATCCAGTCGAAGTTGTGTTGGCCCACGGAGTGGATGTCTGCGTCCGGCGCGGGGTTCATGAAGTCAATGGCATAGGGGATGCCGTCCTCAACGGCGAACTCGACTGTGTTGAGATCGTAGCCCAGGGCGCGGCATAGCGTGAGGGCGTCTTTCTCCACGCGTTCGAGGAGGCCGGGGGGGTACTCCTGCGGTTCGAGGACGTAGCGCTCAGCGTGTGGGCGGCGCGGGTCGTAGGCCATGATGTGGACGTCCTGTTGGCCGACGACGTAGCAGCGAAAATATTCTTTGAAGTTCACGGCCGCCTGGAGCGTCATACAGAGGTCGCGGCTCTGGTCGTAGGCACAGAAAAACTCCTCTGGATCGTGGACGTGGTAGACATCCTTCCAGCCGCCGCCGTCGTGTGGCTTGAGGAAGGCCGGAAACTTGACGTAGTCAAAGATGCCCTGCCAGTCGAGCGGGTACTCTAGGTTGCGCACGGAGTTCTGGCCGATCTCAGGTGGAAAGTTCTTGTGCGGCAGCAGCACCGTTCGAGGTACGGCCACACCCAGCTTTGCGGCAAGGGCGTAGTTGAAGAACTTGTCGTCGGCCGACCACCAGAAGGGGTTGTTGATGACCTGTGTCCCGGTCAACACCGCGTTTTTCAGGTACGCACGGTAGAACGGCATGTCGTGCGAGATGCGGTCGACGATGACCGCATAGGGACAGGGTTCGGCCATCTTCACGCCGCCGACTTTGACGAACTCTGCGGAGATCTCCGGCAACTTCATCGCGTTGATCCGCTCCACGAGTGCGGGCGGGAAGGTGTTCTCCATGCCGAACAGGACGCCGATCTTGATCATGGGTCGAAGGTCTCCGTATTGCGGATAGTGTAGCGGGTTGAGGCAGAGGAGTAGAGGAGTAAAGCGTAGAAAAGAGCTGTTGCTCTACTCTTCTACTCGCTTACTCCTCTACAGGTATTGTTGCGCCATGCGCTGCCACCAAGGCCAGTCGTGACCGGTGTTGTCTCCCCAGACGTGCAGCTGTACCGGGATGCCCTTGTTGCGCATGATTGCTGCCATGCGCTCGTTGTCCTCCCAGCACTGGTCGTGGACACCGGTGGCCAGAACATAGGTGTTCTGGCGCATGCGGTCGAGCGTATGGCCGTCGTGCAGGTTCGGCACGTAGTTCATGGGTATGTTGAAGTAGGCGTTTTGATCATGATAGCCACCGAGAAAGCCCAGCTTCTCCATGTCAAAGGCACCGGACATCGAGAGGCAGCCGGAGAAGATCCACGGGTACTTCAGCGCGAGGTTCAGCGCATGGTAGCCGCCGAAGCTGCAACCGGTGGTAATGATCTTCGGGTTCCAGTTGCGGTATTTGATGAAGGGCACGACCTCGTTGGCGATGTAGCGCGCGTACTGCTCCTGCCGGGCGACGCGCCAGTCAGGGCCTACGTTGCGGTTGTACCAGCTCTCGCTATCGACCGAGTCGACACAGTAGAGCTGGATCTCGCCGGCATCGATTTTTCCCGCGAGGGCATCGACCATGCGGCGGTCTTCGAACTCGTAGAAGCGGCCCTGCGAGGTGGGAAAGACGATGACGGGCAGGCCGGGGTTGGCGGCGGCGTCCCAACGGCTGTAGACGAGCATCTCCATGTCCCGGCCCAGTTCGCCAGAGTGTTGTCGGTAGTAGTCGCGTCGCATGGTGCGGTTTCGATCTCCTGTGGCAATTTTTCGGTCCCGATTTGATATCCTGAATACTTAGCCTGAAGAGGCCGAAAGACGCTGCTTGATACCATCTGTGTTTACGACATCATCTCATCCTCCGGTGCGCCCCCTGTTCCATACGCTGGCGCAGCAACAGGAGTTTGTCCGTCTGCCGGCAAACGCGGGTTCACCCAGCAAGCTGGATGAAAATCCACGGTACCTGCGGCTGAAAGACTTCCGCTCGCGGTGGCTACCCAGCCGCCGCGACGTCATCGCGTATTTGCCGCAGGCGTATATGAGCGAGCCGGAGCGGCAGTTTCCTGTGTTCTATCTGCACGACGGGCAGAATCTCTTCGATGGCAGAACATCGTACGTGGCCGCCCACAGCTGGCGCGCAACGGAGACGGCGGACGCCCTCACCGCAGCGGGAAAGATGGAGCCAACAATTCTGGTGGGCATCGCAAACACCGGAGTGAAGCGCATGACCGAGTACACCCCGACGCGCGATGCCCGGCTGGGTGGCGGCGCGGGCGACCGTTATGGCCGTCTGCTGGTGGAGGAGTTGAAGCCGCTGGTCGACCAGACGTTTCGTACGCTGCCGGGCCGCGAACACACCGGCATGGGGGGCTCATCGCTGGGAGGGTTGATCACGCTGGCGCTGGGGCTGAAGTATCCAGAGGTCTTTGGGCGGCTGGCCGTGATGAGCCCGAGCGTGTGGTGGAGCCAGCGCAGCATTTTGAACATCGTAAGCGAGTTTCGTGCGAGCGACAGCAGACCCAGGCCACGAATATGGCTCGACATGGGCACAGCCGAGGGGCTACGGCATCTGCGCGATACCGACCTGCTGCATCGGCGGCTGCGGTTGCGCGGATGGAAGGACGGCGTGGATCTGCAGTATCTTCGCGTAGAAGGAGCGCAGCATAACGAAGATGCGTGGGCTGCGCGCTTCGACGAGACCTTGACGTTCTTGTTTCCTGCCGAGCAGTAACGCGAATGTACTTGCGATATAACTGAGTCGTACCTAAAAATTCCAGCGACACGCGAGTTTGCCTTCCGAAGTTCCCTTCGGCGAGAGCGCTGCCTGCCCTTTTCAGGAGAATGCGGATGGACCGTCGGAGATTTCTGCAAGGATCGGGAGCGTTTGCTTTCGCTGGGATGAGCGGGTTGACCGGATGCGCAAAGCACGTGCCGATGACCGCGAATGCCACGGCGCCTTCCCTGCCGCTGTATGACGCCGTCAGCCCGATCATTCCGATCCGTGCCGACATTGACCGTATCTTCAGGATCACGGTCTGCTTGCGACCGTTTCGGCCTGCTGGTCCCCGGCTGGATGTAGAGCGCGTCGGCGAAAAGACGATAGTACATAACTACGGACACGGCGGCAGCGGCTGGTCGCTATCGTGGGGGTCGGCAGCGGTCGTGATCGACAAGGCGCTTGCGGCGCTGGACGGCAAGCGGGAGATCGCGGTCGTGGGCTGTGGAGCGCTGGGGCTGACGGCAGCAACCAGCGCTCAGCGAGCAGGCCTCAAGGTGACAATCTATGCGAAGGAGCGTCCGCCGTTTGTGCGGTCTTCGCGGGCTACAGGCTCCTGGACACCGGACTCACGGATTGCTTTGACCTCTGCCGCCGCCCCGGAGTTTGCGACGCAGTGGGAGTCGATGGCTAGGACATCGTTTGCAATGTACCAGAGCTATCTCGGCATGGCGGGCAACCCAGTGGAGTGGACCGACCGTTACCAGCTCTCCGACGTATCCCGCGAAGAACAAGCGGCGCACCACGAGAGGGAGGACAGCCACGGCTTTGTGCACTATAACCCCCGCATCGCCGACCTGGTGCCGTCCCAACATGACCTGCCGCCGGGTTCGACGCCGTTTCGTACAAAGTACGTGCGCAGGACGACCTCGCTGACCTTCAATGTAGCGGACTACTCGCGCCAGCTGATCAACGACTTCCTGATCGCTGGAGGAAAGATCGAGACGCGAGAGTTCCACACCCCGCAGGAGATAGCGGCGCTGCCGGAGCCGGTGGCTGTCAACTGCACCGGCTATGCAGCGCGTGCGCTGTGGAACGACGAAAGCATCGTCCCCGTGCGCGGGCAGATTGCGTGGCTGATCCCGCAGGAGGGCGTGAACTACGGTATCAACTACGGCAACCTGAACGTGCTGGCCCGCCGCGACGGCATCGTGGTGCAGCCGAGCGTGCACGGAGATGACGACGGCTGGGGCGAGACCGACGAGACGCCTGACCGTGCCGCAGCCGAGGCCGGCGTGGTCGCGTTGCAGTCGGTCTACAAACGGACGCAGGCGGGAAGAGCTTAGCTTTTCATCCAAATGCGTTGCAGGCTTGCGGTTTCGCGCTAAAACAGAGATACTTAGATGTTGGGTTGTGTCGTCTTATCCTTGGCCTTTTGGTCGCTGATCGCAAGATCTTCTCGCCCGACATAGACAAAAACTGAAAGGTAAAACCCCGTCGTGTTAATGATTCGTCTCGCCCGCGTTGGCGCCCGCAAGCAGCCCCACTATCGCATCGTTGTTATCGAGAAGGACCGCGCCCGCAATGGCCGCTCGGTCGAAGTGGTAGGCACCTACAATCCCCGCACAGAGCCCGCCAGCGTTGAGCTGAAGCGTGATCGAATCGACTATTGGACCGGCAAGGGCGCACAGCTCTCCGAGACCGTTGGCAAGCTGCTCGCAAAGCACAAGCCGGCAGCAGAGGCAGAGGCAGTTTCGGCAATCTAAAGTAACCTGTCCGATATGCCTTTGGGGAGACTCAAGCTGTGCCCAAAGAGTTCCCTTTGCTCCTCCCTCCATCGCGTAGACTCACCCAAATACAAGACCCCAGGCGTCGTCCCAACAACGAAGTTATGGGGTTTTGTGTAGGCAGTGAATGCAATGCTAGACAACGTGATGCAGCCTATATGGCAGAGGTAGCAGGACCTTTTTTATACGCAGAGTTTAAGGACTTGCCGATAGCTTATGGCGGCTCACGTACTCCTTAGAGGTGTACGAGTGACCGATCTTTCTGAACAAATTAGCAGCGGTCCCGCCGCTGAAATTACCACTCTTTTGCTGACGATTGCGCGAGCCCTGGTGGACGATGTGGCTGCTGTCCGCGTCGAGGTTCTTCAGGCGCAGGACTCTCACGTTTTGAGATTGCATGTCGCAGCCACGGACATCGGCAAGCTGATTGGAAAGCAGGGCCGCACCGCGCGGTCGTTGCGCACCATTCTCAGCGCGGCAAGCATGAAGCTGCAGAGCCGCTTTGCGCTCGACATCGTCGAGGCAGGCAGAGTTGTCGGCGGAGCGTCCGAAGGCGAGGAGTAGCTTCCGCAATCTCCGCTGCCGCGGTTCAGACCGGGCGCGCGGGATAGACTAAGGCAGCCCTGCGCCGCCGGTCTATGCCCGCAGCCCAGAGCGATGATCGCGCGGCAAAGGAGCCCTTCTGTTTGAGCACCACAACATCGACATCCCCCATCACCGGCGGCTGGATTGCCATCGCTATGCTATTGCGCCCGCAGGGACGCCGCGGTGAGCTATTGGCCGAGCCGCTGACGGACCTCGCCGAAGTATTTGCGAAGGGCCGCACCGTGCACATGGCTGGCACAACGTTGGAACCTACAGTGGGCGAGGCTTCACGCGTGCTCGAAGACTGCTGGACACCGACAGGACGCAACGCGGGGCGGCTTGTGATGAAGCTGAGCGGGTGCGAGAGCATCAACGATGCGGAGGCGCTTGCTGGACGCCGTGTGCTGATCCCGGCGGACGAGATGCCGCAGCTCGACGCCGACACGTTCTTCGTCAGCGACCTGGTGGGCTGCTCGTTCTTCGATGGCGACGAACAGCTGGGCACGATCGTCGACCTTGAGTTCCCTGTCGGCTCCGATGGCCGCCGACTCGACGACGCAGCGCAGCTGCTGGTGGTGGAGATCCCCGGCGAGGATGAGCCAGTGCTTGTGCCCTTCATCCGTGCATGGCTCGATCGTGTCGATGTGGCTGCCCGGCGCGTGACGATGCACCTGCCTGAGGGGTTGGTCAGCGGTGAGGAGATCGGTGACGAGGAAGGCAGCAAAGATACGGAGCACGACGATGCTGTTTGAGATCGTGACGATCTTTCCGGAGTTCTTCGGCGCGGCCGGCGTAGAGGCAAACGGCACCCGGGAGTCGCTCGGAAGCGGCATTTTGGGGCATGGAATTCTCGAAAGGGCTCTTCGGCAGGGCCTGGCCGAGGTAAAGACCTACGACTTACGTAACTTCACCCACGACCGCCACCGCACCGTGGACGACCGTCCTTTCGGTGGCGGCGAGGGAATGGTGCTCAAAGCGCAGCCCCTCTTTGAGTGTCTCGAAACGCTACAGTTGCAGCCGAAGGGTCAGCGCGGCGAGCGGGAACGTGTGGTGCTGCTGTCGGCCCAGGGACGTCGGTTTACCCAGGCAGAGGCACGTCGTTTAGCAACTTTTGAGCGCGTAGTACTGATCTGCGGACGCTATGAGGGCGTGGATGAGCGCGTCAGCCAGATGCTGTGCGACGAGGAACTGTCCATCGGCGACTATGTGCTCTCCGGCGGCGAGTTGGGTGCGGCAGTGGTCGTAGATGCGGTCGTGCGGTTGCTACCTGGGGTGCTCGGTCATGCCGACTCCTCGCGTTATGAGAGCTTTGGCGAGGGCGACGAACCCGCCGAGACGATGACTGCCGATGGTGTTCCCCGCGCCACGCATGGCTCCGGCGGCCTGCTGGACTACCCGCACTACACCCGACCTGCGGAGTGGAACGGGATGACTATCCCTGAAGCGCTGGGCGGAGGGGACCACCTCGTTATTCGCAGGTGGCGGCGGCAGGCTGCTCTGGCCAAGACGCTGGCTAATCGGCCGGACCTGCTGCAAAATGCCGACCTGAGCAACGACGACCGCGAGTATCTGGCGGAGTTGGGCTGGCCTCCGGATGCCGGATGAACGAATATACGGATCGCAACGTCTAACGCTGCAGAGGCGTAGGATTCTGCCATGAGATGGCTTGCCGCAACAACATTCGTATTCACAACGTTGGCTTGGCAGGCTTCCGCACAGCGGGGTGGTGCCGTACACGCGGGCGGTGGGTTCGGTGCCCGGAGTGCGCCCTCATCTCCTTCGTTTCGGGGCGGCTTTTCGGGTGGCAGCGTAGGGACTCGTTCCTTCTCTGCTCTAGGTTATCGTGGCCCGTTTGTTCGTGGATATGCGCCGAGCGCGCGAATGGCTTCATCGCGCCCATACGCTCGTTCGCCGTATCCAGCGTATGGATCGCGCCCGGCGTATCGTACCGCGCCAGTTGCGGCACGCAGCATCCGGCGTCCGTATACCCCCAATCCCGGTCCGCGCTACCGCAATGGGCGGTTTGAGGGAACATACGTTGCGGCCTATCCCTATGCGTCCGGCGCGTGGCTAACGCCTTGGGAGCTTGGCTACCCCGACGATTACGACTATGGCTACAACCCCTCCGCCGAGATGGGCCCGGACGTCGAGCCACCATACATAGCAGCTCCGCAGGATGTTGACGAGCAGGAGGGGGCGTACGGCCAGGAGCAGTACGCTGAAACTAGGGTGGCAACAGCAGCACAGCCAGCGTTCGAGGACGCCGTGATGCTGATCTTCAAAGACGGCAGACCACCACAGCAGATTCACAACTACATGCTGACGAAAACGACGCTGACGGTGGTGGACGGACGCCGGCTGCGCGATGTACCGGTCGCCGATCTCGATGTTGCCGCTACCGAGGCTGCCAATCGCAATGCGGGCGTGGTATTCAGGCTTCCGCAGTAGTGAACCACCCAAGGTGCCATGCAGCACACCCGCTCCTCGGCTTTTTGTGGAAATCGGCTGCAAAACTGCCGACTCTGATGTAAACTGAGTCCTGCGACTTTACGTAAGGAACACCATCATGTCTATCCATCCGATTATGCAGAAGCTGGCCGACAAGCTCCAGCGCACCGATCTCCCTGACTTCGCCCCCGGCGACACCATTCGCGTACAGGTGAAGATCAAAGAAGGCGAGAAGGAGCGTCTGCAGGCGTTCGAGGGCATGGTCATTGCCACTCGCAAGGGCCCCCAGGGTACGTTTACCGTTCGTAAGATGAGCTTCGGCCAGGGCGTCGAGCGCATCTTCCCTTACAACTCGAAGGTTGTGGACAAGATCGAGAAGGTGCGTAGCTATAAGGTGCGCCGCTCGAAGCTGTTCTACCTGCGCGCGCTTCGCGGCAAGGCTGCACGCCTGCGCGAGGTCGACCGCAAGGCGTAAGATTTAGCTTCTATGCAACAAAGAGAGAGGCGGCCTGAAGGCCGCCTCTCTCTTGTGTATGGTTTCGACCCGATAGCTCGTTTAGGAATTCTTGCCCAAGACCAGCGGGACAGCTACCTCGCGGCAGGCGCTCGGATCTCCGTCCTTGCCGCAAAGTTTCA